>NZ_CAWUGC010000019.1:0-155129 GCF_963921665.1 Saezia sanguinis
CTTAACCGATTAAAAAGCCCCCTCACTTTTCATCAGGGAGCCTTCCTCTCATCACGCCTTGCAGCTGCGCTGTAATTCAGCGAAGACATGAACTATAGCACCCTTCATTCATCTTTGTCAAGTGACTATCTTCTCCCTGACTTTTACTATGCTATTCCCTCCGGTGCCTTATTCTCCCTCTCAACGCTCCCGAAAAAGAAAAAGCCCCTTAGCGGGGGCTTTTGTCAATTGGAAATAAGAAAGGTTACCGCTTTTCAGCTTTCAGCGCTTCCTGTACTGCCGGACGTGCTTTCACCCGGTCAATATATTCGTTCAGATTTGAAAAATGGTCCAGCGGAACATTCAAACCTGGCGCCCAACGGGTCACAGTGAACAGGTAAGCATCGGCAACACAGAAAGCATCACCCATCAGGTATTGTTTGCCTGCCAGTTGCGCATCCACCCATTTGAAGCGCACAGACAATTTGTCTATGGCAAACTGTTTGGCTTCTGCCGGCATAGAGGCGTTAAACAAGGGGCTATAGCTTTTATGTACTTCTGTGCCAATGTAGTTCAACCATTCCATGGCACGGTAACGTGGCATGGAACCCGCCTCAGGCATTAGCCTTTTGCCCGGAACCTGATCGGCAATGTATTGCAGAATAACAGCGCCTTCTGTCAGACGTTCGCCATTATCAAGTTCAAGGATAGGTACATAGCCTTTGGAGTTAATGGCATACATGTCTTCGCCGGCTTTGGTTTTATGTGTTTTCAGGTCAACCAATACCAGCTCAAACGGAAGGCCTGCTTCATGCAGCGCGATAGATGAGGCCAGTGAACAGGTTCCCGGTGAATAATAAAGTTTCATGATCATTTTCCTTTTAATTCTCAGTGGCTTTACTTTTTACAAGACAGGGCAGATTCCCCGTTTTTTACATCAATAAGCTTCTATCGTATACCAGCCGATAGCGATTGTCAGCCCTATGAGGAACACCCGCAAACACCGCAATGTTTATCTTTGATGTTATTACAACAAACCGCTTGTTTTTTTACATGAAGTGCTCAATCTGCGGCAAAAATGATTCCATCATTAACAATGCATGTCCGTTCAGTTGGAACACAGAACGGCGGCAATAACGTAATGCGTCTGGCGTACAGCACTGCTGATAAATCGGGACGGACAAGGGCTCTGCGTTGTATTCAAACGGGGTTCTCTGAAAAGTGGGGGCTTGTGTGCCAAACAATGTCTGTCCCAAGGGTGACTCTCCCCGATCCAGCATGCTCAGCCACGGTGAGTCCGGTACGTTGAGGCATTCACTGCGCGCCTGCACCACAGGCACACCATCCAGGCATAAAAAAACTTCCCGCATCCATGTGGAATGCTCCTGCGAAAATATGCCATGCTCAGTGGCTTTATCTGCTTTCAAGGCCAGCAACTGCACTGAAAAAGCATGTGGCCTTTTTTTCAGCATGCCTGTCAAGGATTGTTGCACCGCCAGGTTTTTGATTTTAGATGTGAAGTGACGAGGAACCTCCTGCTGCCAACTGACCAAACCAATATCCATCATTCCATTACCAATTTAAAACCGTTTGATTGTGCCACCCGAATTTATACCCTAGCCCACCTCATGGCTACACTCAACAAGCACCATGCTCACTGATAATTTTCCGGCAGCACTTCAATGCTTTTATTATATTTATGATGCAGCAGCGGCCAAATAGGGCAAATACCAAGACAAATACATACACACATTCAACGGGCTCTTAGCCTGAATAACAAGGACTTGTGCATAGACGTTAAACTCAAACACGATGGCGGCATAAAGTCAGAATAATTCATGCTGCCCATTATGGCCGTTGCGCTGAAAATTCAATATGAAAGAAGCCTCAAACATCATGAGTACAACAAATACTGCACAACCATCCATTGCAAACGAGCATCAGCCAGTGACTGACCCGGCCGGGTTACATGCCATTTTCATTGTGCTCAATATTGCACAAAGACCTGAAAGCGCCTCTGCGGTCAGGGGGTTCTGCGAAGATTTTGCGGCACTGATCCGAAGCGCCAATCTGCGCGACGCCAGCCGCAGTGTCAGAGCAATTATGGGGTTTGGCTCCAACGCCTGGGACCGTTTATTTGGCTCACCCCGTCCGGCCAAACTGCATGTTTTACCTGAATACCGGGGCGATAAACATACGGCGCCGTCAACGCCTGGAGATATCTTTTTCCACCTGCGCGCCAACACCATGGATTTGTGTTTTGAACTGGCACGCCAGATCATGGTGAAACTCGGCGGTGACGTTGAGCCGGTTGATGAAGTGCACGGCTTTCGCTACTTTGACGCCCGCAGCATGGTGGGTTTTGTCGATGGAACAGAGAACCCTACCGGCGATGAAGCCTACGAATTTGCTGTCGTGGGTGAAGAAGACCCGGAATTTTCGGGCGGCAGCTATGTGATTGTGCAGAAATACTTGCACAACATGGATGAATGGAACAAGCTGCCTGTTGAGGAGCAGGAGCGCGCGATTGGCCGGCGTAAATTTGACGATATTGAACTGGACGACGACGTCAAACCTGCCAACGCGCACAATGCCGTCACCAACATTGCAGATGAAGATGGCAACGAACTGAAAATCGTGCGTGACAACCTGCCTTTTGGCAGCCCCTCTACAGGCGAATTTGGCACCTATTTTTTAGGCTATGCTCGCAACCCTGAAGTCACTGAACGCATGCTGTCCAACATGTTCATTGGCGATCCACCGGGGAACTACGACCGTTTGCTGGATTTCAGCACCGCGATCACGGGCACATTGTTTTTTATTCCTTCAGTTCCTTTGCTGGAGAGCCTGGCCGAGCGCGAGTCGCAAGCGATTACACCGACAGAAGCACCAATCATTACACCCGAAGATGTCGCAGAAAATCCTGCCCCTGTGGCGCCTGCCGCACCGGCAGCCTCTGCGGCCTCTGCATCCAAAAATACTGATGGCTCATTGAGCATAGGGTCGCTGAAGCAAAATCCGCAAAATATTTGATGAACGTTGTTCAAAACAAGATTAACTGATCTAAAGCCTTTGCGCACAAGGAGAATGAATATGAATAATCTGCACAGAGAACTTGCACCTGTTTCCGATGAAGCCTGGGCGCAAATTGAAGAAGAAGTTGTTCGCACCTTCAAGCGCAACCTGGGCGCACGCCGCGTGGTTGACATCAATGGCCCGCACGGCGCTAAATTTACTTCGGTAGGCACCGGGCACCTCAAGCCTCTGAAAACCTCGGATAAAGAAGTGATCACCTATCAGCATGAGGTTCTGCCACTGGTCAAGCTCCGTGTGCCCTTCACACTGAACCGCGAAGACATTGATGCGGTCGAGCGCGGATCAGACGATTCCGACTGGCAGCCTGCCAAAGATGCCGCCGAAAAACTGGCTTACGCAGAAGACCGCATCGTTTTTGAAGGCTTCTCCAACGGGGGCATGGAAGGCATGCGCGCCGGCACTTCCAACCCGGTGCTGACACTGCCCAACGACGCAGACGACTACCCCGATGTGATTGCTGCGGCCTTGAAACAGCTGCGCTTAGCCGGCGTGGAAGGCCCATACGTCATCGTCATGGGGGCTGAAGCCTACACCCGCCTGAGCGAAGCCAGCGACGACGGCTATCCGGTCATCAGCCACATTCGCCGCCTGGTTCCGGCAGACATCGTCTGGGCTCCGGCAATTCAGGGCGCATTCATCCTGTCGATGCGCGGAGGTGACTTTGAACTCAGCCTGGGGCGCGATCTGTCCATTGGCTACCAGAGCCATTCCGATGAAAGCGTCAAGCTGTACCTGGAAGAAACGCTGGTGTTCCGCCTGCTGACCAGTGAGGCTGTGGTGGCGATTAATTCTGCCGCACCGCGCAAAAAATAAGTGCCTACAATTCTGAAAATTTTTCAGGTCTATGAAAAGTGAAACGGGGCATTGATGCCCCGTTTTATTTTGTCCAGCAGCATGAGCCTTTGCCCGCTGAGCATGATCCACGATGGGTCAGCACGGCAAAAGACGCTTATTTTTGCTCGGAATACGCTTTCAATTCATCTTGCAGCCATTGCTGAAAACGCTGCAAAATCTTACTTTTCTGGTGCTGCTCAGGCACCACCAGGTAATAATTCCGGTAGCCCCAGCGCTTGGCTTTACAGGCTTTGATCAGCTTACCTTCCTGCAATTCCTCTGCCACCAGCAGTTCCGGCACCAACGCCACCCCCAGGTTATGAATGGCACTGGCCACAATCATCGCAAACGATTCATAACGCGGGCCACGGGTGGAGAATGGCTGTGCCGGCGGTATCGTTCCCTGTGCAACAAACCAGCGCCGCCAGCCATCCGGGCGCGACGTAATCTGCAACAGGTTGCTTCCGATCAGATCAGCCGGTTCCAGCATCTTCTTCCTGCGATTGCCGATGCGCTCCCGAATCTCGGCCATGTAATCCAGGCTGCACACAGGCACCACTTTTTCTTCCATCAGCAGCGTGGTCGTTACCCCCGACCAGGTATCCATCACCTCTGGCTCTCCGCAGAAAAGCGCGGCGTCAAACCGGGTCTGGGAAAACAAAAACGGCTTTGAAAAGGCATCCATATGGATCACCATTTCCGGGAACAACGCTTTCAAAGACCCCAGCCGTGGAATCAGCCAGGTGGTCGCAAATGTGGTCATGGTTGCCAGATTCAATGCCATGCCGCTCTGATAAGCCATGGCATCCAGCGTATCGAGCTCAAGCGCCCCCAGCCTGGCAGCAACCAGGTTAGCATAATCTCTTCCGGCCACAGTCAACTCAACGCCATGGCGCGTACGGCGGAACAGCCGGATCTGCATGAACCGCTCCAGTGATGCAATCTGCCTGGATATGGCGCCCTGGGTTAGCCCCAGCTCTTGGGCTGCGCGCGTGTAGCTTTCATGCCGGGCAGCCGCATCAAAACATAATAAAGCTTGAGTGGATGGGATATTTCTACGCATAGATGCCCTCTATTATGCAATGCCAGCAGGGCCTATACAATGATTTTCCTCAATAGTTGGCTATCTGGCGTATCATTTTGCCTGTTGAATGCGGAAATTCAGGGCTCTTTTTCCATGCCAGAACTGCTCGTACCAACAGCTCAATGGCGGCTTGAAATGATTGACCGTTTTCCTCTCCCTTGGCAGCAAGAGTACGATTAACAGCCCCCAAGGCGTCGGCAATAGCCCCAAAGCACTCAGAATGTTTAGGCCATTGCACTGTATATCCCCCGCATACACGGCCCTGATCCATATGTTTTTGCAAAAACTCAAAAGCTCATCACTGTTCAAAGGACCCCTGCCAGGTGCGACCGCCTCCCCGGTCATTATCTGGTTCATCGGTTTTTTTGCTTTTCTGGATGTGTACGCCATTCAGTCCATCCTGCCCATGATCAAAGCCGATTTTGACACCACGGCCACCCAGGCCGGCATGGTGGTGGGCGTCACCCTGTTTGCCATGGCGGCTGTATCACCTTTCATGGGACTGGTGTCGGACCGCATCGGACGTAAAAACGTATTGTGTTTTGCACTCATCGCGCTGACCATTCCCACCGCACTGATTCCTTTATGCACCAACCTGTATCTGCTGATGCTGTTCCGCTTCTGCCAGGGGCTTGCAGTGCCGGGCATCGTTGTGGTCACCATGGCCTATATTGCAGAAGAATTCCCGCCCACCAACATCGCCCGCATCACCACGGCCTATGTCAGCGGCACGGTGATGGGCGGCTTCAGTGGCCGCTTCATTACCGGGCACGTCAGCGACTGGATTGGCTGGCGTGGCGGATTCCTGGTGCTGGCAGCCATCAACCTGATGGGCGTGATCATGGTGTTCAAGCAACTCCCGCCATCACAAAAGTTCAAACCCAGCACCAACTTTCATGCCGGTCTGGTCACGCTGTCGCATCACCTTAAAAACAAGCGGCTGCTGGCTGCCTGCGCCGTCGGGTTCTGCGTACTGTATTCGCTGGTGGCCAGCTTCACCTACATCAACTTCGTGCTCAACCACGAACCCTTCAACCTCAGCACCGCCGGGCTTGCCAATGTGTTTGCCGTTTACCTGATTGGCGTTTTCGTCACACCACTGGCCGGGCGACTCATCAGCAAGCTGGGCAGCCAGCGAGTGCTGATCATGGCGCTGGTGTTCTCATCTGCAGGCATCTGCATCACGCTCATTCCCTCTTTAACGGTCGTCATTCTCGGCCTGATCATTTGCTCGTCAGGCGTGTTCGTCTGCCAGTCAGCCTCGATCGGCTTTATTGCAACCAATGTGGATGAAGGCCGCTCACTGGCTTCAGGCATTTACAATTTGTCATACTACTCGGGCGGTGCCATCGGCGCCTGGCTGGCGGGGCTGGCGTTTGAAGCCTGGGGCTGGCCAGGCTCTGTTGCCAGTATCGTTGCCATGCAGTGCCTTGCCATTGTCATTGCCTGGACCTGCTGGAAACCGGTGCCTGCAAAAACCTTAGCAAGTTAGGAACCAGTTGTTCCCCCTGCTTTGCCAAAAAAGAGAATAAGCGGTATTATTGCCGGTTACAGACTGGGGCCGCGGTATGGCCAATCCGGTTATGTTTAAAAAATAAATGGAGACTTTTTATGGTTAACGCTACGCAGCACGCCACATTTCAGTGGGACGATCCTTTTTTACTTGACCAGCAGCTTACAGAAGAAGAACGCATGATTCGCGATGCCGCTGCAGCCTACGCACAAGATAAACTGATGCCGCGTGTACAGATGGCGTTCCGTGAAGAAAAAACCGACCCGACCATCTTTCGTGAAATGGGTGAAATGGGCCTGCTGGGCCCGACCATTGCCCCAGAATACGGCGGCCCTGGCCTGAACTACATTGCCTACGGCCTGATCGCCCGTGAAGTCGAGCGTGTCGACTCCGGCTACCGCTCCATGTTCAGCGTACAGTCTTCGCTGGTCATGGTGCCGATTGACGCGTTCGGCTCTGAAGCCCAGAAACAGAAATACCTGCCCAAACTGGCTACCGGCGAATACATCGGCTGCTTTGGCCTGACCGAGCCCGACTACGGGTCTGACCCCGGCAGCATGGTGACCCGCGCCCAAAAAGTGGCTGGCGGTTACAAACTGTCCGGCGCCAAAACCTGGATCTCCAACAGCCCGATTGCCGACGTGTTTGTGGTGTGGGCCAAGGAAGTTGACGAAAAAGGCAACACCGGCCCGATCCGTGGCTTTATCCTCGAAAAAGGCTGGAAAGGCCTGTCCGCTCCCGTCATCCACGGTAAAGTCGGCCTGAAAGCCTCCATCACCGGCGAAGTCGTCATGGACGAAGTCTTCTGCCCCGAAGAAAACGCGTTCCCCGAAGTCCGTGGCCTCAAAGGCCCCTTCACCGCGCTGAACAGCGCCCGCTTTGGCATTGCCTGGGGTGTTCTGGGTGCGGCTGAATTCTGCTGGCACACATCACGCCAGTATGTGCTGGACCGCAAACAGTTTGGCCGCCCGCTGGCAGCCAACCAGTTGATCCAGAAAAAACTCGCCGACATGCAAACCGAAATCGCGCTGGCGCTACAAGGCTGCCTGCGGTTTGGCCGCATGAAAGACGAAGGCACCGCTTCGGTGGAAGCCACCTCCATCCTCAAGCGCAACTCCTGCGGCAAAGCACTTGACATTGCACGCATGGCACGCGACATGATGGGCGGCAACGGCATCTCTGACGAATTCGGCGTTGCGCGCCACCTGGTCAACCTGGAAGTTGTCAACACCTACGAAGGCACGCACGACATCCATGCCCTGATCTTGGGACGCGCACAAACCGGCCTCGCGGCTTTTGCCAACTGAAACCGCTGACAACAGGGCGCTGCAAAAGTGCCCTGCTGAACTTTGAGGGGCACATGCCCCTTGAAGCGCAACCGAATCCATAACAAACATACAGGCAGGCAGTCCGCGTTCCAATATCGTCTGGCTGGCTGCTGTTAGCCTGGTCAATCATCTGATTGGAGACAAGGCATGACAACTTCTACCGCCGCCTCCGGTTCTGCACTGGCAGGACTGCGCGTTTTAGACCTTTCCCGCATATTGGCCGGCCCCTGGTGCACCCAGATACTGGCCGATCTGGGCGCCGATGTAATCAAAATCGAGCGACCCAAAGTGGGAGACGACACGCGCCAGTGGGGCCCTCCCTTCATTGCCGACGAAAACGGCGATCCGACCCAGCTTGCCACCTACTTTCTGTGCTGCAACCGCAATAAACGTTCTGTCGCGGTGGACATCTCCACCCCAGAAGGCCAGAAACTCATCTGCGAACTTGCCAAGCAAAGCGACATCGTCGTTGAAAACTACAAAGTCGGCGGACTGAAACAATACGGGCTGGACTACGAAAGCCTTCAAAAACTCAACCCGCGCCTGATCTATTGCTCCATCACCGGCTTTGGTCAGACCGGCCCTTACGCGCCGCGCGCCGGGTATGACCTGCTGATTCAGGCTTCCGGCGGCCTCATGAGCATCACCGGCCAGCCCGATGATGCCCCGGGCGGTGGCCCAATGCGTACCGGTGTGGCCGTGATTGACATCCTCACCGGCATCTACGCCAGCACAGCCATTCTGGCAGCAGTGGAATCGCGCCACAAAACCGGCAAAGGCCAGTATGTCGATATGGCGCTGCTGGACGTTTCCACCGCCATTCTGGCCAACCAGGTATCGGCCTACCTCAACGCCGGGCGCGACTCAGTGCGCCAGGGCAATTCGCACCCCAGCATCGTACCGTATCAGACCTTCCCCACCGCAGACGGCAACATGCTGCTCGCTGTAGGCAACGACGGCCAGTTTGAACGCTTTTGCGGCGTGATCGGCAAACCCGAATGGGCCAAAGACGAACGCTTTGCCACCAACAAGGCACGCGTCATCAACCGTGAGGTACTGGTGCCGATGATCTCGGACGTCACCCGCACCAAAGCCACGGTGCAGTGGGTTGACGCGCTGGAAGGCAAAGCCGTACCCTGCGGCCCGGTCAACCAGATGTCTGACGTGTTCAAAGACCCGCAGGTGCAGGCCCGTGGTCTGCGTGTAGAACTGCCGCCCACCCAGGTCGATGGCGTCACCACCGCACCGGTTTACACCGTGGCCAGCCCGGTACGCCTGAGCGATACCCCGCCGGTATTGAGCTCACCCCCGCCGGCGCTGGGGCAGCATACCGACGAAGTACTGCAATCCATTGGCATATCCAAAGACACCATTGCACAGCTTAAAAGCCAGGCCATCGTCGGTTAGTCAACCCGCTTATACATTCCATACGCATGTTTGCATTTTTCTATCACATGCGTATGGAAGAACCCTGCACAGACCTCTCCCCAAAAACACGCTCCTTAGAGCAGGGGTTGAATATTCCATATTGACCTTCATCTAATTATTTTCAGCAGACGGGTCATCTCCATGCGCCTTCCCACCTTTTCCTTGCTGGGCTCCGGTCCTACCATTCTGATGCTGCACGATGCATGCGGCACAGCGCAGAGCTTTGCCCCGCAGTCGGAAGACTTTGCCAACCTGCGCTGGCGCTCTGTTGCATGGAACATGCCCGGTTATGCGGCCAGCGTGCCGCAGGAACCATATTCGGTACAGACCATGGCACGCAGTTGCATCCAGCTGATTGAAGCGCTGCAACATGAACAGCAGCGCCCGGTGGTATTGCTAGGCCATGGCATTGGCGGCATGATCGCACTGGAAGTTGCTTTGCGCCGTGCCGACCTGGTTGATAAACTCATCCTGGCAGCCACCCTGCCAGCGGTAAAAGGCAATGCGCGCGAAGCCCACCTAACATTGCAGGATCACAGCGCACAGGCGTTGAACGGCGGACAGACCATGCCGCAACTGGCACGCCGCATGCTGCTTTCTTATACCGCACCCCAGGCCGATGCTGCGGGCGTTGAGCTTGCCATGCGCTGCATGAGCGACATCCATCCGCGTATTTACCAACTGGCACTGCAAGCCCAACTGGCATTTGACCGCAGCAATGCACTTACGCAAATCCAGTGTCCTACATTGTGGATCACCGGCCGGCAGGATCCGCTGATTCCTGCCGCACAAGCCTACGCCATGGCACAAACCATGCACAACGCACGTTATGTAGAACTTTCAGAAAGCGGGCACTTCGTCAACCTTGAGGTTCCCGAACAATTCACCGAACTGGTAATGGATTTCATTGCGCCTCCTGTTACAAAAACCTGAATTTGGGGGCGTTTTCAATTCAATTGCCAAAAGCGCAATTTTGTACAATCCCAAACCGCAGTGCGTGCCTACACTGGAAAACACCATTTTTCAGAAAGGCACCTACATGCAAACACAAAACCTGTTTGAACAATTCAGCACAGGCCAATGCCATCTGCCCAATTCACCCGACTCACCCGATTCAACCACAGACTGCGCTGCACTGCCGTGGCACAAACACCCACAGTTTGACGGCGTTGAACTCAAGCACCTGATCACCGCTGCGCATACCCACGGGCAATTCAGCTACCACCTGGTACGCATCGCGCCGGGCAAACGCATCGGGCTGCATACGCACCCAACACAACTGGAAACACATGAAGTCATCGCCGGAACCGGCCAATGCATCACCGAAGGCAAGCAGATCACTTACCGCCCCGGCACACTGGCTGTTTTACCTGCAAAACAGCCGCACGAAGTGATTGCCGAAAAAAACGGCCTGTACCTGCTTGCCAAATTCATGCCTGCGTTATGTTGACAGCTTGAACCCTTCGCTCTCTTTGTAAAAACGCTTCCAATACGTGGTCATGGCTGTATAGGCAGCCTCATGGTAATCAGCGCCTATACCAATTGGATGTATCATCATTAACGCAAGAAATTGACAGACCACTTCTTTTTGTTGCAATGAAAAAAGTTGGAAGCGCTCATTTCTTTCTTGACATGGTGAGGAAAGAGTAACCAAAATCATATGTATGGACCATGAAAAATCCATATTGGTAGCCCCTTTTTCTACACCACTATTTTTTAATGCAAACACCATGTATGCGGGAAGATAATAGCGTATCCCTATTTCATCTAGAAAAAGCAACGCTTCTGCATGATGCACGATCTCACTGTCGGGAACATCCTGCCAGCACTTATCCACATCAAACAAAGCTACAGATACAAACTCATTATGCGCACCACCCTTATCCAAAACGCCTGCCTGAGAAAGTGAAATGCCCCCTTCTCTGGAAACACCATGAAATACCTGCTCTATCTGCTTAAGTGTTTGAGAAACTTTTTTTTCTAACTCTTTTATCCATGATGTCATTTCTTTTTCTTGAAGTACACTCGCAACCAGCCTTCGAGCTGATAAACGTTCTTCAAACACATTGAAATTTGTCGATATCAGATTCAAATATGCTTCATCTGCCATATGCTCCTCTAACTGCGCAGCATGAGAGCATAGCCATTGGTCAAACGCTTTGTAAGGCATTTCCCCTAATGCAAACTTCTGAAAGTACATCTGCATACCTTGCGGTAGACTCATCGGCATATAAATCCCCTTGGATAAAAATCCTTGACCTCCACATACCCACTCGAAATACAACCATGTCCACTTGACTAAGCTGTATTACTCCGGATATCCGGTTGATAACCTGATTGGTATGAAGACCCGCTTATATGCGCAGGGGGTTAATCCTAACAGATGTTTAAAATGCCGGGTCAGATGGCTCTGGTCATAGAACCCGGCATCCTGCGCAACACCGGCAATGGAACCACTTTGCTCCAGCAGGCGCTGGGCCTTTCTGACCTTGCCCTGAATCTGAAACTGATGCGGCGTCAGCCCGCATTCGCGCTTAAACTTTCTGATCAGGTGGTATTTGCTCATACCCACTTGCACAGCCAACCGCTCCAGCCCCATTTCTGCATCCTCGGCGCTTTGCTGCAAATGCTTCATTTTCAGCAAAAGTTCAGGCGTATGCAAATGCACCTGCTGCCATGCGCATATCGCTTCAAGCGTCTGCCTGAACCGTTCAATGCAACCAGCCTGCAAATGGCCATGCTTAAAAACACATGAAAGCGCCTGCTGCAACACGCCCACAACAGTGGGCATATGTTCCTGCTGCATCAGGTCGACATGAACCGACAACGACAGCATGTCATATGCAGATACAGGCGTGATGGCGTGCACTTCATACGGTGCAATCCAGAACATCTGCCCGGGTAAAATCCTGCGTGCCTGCTGCCGGTGTTCCAGCATAACCCCGCCAGCCAGAACCATTCCCACCGTGAATGTGCAAGCGTGGTTATGCTCAGGATAAGCAACATGGCAGTCCTGCAGATGAATCAGCTCCAACTGCCCGCAGCGGTAATACATGGCACCCGTTATTATTCAGAATAGATGGTGTTCATTGTATACACATACAACACCACCGTTCCCTGCCAACACTGCATTCGTGACAGCACAGCCTCAAATCGGCCTGGCAATCAGGTCGTGCCCTTGCGCATCCACAATCACCGCTTTGGTAAATTCGCCCACATGTAGCCGCTTGCTGATTTTTTCCGGCGGCAGCAAATGCACCACACCATCAATCTCAGGCGCATCGGCATAGCTGCGGCCACGGCCGCCCTTTTTGCCGAGGCCCGGCGCATGGTCTACCAGCACCTGCATCGTGGCGCCAATGCGTTTTTGCAGCTTGCTCACCGAAACCTCTTCGGCCACTTCCATAAAGCGTGCCTGCCGTTCTTCCCTGACCTCCTGCGGCAACTGCCCCGGCAATTCATTGGCCTTGGCACCTTCCACCGGCGAATAGGCAAAACAGCCGGCGCGGTCAATCTGCGCTTCGTGCATGAAATCCAGCAAGTACTGGAACTCGGCTTCCGTCTCACCCGGAAACCCGGCAATGAATGTGCTGCGAATCACAATTTCCGGGCACATGCTGCGCCAGGCCTGAATCCGCTCCAGGTTACGCTCGCCGCTGGCCGGGCGCTTCATGCGCTTGAGCACATCGGGGTGCGCGTGCTGCATCGGCACATCCAGATACGGCAACACCAGCCCCTGCGCCATCAGCGGAATCACTTCATCCACACTGGGGTACGGGTACACATAATGCAGCCGCACCCACGCGCCATAAGGCTCTGCCAGCGCGCCCAGCGTCTGCACTAGTTCCAGCAGGCGGCTTTTCACCGGGCGGCCTTCCCAAAAGCCGGTACGGTATTTGATATCCACACCATAGGCCGATGTGTCCTGGCTTACCACCAGCAGTTCCTTCACACCGGCGTCAAACAGCTTTTTCGCTTCGGTCAGCACATCGCCAATCGGGCGCGACACCAGCGTGCCACGCAAATCCGGAATAATGCAGAACGTGCAGTGATGGTTACATCCCTCGCTGATCTTTAAATACGCATAATGCCTGGGCGTGAGCTTGATACCCTGCGACGGCACCAGATCGGTAAACGGGTCATGCGGCTTGGGCAGATGCTCGTGCACCACATCCATCACCTCCTGCAGTGCATGCGGCCCGGTCACAGCCAACACGCTGGGGTGCACCTCTTTCACCCAGTTGCCGCCCTGATCGTTGGTGCGCGCGCCCAGGCAGCCCGTCACAATCACCTTGCCGTTTTCGGCCAGCGCCTCGCCAATCGTATCCAGACTTTCCTTCACTGCATCGTCAATGAAACCACAGGTATTCACAATCACCAGATCAGCCCCGGCAAAACTGGGCGAAGTCGCATACCCTTCGGCACTCAGTTGCGTCAGGATTACTTCGGAATCGGTCAGGGCTTTCGGGCAGCCTAAAGACACCCAGCCAATACTTGGCACAGGATTTGGCACTTTGTTGTTCATACGTGGGAATAATCAGCTGATACGTTGCTTTGCATTGTAGCCATTTTTCCATGCAGCCCAGCCGGCTCATCGTTTAAAACCACGAAAACCAATCCTGACCACCTCCATCTATTTTAAGGATTTTTCAAAATTTACATGTTATATTTACATATAAATATATATTTAATTACATGAAACTTTGATAGAATTTGCAATGATTGAACTCTTACCAGAGCTTTTATCTAAAAAAAACAGAACAGAACCCCTGGGAAAAGCCGGAACCTTCTTCTTTAAACTCATGCTGGTTCTGGCCGCGCTTCTTGTCATCGGCATGGTGGTATTGAAGTTTATTTAAGACACCTAAAACATACAGGCAAGTACAAAACATTCATGGGTGAAATACTGTGCGCATTCATCGTTGAGCTTTTCTATTTCTGCATTGTGAAGCCATTGGGCTGGTTGGCAAGGAGCACATCGCGCTCGCCCTGGTGGCCTATCTTCATCACGGCCATCATTGCGACCACCGCCGGTTTTCTTATCATCAATAAAGTGTCATAAATACGCTGCGCATACCAACCGCCAACCAAAGGAACACGAGACCATGTCTATCATCGAATGGATCATCGATTTTTTCATCGATATTTTTTCGCTGGGTCGCAAAAACGATGATGAAAGCAACCCGTTGGTCAGGCTCCTCATCACCGGTGCAGTCATCGTGGTTGTCGCCGTGATCGTCTGGATGATCATTAAAAAGTAAACCCTTGACTGTCTTTATCAGTATTCTTTGGCAACTGCATACTTATCTGTTTATTGTCTAGGCTGATATTTGCCATCTGCCCATATTGTCACCATTCTGGCGCAGAACCCGTTTTTTACAGGGCCCTTTCCATCCAGTGACAAGAGAAAGTTAACTGTTGATGGCGTTTTATTTAAAAAAAGAAAATATAAATACCATTACATACCGTATGACAAGAAGCGCCAGGATGATGACACCTATGCCGATCACGATGGAGCCAAAGAATGAAAGGTCTGCGCCATCAACGACAAAACGTTCTGCTTCACAAGGGTTGAAGTAATCTCTACCCAGGCAACGCAATCCACCAGTATCCAGATCCCCACCTAACCTGGCGTAAATTTTTATCAAAACACCAGTCAATATAAAAAAAAGTGTGACACAAAATGCACCAAAACCATAACTCCCATTCTTCGACGTTTTGTTAATTAGCCAAACGAGCGTAAACAGGAGACCGAACCATATGATCGCGAAAATAAATGAAAGCATTTTTTAAACACAAATGGGTGTAGAGGGCCACTTAGCAGCCACTTATATTGCAGTGAATTTATCCGGATTGTAGTGTGTTTTTTCAGAGAACTTTCGTAAAAACTGTTTAACCAGATAAAGGCGATCTTCTGTGGTGTATAGTCCTGCCCCCTCAAACTTGAATGATTATGTTGGGTGCAGAATCATATGCCCCAACATACCAAAACAACAATGGGGCAGCAACCGGACATTGCGCCCCATCGGATAGCGGTTCTCAAATACAGGCTTATTAGCGGCCACCCACCATGTCCTGCGGCTTCACCCAGGCGTCAAACTGCTCAGCTGTCACATACCCCAGTGCCAGCGCCGCTTCGCGCAGGCTGCTGCCTTCCTTGTGCGCTTTTTTCGCAATCTGCGCTGACTTGTCATAACCAATATGGGGGTTCAGCGCCGTCACCAGCATCAGCGAACGCTCCAGCAAATCAGCAATGCGTTCGCGGTTCGGTTCAATGCCCACCGCGCAATGCTCATTGAAACTCACAATGCCGTCTGCCAGCAGATTCACGCTGTGAATAAAATTCCATGCCACCATCGGCCTGAACACATTCAGCTCAAAATTACCCGATGCACCGCCAAAATTAATAGCCACATCGTTGCCAAACACCTGGGCGCACAACATGGTGACCGCTTCGCTTTGTGTCGGATTCACCTTACCCGGCATGATGGATGAGCCCGGCTCATTTTCCGGAATGCTGATCTCGCCAATGCCGCAACGCGGCCCACTGGCCAGCCAGCGCACATCGTTGGCAATTTTCATCATGCTGGCAGCCAGCGTTTTCAGCGCGCCATGTGCATTGACCATCGCGTCGTTGGAGGCCAGCGCCTCAAACTTGTTGGGTGCCGTTACAAAAGGCAGGCCCGTCAGCCCGGCCAGTTCTTTGGCTACGGCTTCAGCATAGCCCTTGGGCGCATTCAGCCCGGTACCTACCGCTGTACCGCCCAGCGCCAGTTCGCACAGGTGGTTCAGCGTCAGCTCAATATGCAGCTTGCAGTGTTCCAGTTGCGACACGTAGCCCGAAAACTCCTGCCCCAGCGTCAAAGGCGTGGCATCCTGCAAATGGGTGCGCCCGATTTTCACAATACCGGCAAATGCCTCAGATTTGGCTTTTAACGTGGCATGCAACACATCTATCGCCGGCAACAGCTTGTGACTGATGGCATCCACCGCCGCCACATGCATGGCGGTGGGAAACACATCGTTGGACGACTGGCTTTTATTTACATCATCATTGGGGTGCACCAGGCGGCCTTCGCCGCGTTTCCCCCCCAGCAGTTCACTGGCCCGGTTGGCAATCACCTCGTTCACGTTCATATTGGTCTGCGTACCAGAACCGGTCTGCCATACCACCAGCGGAAATTCCTCCGGATGCTCTCCTGCAATAATCTCGTCGGCTACGGTCACAATAACCCGGGCTTTTTTCTCATCCAGCAGGCCCAGCGCATGATTAACCAGCGCAGAAGAGCGCTTCACCTGCGCCAGCGCCCTGATCACCTCCGGCGGCTGACGGTCACCGGCAATCTTAAAATTCTGCAGTGAACGTTGTGTCTGTGCCCCCCACAACCGGTCAGCAGGAACCTCAATCGGCCCAAACGTATCTTTTTCAATTCTCGTATTCATCAGTGCGTCTCCTGTGCTGGCTCAAACTGCCAGGCACAAAGTTTGTCAAAATAGCAAATGTTTCATGCGCTACTATACACGCCGGCTGGTTTTCTCTCCAATGCGGCACCAGTCATCGCAATGCCAGCATTGTTTTAGCTGAAAAGCGGCCCGCGTGTTGAATCGTCAATAACCATACAACCCACGGAAATATCATGACTACCATCAAGCAGGAAGATCTGATCGAAAGCGTCGCCGGCGCCTTGCAGTACATCAGCTACTACCACCCGGCAGACTTCATTGCACATCTGGCACGCGCTTACGAGCGTGAAGAAAGCGCCCCCGCCAAAGACGCCATTGCACAGATACTCACCAACTCGCTCATGTGTGCACAGGGCAAGCGCCCGATCTGCCAGGACACCGGCATTGTCAACGTGTTTGTCAAAATCGGCATGGATATCCGCTTTGAAGGCTTCACCGGATCTTTCAACGACGCTATCAATGAAGGCGTGCGCCGCGCCTACACCTGCCCGGACAACGTGCTGCGCGCTTCGGTACTGAACGACCCCATTTTTGAGCGCAAAAACACCAAGGACAACACCCCAGCGGTCATTCATGTGGAAATGGTGCCGGGCAACAAGCTCGACATCATTGTGGCAGCCAAAGGTGGCGGCTCAGAAAACAAGAGCAAAGTCATCATGATGAACCCGAGCGACTCCATTGTCGACTGGGTACTCAAAACCGTACCCACCATGGGTGCTGGCTGGTGCCCGCCCGGCATTTTGGGTATTGGTGTGGGCGGCACGGCAGAAAAAGCCGTATTGCTGGCCAAAGAAGCGCTGATGGACGACATTGACATGTACGAACTGCTGCAACGCGGCCCGCAAAACAAACTTGAAGAACTGCGCGTTGAACTGTACGAAAAAGTCAATGCACTGGGCATTGGCGCACAGGGCCTGGGCGGGCTGACCACAGTGCTCGATATCAAAATCAAAACCTACCCGACCCATGCGGCATCCAAACCCGTGGCGATGATTCCCAACTGCGCAGCCACCCGCCACGCCCACCTGACGCTGGACGGCTCCGGCCCGGTCTACCTGACCCCACCCAGTCTGGACCTGTGGCCCAATGTGCACTGGAAACCCGATACCCAGAAAAGCAAGCGCGTTGACCTGAACAAACTCACACCCGAAGAAGTCGCCAGTTGGAAGCCTGGAGACACCCTGCTGCTGAACGGCAAAATGCTCACCGGCCGTGACGCTGCGCACAAACACATTCAGGACATGCTTGCCAAAGGCGAAAAACTGCCGGTAGACTTTACCAACCGGGTCATCTACTACGTCGGGCCGGTAGACCCGGTACGCGACGAAGTGGTCGGCCCGGCAGGCCCCACCACCTCCACCCGCATGGACAAATTCACCGAAACGATGCTCAGCCAGACCGGCTTGATTGCCATGATCGGCAAGGCCGAGCGCGGCCCAACCGCCATTGAAGCGATCAAAAAGCACAAGAGTGCCTACCTGATGGCCGTAGGCGGGGCCGCTTATCTGGTATCCAAAGCCATCAAGGCTGCCAAAGTGGTTGGCTTTGCCGACCTGGGCATGGAAGCCATCTACGAGTTTGATGTGCAGGACATGCCGGTCACTGTCGCAGTTGACAGCTCCGGCACCTCGGCCCACATTACCGGCCCGCGCGAGTGGCAAGCCAAAATCGGCAAAATCCCGGTAGCCACCGCCTGAAACTGATCGAAAACCGGTCTTGCGCCAGCAGTGCTGCTGTTTGACTCCAAGCAAATAGCAAACACTGCTGGCATTATTTTTTTAACGCTCCCTCATACAGACTGTCAAATGCGCGGATAATCTGCACATGGCCTGTTTTGTTCCGGCACATGCACCATGCAGTCGACTGATCCACTTTTTATCCAGCAGCAACCCGCCACCAACAGCACTTCCAGCACTGCTGTACCCTGCCCCAATCCGGATACCCTGCCGCCTATCGGCGTGTTCGATTCCGGCATCGGCGGCTTGAGCATTCTGCGCGCGCTGCTGCAGGCCATTCCCCAGCGCCGGTTCGTCTACCTGGCCGATACTGCTTACGCCCCCTATGGAGAACGCGGCGACGCCTACGTGATCGAACGCTCGCGCACCATCGCCCGCTGGATGCATGATGTCCAGCACACCTGCGGCCTGGTCATTGCCTGCAACACCGCTACGGCAGCCGCCTGCACCACCCTGAGAAATGAATATGGTGACAGCTGGCCCATAGTCGGGGTGGAGCCCGGCATCAAACCTGCGGCGCAGCTCAGCCAAACCGGCCGCATCGGCATCATGGCTACAGCCGGTACGCTGAACAGCGCCAAATACCAGACGCTGATACGACGCATTCACGACAGCACGCACATTCCGCTGCAACTTTTCCCCTGCCCGTGCGATGGCCTGGCCGAAGCCATTGAACACCACCGCACCGAACTGATAGAAACGCTGGTTGAACGCTACGCGGCACAGTTAAAAGCTTTATCACCGGATGTGGTGGTACTGGGCTGCACCCATTACCCATTGATCAGGGAACGCATTGCGCAGGCTTTGCCTGGAATACAAATTCTGGATACCGGCGCTGCCGTTGCCCGCCATGCGCAAACCGTGTTCTCTGCCGGCAATGGCACCGCCGCGCCTCCGACCATCAGCGAGACAACTAGCGAAACGCCCTCACTTCACGTATGGACCAATGAAACCCCTGCACTGCTGAGCCAGGCATTAACCCGCTGGCTACCGGGCACCCCCGCCCAGGTGCATACATGGTCTTCTTAGAATCAGGGCACATGCGCCAGCCGACACACCAGACTTGATGCCTGCCGTTTGAGCATCATGTTACTGGCAAATAGCCGTGGTAGCTCAACACACAGGTCAGGCTTTCGGCCTGCGCGCAACCATCTCTATTTCAACCTCCGCCCCCAGCGGCAGGCCACCAACCTGAACCGTGGTTCTGGCCGGGTAGGGCTGTGAAAAGTTCTTTTCATACACGGCATTCATCACCGCAAAATTGCCCATATCCAGCAGGTACACATTGACCTTCTGCACATCGTCCAATGTCAGCCCTGCTGCCTGCAGAACACTCTTCAGGTTGTCAAAACACAGTTGCGTCTGCTCGGCAACACCGCCCTGAATCAGTTTGCCGGTAGCCGGGTCTATCGGCGTTTGCCCCGATAAAAAGAGCAGCCCTTCACTTTCCACCGCGTGCGCATAAGGCCCTGTGGCCACAATCCCCGGAGCCGTTACAGATTTTCTCATTGCGTACCCTTTCTATAGAACAACCCACAACACTATGCTTGTGCCCTGCCGTTCAGGGCTTTTCTTCATCCCCGGCCGATCCATCCTGCAACTCGGCCAGCCAGATACCGCGCTGCACATCCAGCGGCAACACCATCACAATACCGGCCACAAACAGCATGGAAATCAGCCCTACGCCCACACGGGCGCCAAACATCCAGTTCAGCAGGCCAAACAAGACCAGCCCGATGATAGAGGCCAGCCGGGTCGACAGCGACCACAGCCCGAAAAACTCTGCCAGCCGTTTTTCCGGCGCAAACAGCCCCACCATGGCACGCCCGATGGATTGGCTCGACCCCATGCACAAACCGGCCATGGTTGCCGCCAGCCAGAATTCACCTTTGGTATGACACATCGATACACCAACACAGGTAATCGCCCACACCAGCAGCACCACAATCAGCATCAGTTTATGGCCCAGCCAGTCCTGCAAAAAGCCCAGCATGAACGCACCACCAGCCGCAGCAATGTTCAGCAAAAACATCATCAGGATGATTTCCTGCTGCGTCATGTGCACAACATCCTGCGCGTAAATGGCTGCCAGCGCAATCACCACGGCAACCCCGCCCTGGTAAAACACGGTGCTCAGCAAAATCTGCCGCAGGTCAGGAAACGCCCGGACTGATTGGATAGACAACCCTATTTCTGCCCACACCGATGCTTTGCGCAGCAGTGCCTGGCGTGGCTTGGCACGCTCTTTGAGTAACGCAAACGTCACACAGGCGCACGCCCCATAAATGCCCGCGGTAATCCACATCGTCACCGGCGTATACTCAGCCTCGGTTTTACCCTGCTTCATCGCCCACAGAATATACGCCAGGCAAACACCCAGCGTCAGCATGCCGCCCAGGTAACCAATGCCCCAGCCCAAACCCGAAATGGTTCCCAGTTTTTCGCGTTTGGCCAGCTCAGGCAAAAAGGCCGCAATGAACCCTTCGCCCCATGAATAAAACGTGTTGGACAGAATGATCATCCCAATGGCCAGCGCCACTGCGCCAGCACCAGTCCAGCCCAGCAGCGCCGTGGTAACAACACAACCGGCTGTGGTAAACATCAACAGCCTGCGCTTGGCGCCATGCCGGTCTGCCCATTGCCCCAGTGTGGTGGCTGTGAGCATGACGATCAGATACGACACCGCCAGCGCCCATGACCAGGCGGTTGCCCCCCAGGGTTTGTCGTTGCCCACAATCACGCCGGTAAAAAACGGCGCATAAATGGCCGTGAGCACCACCAGCGTATAACCCGAGTTGGCGAAGTCATACATCGCCCAGCCCAGCACCTCGCGGACTTTAACCCCCGGATTCAACGCGTTTTGGATGAAATTTTTCATGCGTCTTCGGCGTCACAGGCACATAACATGCGGAGGTTACCCCGCAGCAAAGCTCCTGCCCTTCTGGTCAAAAAAACAAGCGCCATGACGACGCACACTTATCATCAAAGCCGACAAACACACCGTCAGTGCAGCCGTCTTTTCCCCGCATCGTGCAGGCCGCCCAAAGCAATTTCAGACCACATGGTATTGACCGGGAAAAGCGAACTCTCCATCTGCTGTGCACGCTGGCTGAACAGGCGGTCAATTTCCGCGACAACGCCGCCAAGCTCTGCCGCGTCAAAATGCCGCTCCATCGCCCCGATCACATCCTCCACCAGCAAATCACGCTGGGCTTTCAGGATCGCCTGCGGGTTTGGCCCGACAAACAGCAAGTGATATTCATCTTCCGCATTATCATCATCGGCATCAAAATAACTCACTTCAATAGGGGCGCCTTCGCGCGCAATTTCATTGAGGCTGCGACACAGCTCCTCAGCAGCCTGGTCAAAAGAATCGTCACCCTCCACCGTCCAGCACATGCGCAACACATAATCACTGAGGTCGAACGTCACGCCCGGCTCCTCAGGAAAAAGGCTGCCTGCGGCTTCGTTCAGCGACGATGCGCCGGCAAAACGCCATAAAGGCTGCAACGCCTGCTCAATCTGCTCTGGCATGATATCCCGCCGCACCGGTACATCACCGTGCACGTGAATTTCATACAAAGTATTTGTCTGTGTCATTTCCAATCAATCCTGTTTGACAACCAGCACGGTCTGTAGTCTGCAACCACGCCGGAAGACCTCTTCATCAGGTAAGCTCCATCATAACAAATACCCTGTGAAAAGGGTAACCATTCATCTCATACCCCCTCGTTTCTCACTCATGTCATCAGCAAACGGTGATTTTGGCCTTTTCCCCTCTTTTGTTTTCACAAAAACCGCTTTGTTGCCGTTTCTTTACACCACTGCCCCTGCCGGCATCCGGTATATCCAGTATTATTTTCCCACTCCTATTGACCAGAAAGAGAAAAAACCATGATCCATTCACATACACTCAAACGTCTGGGCCTGCTGTTATGCGCAGGCGCTGTTGCCATGGTTGCCGCCGGCTGCGCCGGCAGTGGCAGCACTTCCACCCTTGCACCCCAGCAAGCCTTGATTCAGGGCGAAGTGTTTTACCTGAACCGCATAGCACTCCCGGCCGATGCGCAACTGACCGTTTCGCTGAACGATGTCTCGCTGGCAGATGCCCCGGCCAAAGTGCTGTCCCGGCAGGAAATCAACACCGCCGGCAAGCAGGTGCCCATCTCTTTCACCCTGACCTATGACCCGACCCAGGTGCAGGCCAACCACACCTACAGCATCAGCGCCCGCATTGAGCAGCAGGGCCAGTTGCTTTACATCAACACCGAACATATCGGCGTCAAGCTCGATGGCACCGACCCGCAGCCGGTACGGGTAAAGGTTGACGCTGTCAGCCGCTAACCCCTTTGACTTTTGCATAAAAAAGGCGCGGCTTCTTTCAAACGCCGCGCCAATGAAGGGAGCTTGTTGCAAGCTATCAATCAATCGGTTACTTTCTGGGCCGTACCAGTTGCCATGGACGAACCAGATAACCCACCGTACCAAACCCGCTCCAGATATGCACCAAACGGGTAAACGGGAAAATCAGAAACAGGCTCATCCCCATGAACAGGTGCAGTTTGAACATGATGGACGCATCAGCCACATAGCTGGCAGCGTCTCCACGGAACGTCACAATGTGCTGCGCCCAGGTCATCAGGCGCACCATTTCATGCCCGTCGGTATGCTTGGCCGATACAAAAATCGTCGACAGCCCCAGCAGCAGCGTCAGCAAAATCCAGATCAGCACCAGCTTGTCACGCCAGGTACTGTTCACCGACAGCCGGTCAGAGGAAAAACGCCGGTACAGCAGCATGATCAGGCCAATCAGCGTGATCGAACCGAGAACACCACCGCCCACCATCGCCAGCATCTGCTTGAACTGGTGGCTGATGCCCAGCGCCTCCCACACCGCAATCGGTGTCAGCAACCCGACCAGGTGGGTGAAAAACAGCCCGATAATGCCCAGGTGGAACAACACGTTGGCTACCCTCAGGTTGCCGCGGTGCAGCAACTGGCTCGAATCGGTTTTCCAGGTGTACTGCTCGCGCTCAAACCGCACAATACAACCCAGCAGAAAAACCGCGCCGGCAATGTAAGGGTAAATGCCGAATACAAATTGATTAAGATAACTCATTGTTTATCCTTTCAGACCTGCGCCGGCGGGCGCCTTGGCATAAAAGTGAACGGGTTGAACTGCACTGGCGCTGCCCAGCAACAGCTCCATGCCTTCCGTACTCGGACCGAACTTCTCCAGCGCCTCATCCATATCGCGCACCGGCGTCACACGCAACGGCTGCGCCTGAACCGGACACAGGTCCTGCAATAATGTGAAAATCCCCGCATATGGCGATTGCGCCTGTGCCAGCTTGTGTCCGATATGCGCCACCACATGAATTGCATCTCCTAACAGCTCACGCGCTTTGTCCAGTGAGCACATCGATAAAAACTCCAGAAACAACGGCAGATAATCAGGCAGCTCATTGCCGGCCGGCTCAAAACCTCCCTGCTGATACTCCTGCAACAAATCCACCATGGCCTGCCCGCGCGAGCGGTCTTCCCCGTGCAGGTGCTCAAACAGATGCAGCGAATGCGACGGCGTGCGGTCAAACGTCAGCACATACCCTTCCTGCAACTCAATCAGGTCTGTACGCTGTAAATGGTGCAACAGCACGTTCAGCGAAGTATTGCCCAATGACAGCTTTTTAAGCTCATTGCGGATATCTTCAATGCCATCCAGCAAATCCTGCTGCGGATACGAAAGCAGCACTGAAAGAATTTTGTAGATGCCTGTGGTCTCGTTCATCTTTTATCCTTTTCAATGTTGTCCTGCCGGTCTTTACGCGAACCGTAAAACACAATCGGCGACGCTTTTTTCTGACCAAACAGACTGTCCTTGTTATAGCCGTCAGAGCAGCCGTTGCCAAAGCTGAAGCCGCACGAGGCTTTGTCTTCAAACGTGTTCTCCACCAGCTCTTTATGTGAGGAGGGAATCACAAAACGGTCGTCATACGCGGCCAGCGCCATGATCCGGTACATTTCCTCCACCTGCTCGGCCTGCAGATGCGTGCCGCTGAGCGCGCTAACATCCGCCACCTTCTCAACCGACTTGGAGCGCATGTAACGGCGCATGGCAATCATCGTTTCCAGCGCTTTCACAATCGGCTCTTCCTTGCCGGAGGTCAGCAGGTTGGCCAGGTAGCGCACCGGAATACGCAGGTCTTTCACATCCGGAATAATGCCCTTCTCACCCACCAGCCCGCTTTCAATCACAGACTGGATCGGCGACAGCGGCGGAATGTACCACACCATCGGCAGCGTGCGGTATTCAGGATGCAGCGGAAACGCCACCTTCCACTCCATTGCCATCTTGTACACCGGCGACTTGCATGCCGCGTTAATCCAACTCTGCGCAATACCCTGCTTCAATGCTTCAGCCTGCACTTCGGGGTCATTCGGGTCCAGGAACACATCCAGTTGTGACTGGTACAAGTCCTGGGTATCTTCCGTTGCGGCAGCCGTTTCAATCTTGTCGGCGTCATACAGCAGCACGCCCAGGTAACGGATACGCCCCACACAAGTCTCAGAACACACGGTAGGCTGGCCGCCCTCAATACGCGGGTAGCAGAAAATACATTTTTCCGATTTGCCGGTGGTCCAGTTGTAATAAATCTTCTTGTACGGGCAGCCCGAAATACACATACGCCAGCCACGGCATTTGTCCTGATCAATCAGCACAATGCCGTCTTCCTCGCGCTTGTAGATCGAACCCGCCGGGCAACTTGCCACACAGGCCGGATTCAGGCAATGCTCACACAGGCGGGGCAGATACATCAGGAATGTATTTTCAAACGCCGCATGCATCTCCTTCTGGATGCCTTCAAACAAGGCATCCTTGGAGCGCTTGGAAAATTCACCGCCCAGGTCGTCTTCCCAGTTCGGGCCCCACTCAATCTTCTCCATCTTCTTGCCGGTCAGCACCGACACCGGGCGCGCTGTCGGCGGCGTCTTCACCTCCGGCGCATTCTGCAAGCGCTCATAGTCGTAAGTGAACGGCTCGTAATACTCGTCAATCTGCGGCAGGTTCGGGTTGGCAAAAATATTGGCCAGCAGCTTCACCTTGCCGCCCTGGCGCGGCTTGAGCTTGCCATTGTTTTGCCGTACCCAGCCGCCCTGGTATTTGTCCTGGTTTTCCCATTCCTTCGGGTAGCCCACGCCAGGCTTGCTCTCCACGTTGTTAAACCAGGCGTACTCCACACCATCGCGACTGGTCCAGACGTTTTTGCAGGTTACCGAGCAGGTATGGCAACCGATACACTTGTCCAGATTCAGGACCATGCCGATTTGTGCTCTGATTTTCATTTTCTCATCCTTGTCGTCATCGTGTTCGGGTCAAACTCACTCGGCAGCAACAGCGCCCTGTGCTTCTTCTTCCATCCAGTCCACTTTTTTCATCTTGCGCACCACCACAAACTCGTCGCGGTTGGAGCCCACCGTGCCGTAATAGTTGAAGCCATAGGCCAGTTGCGCATAACCGCCGATCATGTGCGTAGGCTTGAGCACGGCGCGTGTGACCGAGTTATGAATACCGCCGCGCTTGCCTGACACTTCGGCACCCGGCACATTGACAATTTTTTCCTGTGCGTGGTACATCAAAATCATCGTCTCCGGCACCCGCTGGCTCACCACCACACGTGCAGTCAGCGTACCGTTGGCGTTGAACACCTCGACCCAGTCGTTATCCACCAGGCCAGCTTTTTTCGCATCCACTTCCGACACCCACACATGCGGGCCGCCGCGTGACAGCGTGAGCATGCGCAGGTTGTCCGAGTACGTGCTGTGAATACCCCACTTCTGGTGCGGCGTGATGAAGTTCAGCACAATTTCAGGGTTTCCGTTGCCATGCTTGCCCAGCACCTTCTCGGTGGTCTTCAAATCCACCGCCGGCTTATACACACACAGCCCTTCGCCAAACATGCGCATCCACTGGTGGTCCTGATAGAACTGCTGGCGGCCGGTAATCGTGCGCCAGGGAATCAGCTCATGCACATTGGTATAACCGGCGTTGTAGCTCACCTCTTCGCTCTCCAGCCCTGACCAGGTCGGTGACGAAATGATCTTGCGCGGCTGTGCCTGCACATCTCTGAACGTGATGCGGTCATGCTCACGCGGCTTGGCCAGGTGTGTATGGTCAATACCGGTATTTTTCGACAATGCTTCCCAGGCCTTCACTGAGACATGCCCGTTGGTTTCCGGCGCCAGCGTCAAAATCATTTCTGCCGCGTTGATGGCGGTATCCAGCTTAGGCTGCCCCTTGCCCGCACCCTTGGTCACCACATTGTTGATCTTGCGCAGCAGTTCAACCTCGTGCTCTGTCTTCCAGTTAATGCCTTTGCCGCCATTGCCCACTTTTTCCAGCAGCGGGCCGATGGATGTGAACTTGTCATAAATAGCGCCATAGTCACGCTCCACTACCGTCATGGCCGGCATCGTTTTACCCGGAATCGGGTCACATTCGCCCTTCTTCCAGTCTTTGGCGTCAAACGCCTGCCCCAGCTCCTGGGCAGTATCGTGCATCAGCGGTGTCAGCACCAGATCCTTCTGCATACCCAGGTAGTCTTTGCTCAACTCGGAAAACTTCTTGGCAATACCTTTGTAAATTTCCCAGTCGGTCTTGCTCTCCCACAGCGGCTGCACCGCTTCGCTCAGCGGGTGAATGAACGGATGCATATCCGATGTGTTCAGGTCATCCTTTTCATACCAGGTCGCTGTCGGCAGCACCACGTCAGCATACAGGCAGGTGGTTGACATGCGGAAATCCAGCACCACCAGCAGATCAAGCTTGCCTTCAGCGGCAGGGCGTACCGTGATCTCTTTGGGCTTAATGCATTCCTCTTCTTCGCTCATCACCGCATTCTGTGTACCCAACAGATACTTCAGAAAGTACTCATGCCCTTTGCCGGATGAGCCCAGAATATTGGAGCGCCACACGAACAGATTGCGCGGGAAATTTTTCGGATTATCCGGATCATTACATGCCATATCCAGCGAGCCGTTTTTCAAACCTTCCACCGCATACTGAATCGGGTCTTTGCCGGCAGCCTCTGCCTCACGCGTCACGTCCAGCGGATTGCTTGAAAGCTGTGGCGCAGAAGGCAGCCAGCCCATGCGTTCAGACTTGGCGTTGTAGTCGATCATCGACATCTGCATCACCTGGTTGCCATAGGTCGGTGCGGCAATCTCATCCACCCCCAGCTTTTCATGGCGCCACTGGCTGGTGTGCGCATAAAAGAACGATGTCCCGTTCATCTGCCGGGCCGGGCGCTGCCAGTCCAGCGAGAACGTCAGCGGCGTCCAGCCGGTCTGCGGACGCAGTTTCTCCTGCCCCACATAGTGCGCCCAGCCGCCGCCACTCTGCCCCACACAACCGCACATCATCAGCATGTTGATAATGCCGCGGTACGTCATGTCCATGTGGTACCAGTGGTTCAGCCCGGCCCCCACAATCACCATGCTCTTTCCGTGCGTCTGGTGCGCATTCTGTGCAAATTCACGCGCCACCTGGATCACCAGCTCAGGCTTCACACCGGTGTGCTTTTCCTGCCAGGCCGGGGTATAAGGCACATCCTGCATATAGTCGCTTGCCACATTGGCGCCACCCAGCCCCCGGTCAATACCATAGTTGGCCGCAGAAAGGTCGTACACCGTTGTCACTAAAACCTCTTGACCATCTGCCAGCCGTATCTTTTTCGCCGGTACATTGCGCAGCAATACATCATTGGCATCTTTACCGCCAAAGTAGTCAAATGCCACTGGCGCCACTTCATCATGTGAACCCAGCAGGCTCAGGCGTGCCTTGATCTCTTTACCGCTGCCGTCCTCATGCTTGAGGTTCCATTTGCCGGACTGCCCCCAGCGAAAGCCGATAGAGCCCTTGGGTGCCACAATGTCGCCGGTGCTTTCATCCAGCACCAGTGTTTTCCATTCCGGATTGTTTTCTTCGTTACAGTTGCCATCCAGCTGGCTGGCGCGCAGGAAGTAACCCGGCAGCAAACGGCCATTCTCCTGAGTCAGTACCACCAGGAAAGGCATGTCTGTCAAGCGGCGGCAATAATCGGTAAAGTAATCCGACGGATTTTCCAGATGGAATTCCTTCATGATCACATGCCCCATCGCCATCGCCATGGCCGCATCGGTGCCCTGCTTGGGCGCCATCCAGATATCGCTGAACTTGGCCATTTCACCAAAGTCGGATGACACTGCTACCGTCTTGGTACCCTTGTAGCGCACCTCGGTATAAAAGTGCGCATCAGGCGTACGCGTCATCGGGATGTTGGAGCCCCACACCATCAGATAGGTCGAGTTATACCAGTCGGCTGATTCGGCCACGTCGGTCTGCTCGCCCCAGATCTGCGGACTGGCCGGCGGCAGATCGCAGTACCAGTCATAAAATGACAGCGGCACGCCACCGATCAACGACAGGTAACGCGCCCCTGATGCGTAGCTGACCATCGACATTGCCGGAATCGGTGAAAAACCAATCACCCGGTCCGGCCCGTAATTCTTCACGGTAAACGCGTTGGCCGCTGCTACAATTTCATTGGCCTCGTCCCAGTTGGAACGCACAAAACCGCCCAGACCGCGCTTGCTTTTATAGGATTTGGCTCTTTTCTCATCCTGAGAAATATAGGCCCAGGCTTCCAGCGGCGACATCGTTTTGCGCGCCTCACGCCACATGCGGGCCAGATGCCCGCGCAACATCGGGTACTTCACACGCTGCGCCGAATACACATACCAGCTGTACGATGCGCCACGCGGGCAACCGCGCGGCTCGTGGTTGGGCAGATCGGGGCGCGTTACCGGATAATCGGTCTGCTGCGTTTCCCAGGTGATCAACCCGTTTTTCACATACACTTTCCAACTGCATGAGCCGGTGCAGTTCACCCCATGGGTGGAACGCACAATCTTGTCATGCTGCCATCTTTGCCGGTAGCCGTTTTCCCATTGACGGTCTTCCTTTACAACAGCGCCGTGCCCATCGGAAAAAGTGCTTCTTGTTTTATTGAAGAAATTCAGCCTGTCTAAAATGTGACTCATACAGCGCTCCGTAGGTTGTATTGCATCTGTGGGTATTTCATAATTACATTGTCTTTAAACTGCGCTCAAAAAACGATTCGCCTAACGCAGCATGTCCGGCGTGCAAAAGAGCTAAACTTTCTCCCCCAAAAGGAGTAGCCCGGCTACTTCTGCACGCACCTTACTTCATCAGCCTCAGCATGACACCTCGGCATTTTTACGCGCATAAAACCACCAGTTGATCGCTACACAGGTGACATAAAACACAATAAAGCCGATCAATGCCAGCATCGGGCTGCCGGTGGCATCAATGGAAGAACCAAAGCTTTTCGGGATAAAGAACCCGCCATAGGCACCGATAGCGCCCATGAAACCCACCACTGCGGCAGATTCGCGCGTGGCTTCGGCCTGGGCCTTGTGCTGCAACGCAGGGTCCATGTTTTTGGAGCGGCGGCTGAACAGCGTGGAAAAAATACGCGGTGCCTGTGCAAACGTTGATGCATTGCCTACGCCGGTAAAGGCAAACAACAGCATGAAGCACACAAAGAAACCGATGAAACTGCCGCCTTGACCATTATTCGGCAGGCACAGGATCACACCGACCACCGCCAAAATCATGATGATGAAGCTGTACTGCGTCACCTTGCTGGCCGGCACCCGGTCAGACACCCAGCCACCGGCCACACGCGCCAGTGCCCCCACCAGCGGCCCCAGGAAGGCATACTGGGTCGGGTCAACCGTTGGAAACTCGCCTTTGGTCAGCAGCGGAAATGCCGCCGAAAAACCAATGAACGAACCGAAAGTACCAATGTACAGCCAGCACATCAGCCAGTTGTGCTTGCGCTTGAAAATCACCGCCTGCTCTTTGAACGATGCCTTGGCAGACGCAATATCGTTCATGCCAAACCATGCCGCAATGGCCGATACCGCAATGAACGGCACCCAGATAAACCCGGCATTCTGCAACCAGATCGGCGTACTGCCGCCATTGCTTGCCATGTGCTGCGGCTCACCACCCAGTGCGCCGAAAACCCCGGCGGTAATCACCAGCGGCACTACAAACTGCACCACCGATACCCCCAGGTTGCCCAGCCCGGCATTGATCCCCATCGCGTTGCCTTTTTCTGCCTTCGGGAAAAAGAAACTGATATTGGACATGGAAGAACTGAAATTGGCGCCGCCAAACCCGCACAACAGTGCCAGCAGCAGCAGAACGCCGTAACTGGTCTGCGGATTCTGCACACAAATACCCAGACCAACCGCCGGAATCAGCAGGCTCGCCGTTGAAACCGCTGTCCAGCGCCGGCCACCGAAAATTGGCACCGCAAACGAATAGAAAATACGCAGCGTGGCGCCGGACAATGCCGGCAGTGCGGCCAACCAGAACAACTGGTTTTTAGTGAACTCAAAACCCACGCTGGGCAGCTTCACCACCACCACACTCCACACCTGCCAGATCGCAAACGCCAACAACAGCGCAGGAACAGAAATCCACAGGTTACGCCGGGCAATGGCACGCCCGCCACTGGCCCACTGCCGTGCATCTTCCGGATCCCAACCAGTAATCAATTTTGCCATGCTTGTCCCCTCACAAAATCTTTTCTTTCAGACATATACATCCACACCAGACTCACTGCTACCGTACCGAACAGCAGCGCAAAACTGCTGGAACGGATACCTGTCATATCGGCCAGAAAACCGAACATGATCGGCAGCAAGAAACCACCCAAACCGCCGGCCAGCCCGACCACACCGGATACCGTACCGATGTCTTTCGGGAACTGGTCCGAAACAAACTTAAATACAGAGGCCTTGCCTACTGCCATTGCCACACCGGCCACAAACAGCAGCACCGTGAACATCGTGACCGACATGCCAATTTTTTCCTGCGGAATACTCAGCAGCAGGAAAATCGCCGCACAAATCCAGAACACCCATTCCGTCACGCGGCGCGCACCAAACGAGTCAGAAAACCAGCCTCCAACCGCACGCAGCAGCCCACCCGGCATCGAAAAGCAAGCCGCAAGAAATGCTGCGGTAGACAGGCTCAGGCTGTACTGGTCCTGGTAGTAGTGCACCATCCATAAGGACAGCCCCACATAGCCGCCAAACACCACCGAGTAATACTGGCTGTAGCGCAGCACGGCAATGTCTTTCATCAGTTTGACCTGATCAGAAAATTTGACCGTCGAAGGCACCAGGTGCTTCGGATCGCTGTAGGTGAACAGCCAGAACAAAACCGCCGTTACCAGCAGCACCACGGCGTAAACCGTTGGCAGCATCTGCCAGCCCAGCGCAGCAATGATTGCCGGGGCCAACAGTTTATTGACCGCAGCACCGCAGTTGCCAGCGCCAAACACGCCCATCGCCAGCCCCTGCCTTTGCGCAGGGAACCAGCGCGCCACATAAGGTGTACCCACAGAAAAAGAACCGCCAACCAGCCCGACCCACAGACCAATCAGCAGGAACTGCCAGAACTGCGTTGCATACTGAATCAGGAATACGGCGGGCACGCACAACAGCATCAGGATAAAGAACACGATGCGACCACCGTACCGGTCGGTCCAGATACCCAGTGGCACGCGGATCAATGACCCGGAAAGCACGGGTGTAGCGGCCAGAATCCCGAATTCGGTTTCAGAAAGCCCCAGATGCTGCTTAATTGGCAACCCCAATACCGCAAAAACCATCCATACCATGAAACACACGGTAAAGGCCAGCGTACTGGATGCCAGAACACTATAAGCCTTGAAATCAGCACTTTTCATAAAGCACACCTTTTGCACAAATGAGTTATGCGATGAGCATACGCCTGTGCGCTGCAATAACCTATCGGCCAGAAGGGGAGTAAATGCACTGGCATCCGGTGTAAGATGTTCTAATCACTCTGGCTTAGTACAAACCATTTACCAAACCGCTATGCTTAAGAGATAAAATGCGTACATATCCTGCCGGGCGCTACGGCAGCCTGCATAGACATATCCCCTGATACAGACGACAGAACAAACGGCCCCTGTGATGAAAAAACCGCTGTACAGCCTTTCGACCAAACTGCTGGTATCCATCATCATCTGGCTGATTGGTGCCGTATCGTTTACCGGGCTGACACTGAACCTGTCATGGGAGCTGGAAAATGGCGGTGTTGCCATCAATGACGCCGGCAGCCTGCGCAAGCGCATGTACCACATGGCCGCGCTTGCCAGCCAGGTCGGACAGCAGCAGGACATCTTCCGGGAACAGACCGATTTTGAGACCGTGGTGGATCGACTGGAGCGCATCAACACCCAAAGCTGGCTAAACCCCGAAAACGGAGAAATTCACCAGCGGCTGCAAGATATCCGCCTGACCTCGCGCCAGATTATTGAACAGTTTTTAAAGGCGGCCAATACAGGGGACCTGAGCCTGACCCTGTTGCACAGAACACAAGACTTCATCACCCAGATTGATGCACTGGTCAAAGCCATTGAAATCCAGAACACCAAAAACATCCGGCTGCTGCGTTTGTTTCAGTTCATTCTGATTGGTATGGTGATCTTTTCGGCATTTGTCGCCATCTTTTTCCTGGGGCGGCTTGTCATCCGCCCGCTGGACATTCTGAAAACCGGCATCCAGAAAATCAGCCATGGCGATCTGGCAGCACGGGTCATCCCGATCAGCCATGACGAATTCGGCGAGGTATCCGACGGGTTTAACCAGATGGCCGCCAACCTGAGCGACCTGTATGACAACCTGGAACTCAAGGTCAAAGAAAAAACACTGGCACTGGAAGAAAAAAACCACGAGCTGCAGTTGCTTTATGAAATTACCGCTTTCCTGCACGAATCACAAACGCAGGAAAACATGGCCAAGGGCTTTCTGAAATACATCATGGACATCTGCCAGGCCAAAGCCGGCAGCATCCGGATTCTGGAAAAAGGTAAAAAACAGCTGGACTACATCAGCAGCATTGGCCTGCCTGAATCACTGGTCAACAGCGAAACAGCAGCGCCGTCAGAAAAAATACTGGGCGGCATCAGCGCGCACCAGTCCAACATCATCATCCAGCACATTGACCCCAATGACCCGCAGTTCCGTGATGCCGGCCTGCTGCCTTTTGACCACAGCGTTATTTTCTATATACGGCACAACCTCAAAGACATCGGCATTCTGACGCTGTATTTTGAACACGACCACCACCTGACCGAACAGGATATCCGGCTGATTGAAACACTCACCAACCAACTTGGCGTCTCCATTGAAAACCAGCGCTGGGCATTACTGGAAAAACAGCTCGGCATTGTGGAAGAACGCAACCTGATGGCACAAGGCCTGCACGACAGCATCGCGCAATCGCTTTCATTTTTGAACATGCAGGTGCAGATGCTCGAAAATGCATTGCGCGAACACAACCGTGAACAGGCGCTTGAAAACCTCAAATTCATTCAGGAAGGGGTACAGGAATCCTATGACGACGTGCGGGAACTGCTGCTCAATTTCAGAACCCGTATCAATCAGGAAGACTTCCCGCAGGCCGTACAATCCGTCATCAACCGGTTTCAAAAACAGGTCAATATACCGGTTGACCTGCATATTTCAGACAGTGAGTCCCAGCTCAACATAGAGCAGCAGTTGCAGGCCGTCTTTATTTTGCAGGAAGCCTTGTCCAATGTACGCAAACATGCCCAGGCCCAGCACGTCAGGGTAGACATCTGCAACAATGACGACTTTGTCATGACCATTGACGACGATGGCGTCGGGTTTGACGCCCAGACCCTGCTATCGAAGAAGGATCGCCACGTGGGCATGGGCATCATGCACGAAAGAGCCGCGCGCGCAAACGGGAATGTCAGCATATCATCACCGCATGCCCGCAAAGGAACCCGTGTCATGCTGACCATTCCCATTTCAGGAGCCAAAAGGAGTACCCCATGAGCCAGAACAAAATACGCATCCTGTTAATTGATGACCACAACCTCTTTCGCAGCGGGCTTAAATTCTTACTGACACAACAGGGCGATTTTGAAGTCGTGGGGGAAGCGGCAGACGGCCTGGAGGGCGTCAAGCTGGCAGAGCAGTTGCAACCCGACGTGGTGCTGCTGGATCTGGATATGCCGGTCATGCACGGGCGTGAAGCGCTGCCCCAGCTACTCAGTGGCCGCCCTGACCTGACCGTTTTGATGCTCACCGTATCCGAAGATGCGGCCGATCTGGGCGACTGCATGCGCATGGGTGCCAAAGGCTATCTGCTGAAAAACATCAACACCAATTTCCTGCTCGACAGCATTCGCAAAGCCGTTGATGGCGACAGCGTGCTCTCGCCTGAAATGACCACCAAACTCGTGGCACAACTGTGCTCACCACAGGCTTCAACACAAAACAAGGAACTGGAAAGCCTGACCCCGCGCGAGCGCGAAATGCTGGTATGGCTGGCCAAGGGTGCCAGCAACAAAGTCATTGCGCGTGAACTGGACCTGGCTGAAAGCACTGTCAAAGTGCATGTGCAAAATCTGCTGCGCAAGCTCGATCTGCACAGCCGTGTACAGGCTGCTGTTTATGCGGTGGAACACGGGCTGGACAAATCCGGTACGCCCTAGCGGATACATGCCTGCACTGGCCTGTATGCCATTGCAAAAACAGCAATAAACCCAAGCCCGCTCAGGCTTTGTACACACAGCCCCTGGCAGCATCGGCCATGCGCAGTCTCTTTGTCCGCTAGGCCTCTATGCGCGGCACATCCATCCATTGCGCACCACTGAAAAATCGTGCCAGATACTGCTGCAAAAACGCCCTCGTTCCTTCGTTGATAACTTCGTCATCCACACGGAACTCGTTATACGCCAGCATATGCACGGCAATACCCCGCACCCGGCACGCCTCCAGCGTGAGCAGTGTATGGTTGATGCTGCCCAGTCTGGGTGTTGTCGCAATAATCACGGGCAATTGATGCTGCGCAATGAAATCAATCGTCAGCACATCTTTAGTCAGCGGCACCATGATGCCACCCGCCCCTTCAATCAGAACCACGTCATAGTGCTGATGCAGCCTGGCTGTTGCCTGCACTACCTTTTCCAGATCAATTGGGCTTTGGTCAATTTCTGCGGCCAGATGCGGCGAAGCCGGATAACTCAACACCACAGGGCATGTGGTGCCATCCAGATCTTCCGGTAACAATTCAAGCCCCATGATGCGCCGGTGCAGTTGAATGTCTTCTGAAACGCCCTGGTTGCCCGTCTGAATCAGCTTCTGGGTCACCACCTTCTGCCCCTGGGCAGCCATCATCTTCGCAACAAACCCGGTCACATAGCTTTTGCCAATATCGGTATCAATACCGGTCACAAAATACGTTTGTTTCATTGTCCCCTCACTGCAAAATAAGTAGGGTGGTAAGTCAGGGAAACCCCCTGCGCATCGCCAAAGCCTGCCCGATACGCCTCACAAAACCTTTGCAGCCTGCTGCGGCTCCACACGCTGGAAAATCCACCGTTCACGCCGGTATATTTCAAGTGCCGCAATACAGCCAGCGGCTCGTCAAACCGCAGCACCATTTCCTCTTCCGAGCAAAACAGCACGTCAAAATCCGCCTGCAACAAGGCACGGACTTCATTCAGGCCATGGTAGTCCAGCCCCCGGTGTTCAATGGCTGCAATTTCTTTCAGATTAGAAGGCCCGAATGAAGAAAAAAACAGGTGCCCGCCTTTAGACAGCACCTGTCTCACTTTTGCTAAAAAGCCTGCCAGATCACTGATCCACTGCAAGGACGATGCCGAAACCACCAGATCCAGTTCATTTGGCAGACAGATCTGCTGCGCATCTCCATACAGGAATGTATAGGGCCTATCGCGCATCAGCGTGGGCAAAATCTCTTTGACCTTGGCATTGATGTCATTTAAAAAATACTGATCCGGCCGGTAAACGGCATTCAACTGCCGGGTCAGCAGCCCCGTGCCACAACCCACCTCCAGCACCCTCCTTGGCCTGTCCGGCAGCGTCCTGTGCACCATCTCTGCGAGTTTGGATGCAATCTTCTTCTGTGCCTGAGCATGTGCATCGTATGTGGCCATGCTGCGCTCAAATTGACATTTAACCAGTTGAATGGCGCTCATAACAGTTCATGCAAAATACGTGCAAAGTCAACACGGTGTTCACCGTCCAGCACACATGCCAGATCCCCCCATGCGGCTTTCATGTTTTCCGGTGGAAAGATTTTGTCCGCATTAGAAACAAAGGCCTTGGTCCAGTTCAGCCGGCACGCAGGTGGCGTAAGAAAAAACTGCCCCAACGCCTTCAGCTCTTCCAGTTGGTTCTGCACATCGCGCTGCGGCAGTTGTTCCTGCATGGCTTTGTATGCACTGGCACTCCCGGCCAGCCGCATCTGAAAACGCTTGCGGTTATGCTCATCATACGTTTGCAGTGTGGACTGAAAAATCTGCCTGGGAATCCCATACCGGTCATCAACCGGTTGCAGCGTTCCATTGACTGCAATGCATTGGTTAAGCACGGGCAATACTTCTGCACAGCAGTTGGCGGCAAACACCCCGAACGACCACGCCACCAGATCCACCTGAGCATAGCGCTGCACGCACGCCAGTTGCTGCGGCTCAATCGTGGTGTAGTCATACACCAGCAAAATATCCGTACCCGGCAACGCATCCACCGCACTCAATATGCGCTCGTCAAAACCCCAGCCGTTAAAAACCAGGACCAGACGCGAATTATTGTTCTGTGTGTGCCAGTACAGTTTCATAAGCTTTCTGAACCTGTTCATCGCTCAGCGCTGCCGTCAGCGAAAAACGGATACGGGCCTGTCCGGCAGGTACCGTCGGATAGCGGATCGGCATGACCCAGATTCCCGCATGCTGCAGTTGCGCTGCTAACCGGTTGCAGGGCTCGTTGTCCCCCATCAGCATCGGCACAATGGGAGAGCAGCCCAATAGTTGAAAACGGGCCAGTTGTGCGCGAAAGCGCTCTGTCATGGCCTGCAACGCCATACGCTCTTGTGTCATGCCTACAATTTTGCGAATGACAAAATGCGTCCACGCCAGATTGATGGCCGGCGTCGCCGTGGTAAAAATCAGCGTGCGCGAGTGGTTGATCAGCCACTCCCTGACTTCTGCATCACACACCACAAAAGCGCCTTCGGAAGCCGCCGCCTTGCCCAGCGTGCACATGAGCAGGTCCACATGGTCCAACAAACCAAGCGCTTCCACCAACCCCAGCCCGCGCGCACCGTACACACCAAAACCATGCGCCTCATCCACATAGAGCCTGGCGCCATAGCGCTTTTTCAGCTCAACCAGTGCGGCAATATCGGCCATATCGCCGTCCATGCTGAAAACACTTTCAGTCACAATGTAAATCTGCTCGTACTTGCCCTGCGCCTGCTGCAAAAGGCGCTCCAGATGGCTGTAATCATTGTGCTGGTAACGGCGCCATTCACATGCACACAGCCTCATGCCGTCAATGATGCTTGCATGCACCAGTTTATCGGCCAGGATCAGGTCCTTCTTGCCGGTAATGGCCGGCAGAATGCCGCTGTTGGCGTGGTAGCCTGAGTTGTATAACAGGCAGCTTTTGCCATAAAGGCTTTCCAGATACGCTTCCAGCTCCACCGCGCATGGGTGATTGCCTGTCAGCAGGCGCGAAGATGATGCGCTCATCCAGAAATGATCCAGGTTCAGCGACTGAATGAACTCTTTCTGAAAATCTGTACGCGCAGAAATACCCAGATAATCATTGGATGACAGGTTGAGGTAATCGCGCCCCTGGTACGTAATCAGCGCACCGTTGGACTCAAGGCACTTCAGTTCCCGTGCCTGCCCCTGCTCTTTGAGCCTCTGCAGTTCGTGACGCATATCAGGGTGCATATCATGGCGCATAGGCTGACAAACCCTTCATCACGCCACGAATCAGCTTTTCCAGTTCGTCCTGCGCCATGATCAGCGCCGGCATCAGATAAACCAGCTTGCCAAACGGGCGCGCCCAGACACCGTTGGCTATAAACAGTGCCTGCAGTTTTTCACGGTCCACCGCCTCTTTCATCTCGATCACACCAATGGCACCCAGCACACGCACATCAGCAACGGCCGGGTTGTCTCTGGCTGGCATCAGCCCTTGTTTCAGTTGTGCCTCAATGCGCGCCACATTTTCCACAATGGGGCTGTCCATGATCAGCTCCAGACTGGCATTGGCAGCGGCGGCGGCAATCGGGTTGCCCATGAAGGTCGGGCCATGGATAAAAATTCCGGGCGCATTTTGTGAAATAACCGCACCCACCTGTGCCGATGCCAGGGTGGCTGCCATTGGCACATAACCACCGGTGAGCCCCTTGCCCACCGTCATGATATCGGGCTGCACACCGGCCCATTCACATGCAAACATTCGGCCCGTGCGGCCGAACCCGGTGGCAATCTCATCGGCAATCAGCAGCACATCATACCTGCTGCATAACGCTGACAGCGCCTTAAGATACTCAGGATGATAAAACCGCATCCCTCCGGCACCCTGCACAATCGGCTCAATGATAAAAGCGGCAAGCTCTGCACCATGCTGCTCAAACAGCGCCTCCACCGAATCCAAGTTCCGCGCATCCCATGCTTGGCCGAAACGGCAATGCGGCTCATCGGCAAAATGCTGAATGGTCAGGCGGTTATTGAACATGGTGTGCATGCCATCCTGCGGGTCGCATACCGACATGGCATGCCAGGTATCCCCATGGTAGCCGGAGCGTACCGTGGCAAACGTGCATTTTTGCGGCCGGCCCATCGCATGCCAGTATTGCAATGCCATTTTCATTGCAATTTCAACGGCAACAGACCCCGAATCGCTGTAAAACACGTGTTGCAGGTTTGCAGGCACCAGCGTCAGCAGATTGCGGGTCAGCGAGATGGCTGCCTGGTGTGTCAGCCCGGCAAACATCACATGGCTGAACTTGTGCAGCTGATCCACAATCGCCTTGTTGATATGCGGATGGTTATAGCCATGTATCACAGCCCACCACGATGAAACACCGTCAATCAGCTTTTCGCCGCTGGCCAGTTGAATGTAAACCCCGCGTGCCGACTCCACCAAATGGCACGGCTGTGCAGGCACCGCCGGACTGTACGGATGCCAGATGTGCTGGCGGTCAAACGCCAGCAGTTGTTCAATGTCTGGTTGCGTAGTCATAACCCATCTGCTCAAACAATGCAAAATCATCAATGACTTTGGTATTGGCTGTCGTCAGCATATCCCCCACCATGGAGGCACTGACACCGCACTGTAATGCTTTGGCCAAAATATTTTTGATGCGCGCGCGCCCGGCGGCAAACCGGATTTCCGCTGTCGGGTTGGTAATGCAGAACATGGCAAACGTGGTCAGAATCTCTTCGTCAGACAGCAGCGTCATTTTGGCCATCGGTGTTCCGGCAATGGGCATCAGCAGATTGACCGGAATGGAATCCACTCGCAGTTGTTGCAGCGTCACAGCCAGTTCAATGCGCTGCGCCATGGTTTCGCCCATGCCAATGATGCCGCCGGAACAGATCTTCATGCCCACTTCCTGCGCGGCTTTGATAGTCGCGATTTTTTCCTCTGTGGTATGTGTTGTGCATACCTCAGGGAAATACGATGGCGCGGTTTCCAGGTTGCAATGGTAGCGCCGCACACCGGCATCCCAGAGCTTTTGCAACTCTTCTTTTGGCAGCAACCCCAGTGACGAGCAATATTCCATCCTGGGTTTATCGGCCTTTACCTGCACCACCATCTCTGCAAGCTGATCGACCTCGCGCGGTTTCAGCCGTTTGCCACTGGTCACCAGGGCAAAGTTGTGCACGCCGTTGTCGTGTGCAATCCGGGCATGTGCATGCACCGCGTCCACATCCACCAGCCGGTGCACGCTGACCTCGGTCTCATAAAACTTGGATTGCGAACACCACTTGCAATCCTCTGTACATGCGCCCGATTTGGCGTTCATGATCATGCAGGTGGAAATGCGGTTCTGGTGAAAATGCTTACGCAGACCATTGGCCAGTGCGTAAAGCTCTTCTTTTGGAGTCGTGTTGACAAGATTGAGCGCCTGCTCGTAGTCGAGCCGCAGCCCCTCAATAATTTTCTGCTTCATAGTGTTCCCAGGACGAAGCCAGCTCCATGTTGTTTAAGCCGGCGTACACTGCCTCACTTTAAGGATCAGGCCTGTCATCTGTCCTTGTTTCCAACTTGAAATGATGAATACACCTGAGTCACTTTACGCTGCTGGGTACCAGCGTAGTACGATATGCCACTAAAATTCAGGTGATGGGCGGATTCTAGCACCTTGCCAATCTGCCACCCCCGTATATACAAGCAAAATGCTTATGAACTATTGCCATGCCAGCATAATTGGCCGATACATGCTTTCTGCACTGCTTTCGTATTCGCAGAGCAACCAGACGGTTTTAGCGTTCCCGCTGCCAGGGCTTAAAACTCAGCCACAAGAGAAATCCCGGTATCTGCAATGCCAGATTAATGCCCAGCGCCACCTGATAAGCTTTTGCCGGATAAACACCGTTTTCCATCGGCCACAGATTGATGATGCTGCCCAGCCCCCACTGCACCAGGAATCCAAGCATGAAAATCACCAGATTGTATGATGTGCTGACACGCCCGATCAGGTGCGGCGGCACACTCTGCGCCACAATCGCATAATTCATGGCCGCCGATGAGCCAAAACAACTGAACCCCACCGCAATCACAAACGGGCTGACCGGCACCTCCAGCACCATCAGCACCTCGATCAGCAGAAAACAGGCCAGCCCCCCGCCACACACCAGTATGGGCTTGAACCCCCGTTTATGCAAAATATCGGTCAGCCAGCCAAACGCCAGCGACCCCACCACCATGCCCACGGTACCGGCAAACAGCACGTTCGCCACTTCCAGCCGTGACAGATGCCTGACATCATGCAGCCAGGGGCCCATCCATAGTCCTTGAATCGCCATGAATGATGCATGAGCGAACAGCGTATAAAATGCCAGCCGCCAGAAAGACCAGGTGCTGTACAACTGCGCAACGGCTCTGGTCATATCCGAAAGCCGGGTCTTTTGTTTTTTAGGATGCTCGGGCACCATGAAAAACATTGCTGTACTGAGCGCCACGGTGACGCCCGCCAGACATAAAAACACGATGCGCCAGTCTGTATAGGTAAGCGCCAGTTGCACCGGCGTGGTGGCCACCATGGCCCCCATGCCACCGACAGCCAGCACAATGGCCGTTGCCAGCGACAACTTCTGCGGTGGTAGCCAGAGCGAGCAGGCTTTAATGGACGCCATCAGCGAACCCGCCACCCCCAGCCCGATCAGCCCGCGGGCCACCGCCAGCATCCACAGCGTATGGGCGCTGGCAAACATGGCCGCTCCGGCGGCAGCCACGGCCAGCATGGGAATTTGCACCCGGCGCGGACCAAAGCGATCCAGCGCCACACCTATCGGCAACTGCGCCAGCGCAAACGTCAGCAGGTAGACACTGGTCAGCAGGCCCAGATTGTTGGCCTCCAGCCCCAGGTCATGCGCCAGTTCCGGATACACCACCGCATTGACTGTGCGAAACAGATAAGAAATAAAATGTGCCAGTGCAAACGGCAACAGCACCATGCCCAGCAAACGCAGCAAACCGAATTGAGGCGGCTCATCCCCCGCCAATGCGGCAGCCCCTACTGGCGCAGCCTGTTCTGTCTCTGCCGTGCTTTTCATGTCAGATTTGTCTCGGTGATACGGGCCTGTGGCCTCTTTAAAAATGTGTTCGTCATTCTAACAGATTCACTTACCGCGTTTATTCGGTACACAGATCAGATGGCAAAATGGAGCCAACCTATTCAGGCCGGTGATTCAGTTGTCCGCCACCGCTGCATGCTGCTGGCGGTAACGCTGCAAATGCGCATCCAGCAAATTGGCCAGATCCAGCGTACTGTTCATGCCGTAATTCAGAGAAATCACTTTAAAAGAATCCATATCATGCACCGATGACAACTCACCTGCGGCGACACCGTCAGAATCCGCTGCCCGGTGCAGCTTCACCCGCAACCAGTCACTTTCTGAATTGGTTGGTGGCACATAAAACCCATCGATGTCCGCCCACTTCAAACGCAGGCTGCCTGTCAAAGTGCTTGCGGTCAGTCCCTCATCATCAAGCTGTAGATAAACCTTGTTGCGAAACGCCACATTCACAAGGAGCCAGCCCGCCACACATACCAGAATCACGGCGATGAATGCTGTCAGGCCGTTATACGCCATCACCCCCAGATAGACCGCCCCGGCCAGCATAACCAATGCCGCCCCGCAGACTGCTGCAATACCCAGGTACCTTTTTCTGTCCGGATAAAGCCGGATCGTTTTTTCTGTTGATTTTTCAGGCATATGCATGGCACCTTGTCCGGTTGATGCTGGTACGCGCATTCTAACAAAGCAGCCGCATGACCCTTTTATAAACCGACAGCACCTGTCGCCCAGTGTCATGATGCTCAGGGCGCATTAAATCGCATAATCGCTCACCGTTTGTTGCGTGGTCTGCGCGTCCAGCAGATCCTGTAACGTCTTTTCCTGATACACCTGCTCTATGGCTGCCTGCGCCTGCTGCCACAACGCAGCAAATACCGTATCCACCGCCTGCACCCCGGCCTGGTGCTGATCAACTGAATAAATATCGCCATCCATGAAACGCACGATTTCTACAATATGCATGCTGGTGGTCTGGCGTGCCAGCCGGAAACCGCCGTTTAAGCCGCGCCGGCTTTCCACAAAACCACCGCGCCGCAACTGGTTCAGGATATTTTCCAGAAACCGTGCCGGCACCGCCTGGGCCCGGGCGACCTCCTGCAAACGGACCCACTTTGAGCCCTCCTGCCGGAGCCCCAGCTCAAAAAGCGCCCTGAGCGCATACTGGCACTTTAACGATACACCCATGATGCGGTCTTCCCTTTAAAACTGCCACCGGAAACAGCAAATACAAATTTTTCTGTATATGAATATAACAACTCTGTATTTGCACTTTGGCACCTTATCTGTCACACTTTGACATATAAAATATTATAAATATTACCATATTAGTAATATTTTAAAAAATAGAAAATTCAGTTGCTAACCCATTAAACTGAATGCTATTTGTCAGAAGACCCATAAGGAGAAATTGATCATGACACGCATTTATAAAGACAACTCCCAATCCATCGGGCATACCCCGCTGGTCAAACTGAATCGCATCGTCGGTCAAAACGCAACCGTGCTGGCCAAAATAGAAGGGCGTAATCCTTCCTACTCTGTCAAATGCCGCATTGGCGCCAGCATGATCTGGGACGCCGAGAAAAAGGGGCTGCTTAAACCCGGCTCGCATATCATTGAGCCCACCAGCGGCAATACCGGTATTGCGCTGGCCTATGTGGCCGCAGCACGCGGCTACCAGTTAACGCTGACCATGCCAGAGACCATGAGCCTGGAACGCCGCCGTGTGCTGGCATTTCTGGGTGCCAACCTGGTACTCACCCCCGGAGCTGAAGGTATGCCCGGCGCTATTCGCAAAGCGGAAGAAATTGCTGCTTCCGGCTCACAGTATTTCATGCCGCAGCAGTTCAAAAACCCGGCCAATCCGGCGATTCATGAACAGACCACCGGCCCTGAAATCTGGGAAGACACGGCAGGCCAGGTGGATGTGCTGGTATCCGGCGTTGGAACCGGCGGTACCATCAGCGGTACATCGCGTTTCCTGAAAAAGCATAAAAAAATCACCAGCGTTGCGGTGGAGCCCAGCACCAGCCCGGTCATCACGCAACACCTGGCTGGCCAGCCAATCAAATCGGGGCCGCATAAAATTCAGGGGATTGGTGCCGGGTTCATTCCTGACACACTCGATCTGTCCATCGTTGACCTGGTAGAACAGGTCAGCAGTGAAGATGCCATTGAATTTGCCCGCCGCCTGGCCAAAGAAGAAGGCATTCTGGCCGGGATCTCTTCCGGGGCAGCGGCACTGGCGGCCAGCCGTCTGGCTGCAAAACCCGAATTTGCAGGCAAAACCATTGTGGTGGTTCTGCCCGATGCCGCCGAGCGTTATCTGTCGTCGGCCCTGTTTGAAGGCGTCGGCCAATAAACCCCGTTCTGCCCATTAAAAAACGGCGATGTCATGCACATCGCCGTTTTTCTATCCACACCGCATCCGTCTCAGTATGGTTTCAGTACGACTTGTCAGTATCCGGTGTAATGCCGCCCCGCAGCCGGCTGGCAACCGGCTGCTCATTATCCAGCCGGAGTCCTTTCGGCAAAGGAAAATGCACCTCTTCATTGATGCCATCCATATTTCTGAGCGCAATCACTCCAAAACTGCGCAAACGGTCAATCACCTGCTGCACCAGCAGTTCCGGCGCAGAAGCGCCTGCCGTCAAACCGACTGCACCGGCCTGCGCAAACCATTCTGCCCGCAGTTCTGAGGCATTATCCACCATGTAGGCCGGTGTTCCGCGGCGTTCGGCCACTTCACGCAGGCGGTTGCTGTTGGAGCTGGTTGGACTGCCCACCACCACCACCACATCCACCTGCTGGCTCAGCAGTTTAACTGCGTCCTGCCGGTTCTGGGTGGCGTAGCAGATGTCCTGTTTTTTCGGCTCACGAATGTTAGGAAACCGCGCCTTGATCGCTTCCATAATCACCATGGTATCGTCCACACTGAGCGTGGTTTGTGTTACCACCGCCAGCTTTTCGGACTGCTCGGGCTGCAACAAGGCCACATCTTCGGGGCTGTCCACCAGGTGAATGCCGCCATCCAGTTGGCCCATGGTGCCTTCCACCTCCGGGTGTCCTTTGTGCCCGATCATGATGAATTCATACCCTTCACGGCGCAGCTTGGCCACTTCAACATGTACTTTGCTCACCAGCGGGCAGGTCGCATCAAAAATGCGAAAACCGCGTTGTGCCGCCTCCTGCTCAACCGCCTTGCTCACCCCATGGGCGCTGAACACCAGCGTTGCCCCGGCCGGCACTTCGGCCAGGTCCTCAATGAACACGGCCCCTTTTTCACGCAGGGTATTGACCACATAAGTGTTATGCACAATTTCATGCCGCACATAAATAGGCGCGCCAAAAATCGCCAGCGCACGCTCCACAATTTCAATGGCACGGTCCACGCCGGCACAAAATCCGCGCGGCTCAGCCAGCACCAGCGTTACCGGCTGCTCAGCCGCACCGGATGGCTGAGGTGACATGGTCTTGGAGCCCGATGTTCCCGGCATTACAGAACTCCGATCAGTTCCACTTCAAAAATGACCGGCTGCCCGGCCAGGGGATGGTTGAAATCAAACTTCACTGCCGAGTCGCTGACTTCACGCACCATGCCGGCATAAGTACCAATGCCGTCAGGCATTGGAAACTGCACCACATCACCTTCACTGTAATCTTCGTGATGGTCCCCCAGTTCCTTAAGCAGCTTGCGCGCCACCCACTGCACCAGTTCCGGGTTGCGCTCGCCAAATGCCTCCCCGGCGTTTAAACGAAATTCTTTGCGCGTACCTTCCGGCAATCCGATCAGAACCTGCTCCAACGCGGGCGAGAGTTCTCCGCTGCCCATTCCCAGTGTGGAAGGCTTGCCCGCAAACGTATTGATGATGTCAGCACCATCAGAACCGGCCAGCCGGTAATGCAAGGTCAAAAAAGATTCAGGCCCGACAACAGAAGCAGTCATTTCATTCCTTTTGATCAGTATGTAGGGGGTCTTGTTATTGTTTTTGAACCATCAGTTCATGCTATAAAGATATGTTATTTTAAAGGTTTATGCTTGCCCACGGCAGGTTCAGGCATAAACTCCTGTTACTGGTTCATACAACACACCAACCCGATCTTTTGAATACGAATTACATTCATGTCACTCAAATCACTTCCTGCCGATGCGCGCCCGCGCGAAAAACTCATCACCCATGGTGCCGGCTCGCTGGCCGACGTGGAACTGCTGGCCGTACTGCTGCGCACCGGAACCAAAGGCCGCTCGGTACTGACCATGGCGCAGGAACTGCTCAGCCAGTTTGGCGGACTGGCCGGGCTGCTGAACACCAGTTCCGAAGAACTCAAACGATTCAAGGGACTGGGTGGCACTGCCAAACGCGCAGAACTGATTGCCGTGCTGGAGCTGGCTCGCCGGGCTTTGGCACAAAAGCTCAAAGCCATGCCCGTGTTCACCAGCCTTCAGGCGGTGACCGATTATCTGCAACTGCAACTCGGTGCTTTGCAGCACGAAGTATTTGCCGTACTGTTTCTGGACACACAGCACCACCTGATCGAGATGAAAAAACTGTTTTACGGCACACTGACACACAGCAGCATTTACCCGCGCGAAGTCGTTATTGCCGCATTGATGCATAACGCGCATGCCGTCATCCTGGCGCATAACCACCCCTCCGGGCAAACCGCGCCGTCGTCAGCCGACAAGCAGGTCACTCAGGCGCTCACCAAAGCGCTGGCGCTGGTTGACATTCATGTGCTGGACCATATCATTGTGGGCAAAGGGCAAAGCACCTCCATGGCCGAGCAGGGCCTGTTATAAAATACACACTTTGGTGCCGATGCACACCCCAATGAAAAAAACCAACCACTCAAACCCCTCTGCTGCTTCTTCACCCGCCCAAGCCGTCAACAGCCTGGCCGACCTGAAGCAGCTCAAAAAAGAATTACAACAGCGCACACAACAGGCAGAAGAAGAAAAAAAACGCGCCCAGGAACAGGCCCGCAAAGCACGGGCCGAGCAGAACCTGTTTCGCAGCAGCATGGGCGACGTGACACCGCTGAAAAACACGGGCCGGGTTGTGCTCCGCTCACCCAAACCCATCCCCCACCCGAAACAGCGCGAGCAGGACGAACAGCGTGTACTGCAAGAATCGCTCTCAGATGAGTTTGACGTGGAATCGCTGCTGGATACCGATGAAGCGCTGTCGTTCCGGCAATCCGGCATTGGCACCGATGTGGTCCGCAAACTGCGCCGCGGTCACTGGGCTTTGCAGGCGCAACTGGACCTGCACGGCTACCGCCGCGACGAGGCCCGCGAAGCGCTGTCGGCATTCCTGCGCGAAGCCACCAAACAGGGCTTGCGTTGTGTACGCATTGTGCATGGCAAAGGCCTAGGCTCCCCCGGAAAAACACCGGTACTGAAAACCTGGGTCATGAGCTGGCTGGCGCAAAAAAACGATGTGCTGGCCTACACCCAGGCACGCGCTGCGGAAGGCGGTGCAGGCGCACTGATTGTGCTGCTGCGCACGTCGCAACCCGTATAAATTACGGCCAGCCATCGGGAACCACCATGCCCAACCCCGAAACCATTGTTTTTTGCAAATAGCGTACAGTAATGGCAGCATGGTAAAGTACCATGCAGTTGACAACTGTTTTGACGACACTCATGCCCAACAAAACTCAATCAATTCACTGGATGCGCCAGGCACTTGAGCAGGCACAGCAGGCCATTTACCTCTCCGACCCCAACCCACGGGTAGGCTGCGTGCTGGTGGACGCGCAAAACCACTGTATCGGCCGCGGCTATACACAGGCGGTTGGCAGCCCTCATGCAGAAATCATGGCCTTGCGTGATGCCCAGGCCAAAGGCCATGCCGTGCAGGGCAGCACCGCTTACGTCACACTCGAGCCCTGTTCACACCATGGCCGCACACCGCCGTGTGCCGATGCTTTGATTGCGGCTGGCGTTGCGCGGGTGGTCATTGCCGCAACAGACCCCAACCCGCTGGTTGCCGGACAAGGCATTGAACGGCTGCGTGCGGCAGGCATTCAGGTAGAAACCGACGTTCTGGCCCATGACAGTGAAGAACTGAATATCGGTTTTTTCTCACGCATGCAGCGCCAGCGCCCGTGGGTGCGGCTGAAAATGGCCTGTAGTCTGGATGGTAAAACGGCACTGCCCAGCGGCGAAAGCCAATGGATCACCGGCAGCATGGCACGTGCTGACGGGCACCACTGGCGGGCACGCGCCAGCGCCATTCTGACCGGCGTGGGCACCATTCTGGCGGATAATCCGCAACTGAATGTGCGCTCCTGCGAAACACCCAGGCAGCCATGGCACGCCATTGTCGATACCCATCTGCAAATGCCGCCGAATGCCATGCTGTTTCAAACCAGCCCGCAGGTGGTCATCTACACCGCCAGCACAGATACAGCACGCCAGCAGGCACTGCAACAGGTGGGCGCAACTATATGCGCCGCGCCCCTGTCTGCTGATGACCATATCGATCTGCCATGGGTTTTGCATGACCTGGCTCAACGTGAATGCAATGAATTGCACGTGGAAGCCGGCAGCACGCTCAGCAGCGCCCTGCTAAAAGCCGGACTGGCCGATGAACTGCTCGTGTACATGGCTCCCAGGCTGATGGGTGAGGGCAAAAACTTCATCACCGGTTTTCAGGCCGATACATTGGCACACACCATGAACTTCACCTTCACACAGGTCGAGGTGCTTGGTGAAGATATACGGCTGATGGCACGCCGCTATCCGGCCAATGTGCGCCGTTCGTAAGCACATGTTATACCCATACGCACAGGTATTTAACCGCTTCACACTACAATCTTTTTATTAAGAATTTGACTGGCTTCATCATGTTCACAGGCATCATCACCGGCGTAGGCCGCATTCAGCAAGCCACACCGCTGGCACAAAATACCGGCTCGCCATCACAGCATGGCCTGCACCTGACCATACAGGCCCCGCAAGGTTATCTCAACGATGTACAACTGGGCGACAGCATTGCCCTGAACGGTGCCTGCATGACCGTCACATCCTTCGACAAGCCCAGCCATACTTTCAGCATCGATATTTCTACCGAAAGCCTGCACAAAACAGCAGGGTTGAACCAGGCGGGCAACCAGGTCAATCTGGAAAAAGCCATGCAACTGCAAGACCGTCTGGGCGGCCATCTGGTCAGTGGTCATGTTGATGGCATCGGGCATGTACAGCAAATGAAGCCGGTAGGCGAATCCTGGCTGCTGGAAGTGCTGGCCCCGCCGGAGCTCAGCCGTTTTCTGGCCTATAAAGGTTCGGTCACTGTCAATGGCGTGAGCCTGACCGTCAATCAGGTCAGCGACATTGCGGGCAAAGGTACCGTGGTCAGCATCAACCTGATTCCGCACACGGTACAAAACACCACGCTGGGTCAGTTACAGGCCGACAGCCCGGTCAATCTGGAAATTGACCTGATTGCGCGCTACGTTGAGCGCATGCTGAGCGCCACGCAGGCATTCAGCTAAGAAGGCCTGCAGCCCTATGACTACCAGCCGGCGGGCTGGCGTGCGCGCATTGCTTTCAGAATGATTTCGGCGGTTTCGGCACGCTCCGCACCTTTGGCAAAATCATAAGCCGTCAGCCCCTGCTGGTTTTTCAGCTCGGGGTCGGCGCCCTCCTGCAACAGCAGCTCCACACCGGCATCGCTGCCATAGTGCGCTGCCATCATCAGCGGCGTGGTGCTGTTAGGCGACTCTGCATCAATGTAGGCGTAATTCTCCAGCATCAGTGCAATCAGCGCCGGGTCATTTTGCGAAGCCGCGTAATGCAGCGGTGTCCAGCCCGTCTTATTGACCAGCGCTTCACGCGCAATCAAAGCCTGCGCCTGCGGCAGCAGGCCTTTAATGGCTGCCATCATCAAAGGTGATTCGTCATGGCTGTTCAGATAGTTCACATCGGTACGCTGGTCGGCAATCAGCACGTCAGCCACTTTCAGCGCATCTGACTGCAACGCCAATACCAGTGCACATTGCCCGCTGGCATCCTTGGTATTGGGGTCAACACCGCGGCTGAGCATGGTTTTGACTTGGCTGACATCATCGGCTTTAACCGCATCCAGAAAATCACTGCGGCTATCTGCCTGGCTGCTGATACCTGTCAGCAGCAGCAACACCAGCATTCCATAATGGATCAGATAATGTCTTTTCATGCTGTACCCTTTACCTTTGCAAATAATGTTTCAAAATTCCGCGTTGTCTGCGCCCCCACATGCGCTGCATCGGTACGCCACAGGTCGGCCAGTACCGCTGCAACAAATGGCACGTAGGCAGGCATATTCGTTTTGCCCCGGTACGGCACCGGTGCCAGATAGGGGCTGTCGGTTTCAATCAGGCACGCGTCATGCGGCACCATTTGCGCCACCTCGCGCAATTGCGCCGCATTCTTGAACGTCAGTATGCCTGAAAAAGAAATATAAAACCCCAGATCCAGCGCCTGCCGGGCCACATCCATGGTTTCCGTGAAACAGTGGAACACGCCCTGGATTTTCCCTGGCCCGTTCACCGCTTCTTTCAGCATGGCCACCGTATCCGCCGCGGCCGCCCGTGTATGAATCACCAGCGGCAAAGCCGCCTCGCGCGCCGCTTCAATATGGGTGCTGAACCGGTCGCGCTGCCACTGCATCTGCGCATGGCTGCGCTCACCAAATTGAAAATAATCCAGCCCCGTTTCGCCAATGGCAACCACACGTGCATCAGCAGCACGGCTCAGCAGGTCAGATTTCAAAGGCTCCTGGTCGTGTTCATTTTCCGGATGCACGCCAATGCTGGCCCACAGATTGGCGTGCGTATGCGCCAGTTGCCGTACCTGCTCAAAATCTGCCAGCGTCGTGCTGATGCACAGCGCCTGCGTCACCTTGGCCTGCTGCATTTGCAGCAGTACCTGGTCCATTTGCGATACCAGTGAAGCATCGCTGAGATGGCAGTGTGAATCTACAAACATGGAACCCTATTACGTAAAAATCGGTTCATTCAATGAACCGATTCATTATTGGATCAACCCGGCAGACAAGGCAGGCGGCAAGTACCGGCAATTACATGGTGTGCGTTACACGCCCATGCGGTACAAAACTCGCCAGCAACGCTTCAATCTGCGTCTTCAACTGCTTGCACTGCTCGTTATCAGGAAAAATAATACCAATGCCCTGCGGCCTTTGGCCCGATGAGTGCTCCGGTGTAATCCAGGCCACCTTGCCCGTTACCGCAAAACGCTGCGGATTATTCGGCAGCGAAACCAGCGCATACACACTATCCCCCATCTGGTATTTTTTAGAAGTGGGAATAAACAATCCGCCCTGGCGAAACTGGGAAATATACGCCAGATACAGTGCCGTCACCCCTTTGATATTCAATTGAATCACACTGGGGCGTGCAGCAGATGGCACGGGCTGAGGATTTGCACTTGCATTCATAATAGGTCGTCTTCGCAGCAGGTTACTTCTTCACACCCTCATTATAACGGGTGAATCAAACCCCATTAAGGTAAAACTGCACAGGACCAGCAGTTTTATCCCCTATTGCACATGCCAAGCACGTTTTCAGCCCGACAGCACCTGCTGTGCCCTGCTGAGCAGTGCCTGGGCATAAAGTGTCGCATTCCAGGGATGCTCGGCTTTGCGGCTGGCCTGCATGATCTCCTGCGACCAGGCCAGCACCAGTGGCCGGTTGACCTTTTGCGGCAGGTGTTTCAAATCAAAAAAACGCGGTGTTGCGCCTGTTTGCACTGCCAGCAGGTCATGGCAGAGTTTGCCGACCGTATCCAGCATCTGTGCCGGGGTCATATCCTCCAGCACGGCCATTTGCCCCTGGGCCAGTCCGCGTGGAATCTGCTGCCATTTCTGTGCTGTCATCCCCTGTTCAACCAATTGCACCGCCAGTGCCGGCCGGCCACCAGCGGCCGCCAGCAACACCTGTGGTGCTTCAACGCCCTGCTGCTCCAGCCACGCCAAAGCTTCTGCCGGCTCGGGCCAGTGCATCTGATACACCTGGCAACGGCTGCGTATTGTCGGCAGCAGACGCTGCGCATTTTCACTGACCAGAATAAACCGTGTATGGCCGGGCGGCTCTTCCAGCGTTTTCAGTAAGGTATTGGCCGATACCGTATTCATCCGCTCTGCCGGATAAATCACCACCACCTGCCCCGGGCGGCGCGCTGCCGTGCGCTGGGTAAATTCAATCATTGTCCGCAACGCTTCAATGCGGATTTCTTTGCTGGGCTTGCGCTTTTTATCATCGCTGCCGGCAGCCTCCGGCTCTTCCTCTCCCCAATGTAAAGCAAGGGCCAGCTCCTGCGGCAGCAGAACCCTCAGGTCGGGGTGTGTATGCGCTTTCACCATGTGACAGCTCTCACAGTGCCCGCAGGCGATTCCCCCCTGCGGCGAATCACACAGCCAAGCTCGCGCCAGTGCCAGCGCCAGATCAAACTGGTTCAGCCCGCCAGGCCCGGCCAGCAGCCAGGCATGCCCCTGCCGCTGCACCAGCGCCTGCAGCTGCCTGCTGATCCAGGGCGCCAGTTGTGCCGGTTGCATATCTTCATTGCCTGCGGCCATTACAGAATCCCTCTGCTGCACAAGGCCTGCTGCACCTGCTCGGCCACCGCCTCAATTGACAATGACGCATCAATTCTGGCAAAGCGCTGCGGGAACTGCTGCATCCGGGCTGCGTAGCCCTTGGCAACCAGCTCAAAAAAACCTTGCGGTTCGCTCTCAAAACGGTCCGGTACCCGTACCGGCCCCAACCGTTTGGCGGCCTGTTCGGCCGGCAGATCAAACCACAAGGTCACATCCGGCTGCGTACCCTGCTGCACCCATTGTTCCAGATGCTGTAACACCTCCAGATCAAACCCGCGCCCATACCCCTGGTAGGCAAAGGTTGAATCGGTAAAGCGGTCGCATAATACCGCCGCCCCGCGTTGCAGCGCAGGCAGAATCACCTGCGAAAGATGGTCGCGGCGCGCCGCAAAAATCAGCAAGGACTCGGTCAGCGCATCCATCGGGTCATTGAGTACCAGTGAGCGCAGTGTTTCAGCCAGGGCGGTTCCCCCCGGCTCGCGTGTCCGCACCACTTCGCGGCCGGCAGCCGCCAGCGCTTGCGCCGTGCGCTCGATATGACTGGACTTGCCAGCGCCATCAATGCCCTCAAACGTAATGAAAATACCGTGGCCAGTTGGTTTGTTCATTGCTCACTCACAGTTGAAGACGGGCGCGGTGGTGTGGAGCGGCCCCGGATGTAATGGTCTACCGCACGGTTATGGTCGTTCAGCGAATCGCTGAAATGGCTGCTGCCATCACCCCGTGATACAAAATACAATGCACTGGTTTTAGCCGGATGCACCGCCGCCAGCAACGAATCCCGGCCCGGCATGGCAATCGGGGTTGGCGTCAGGCCCGCGCGGGTGTAGGTGTTATAAGGCGTATCGGTATCCAGATTTCTGCGCGTAATGCGCCCGGTGTAACTGTCGCCCAGCCCGTAAACCACGGTCGGGTCGGTTTGCAACAGCATGCCACGGTTCAGCCGGTTGGTGAAAACACCTGCCACCATGAACCGGTCCTGCGGCCGGCCGGTTTCCTTCTCAATGATAGAGGCCAGAATCAGCGCCTCATACGGGGTTTTCAGTGGCAGTCCCTGATCACGCTCCTGCCATACCTGCTCCAGCGTCTTATCCATCATGTGCATGGCACGCCGCAGAATATGCAGGTCGCTGCTGCCTTTGCTGAACGTGTAGGTGTCCGGAAAAAACATCCCTTCAGGGTGGACTCCGGGCTTGCCCAGCGCCTCCATGATCTGTGCATCGGTCATCTGCGCCGTATCGTGTTTGATATCGGGCGCCTGTGCCAGCCGCTGGCGTATCTGGGCAAAAGTCCACCCCTCCACAAACACAATGGTCTGGTAGGTTTCAGCCCCCAGAACCAGTTTTTCCAGAATGCTGCGCGGCGTATCGGTTGCGGTAAATTCATAGCTCCCGGCACGGATGGCACGGGCCTGCCCCGACCATCTGAAATACTGGTACAGCAGTTCCGGATGCGTCTGCACCCCTGCATTCACAATGGTCTGCGCAACAGCACGGGCTGAGGTGCCCGGAGCAATTTCAACTTCCACCGCAGACTGCGTCATCGACACCGGCGCATCAATCCACCACCATGCCCCGGCAGCCAGCGCCACTCCCGCCACAATGGCCAGCATAATCAGCCGGCTCAATAGCCTGCCTATAAAGGATGGTTTGCGCGGCTTTTTTTTCTGGGTTGCTTTCTGTTCAGCCATAATACTTACTGTACTTCCTCCAATTTACCCGCAATGTCTCCCATATGAATACGCATGGAATCGTCAAACTGAACCACCTGGGCATTATCCGGGCGGCCGGGCCGGATGCCGCCAGTTTTCTGCATGGACAACTCAGCAACGACATGGCACACCTGGATGCCCAGCACGCTAGACTTGCCGCATACTGCTCTGCCCAGGGCCGCATGCTGGCCAGCTTCATTGTGATCAAAAGCACCCCGGAAGAACTGCTGCTGATCTGTGCGGCCGACCTGCTGGAAGCCACCTTGAAACGATTATCCATGTTTGTGCTGCGGGCCAAAGTCAAACTGACCAATGCCAGCAGCGAACTGTCATTATATGGCCTGGCATGTTCTCCAGAACGCATGCCGGATTTTCTGGTGCCGGCTGCTGTGCCATGGGCCTGCCAGCACCATGATGCACACCTGGCGGTCCGGCTGCCAGATGCCGCAGGCACCCAGCGTTACCTGATCGTCGCATCCTCACAACAAACCCTGCCCGCCTTTGCCGCGCTGCCGGAATCTACCTGGGACTGGCTCGAAATCCAAAGCGGCATTCCCATGGTCCGCCAGCAGATCCGGGAGCAGTATGTTCCCCAGATGCTCAATTACGAATCCATCGGCGGCATTGACTTTGCCAAAGGCTGCTATCCGGGGCAGGAAGTCATCTCCCGCAGCCAGTTCCGCGGCACATTGAAGCGGCACACCTATCTGCTTTCCAGCAGTCAGGCGCTGCAACCCGGTGAAGAAGTTCTGACCGTCACAGATCCGGCCCAGCCGGCCGGCGCAATCATTGCAGCAGCGCCCGGCCCCGATCACGGCTGGAGCGCGCTGGCCGTACTGCGCACCGATGATGCACAACCACCGCTGAAAACCGCCTCCGGGGCTGATGTCACTATTGAAGCGCTGCCCTACCCCTTACGTACCGACTTCTAAAACAACCCTGCGGTGTGGCTCAATACCTGTTCAGATATGTCCTCAAAGAGCCACACCCGGTTTGACCGGGAACAAACATACCACACGCCAAGTGTCCCTGCTCAACCACCGCACAAGCCTTACAGCATAAAATCAGACAGATGACCAATGTATAACAGGGCGCTTATCAGCAACCCTGTTGCTACAGGCAGCACCACCCCGGCTGCCATCAACTGAACTGCCATTTACCCACCTGGCAAAACTGGCTGGCCTACTACGGCCTACTATCTACCCGGCCCTGACCTTGCCGACACTCCGGCAAGTCAGCCCAATATGCCCACAACAACCAAGGCACAGTGCCTGTACCAGCCATACACTTATTTGGCTTTTTTGTTTTTAAGGAATTTTGCACATGCAGTTTCTGGCCCGCATCAGTCGCTTTGTCGGCAATACATTTGCCGTCTGGGTCCTCCTGTTTGCCATTCTGGCGTACTTCCTGCCGGATTCATTCAAATGGCTGCTCAAGTATGTGGTGCCGCTGCTGGGCATCATCATGTTTGGCATGGGCCTGACACTGTCCAAAAAAGACTTTCAGGATGTATTCACCCGCCCGAAAGACGTTCTGCTTGGCGTTCTGGGCCAATTCACCATCATGCCCGGGCTGGCATGGCTGCTGGTCAAAACCATTGACCTGCCCCCCGAAGTGGCGCTGGGCGTCATATTAGTAGGCTGTTGCCCCGGAGGAACCGCCTCCAACGTCATGACCTTTTTGGCCCGGGGCGACCTGGCGCTGTCTGTGACCATCACCTCCGTCAGCACACTGCTGGCCCCGGTGGTCACGCCTGCGCTGATCTACCTGCTGGCAAGCCAGTGGATTGAAGTCAGCGCGACCGCCATGTTCTGGTCTATTGTTCAGGTGGTCATTCTGCCCATTGTGGCTGGGCTGGTTGTGCAATACTTTCTGGGCCTGCGGGTTAAACCCTTTGTTCAGGTATTGCCGCTGATTTCCGTGATCGCAATCGTTGCGATTGTGGCAGCCGTTGTGGCAGGCAGCCAGGCCAAAATCGCTACCATGGGACCGCTGATTTTCCTGGTGGTGGTACTGCACAACGGCCTGGGACTGATCCTGGGCTATCTGCTCGGGAAAATATTCAGAATGTCGCTGCCCAAACGCAAAGCACTTGCCATTGAGGTCGGCATGCAAAACTCCGGCCTGGGTGCCGCGCTGGCAACTGCCCACTTTTCACCGCTGGCCGCAGTTCCAAGTGCCATTTTCAGCGTCTGGCACAACATATCAGGCCCGATTGCCGCCACCATCTTCCGCCGCTTTAAAGACAAAGAAGTACAAGTGCATAAAGCCCAACCTGCACCGGCAGAAGCCACTGAAAACAAAATGCCGTAAAAAGAACAAAGCCCGTTTCAGCTCACACTGGTAGCTAAACGGGCTTAAAGCTGAATGATCAATTTCAATTAGTCAAAGCGCAGCACTTCCAGCCCGTGAGAGCGGGCCAGCAAACACACAGACGCACGCTGTGCCGCAAAAATACCCACAGTGACAACCCCCGCCCACTGGCTGATGATCGCTTCCATATCTGCCGGATCGACAATCTTCAGGCCCCGGGCATCAATGATGTGGTTGCCGTTATCCGTTACAAACCCTTTGCGCCATTGCGGCGTTGCCCCCATCTTTTGCAACCGGCGCTCAATCTGGGCCCTTGCCATCGGAATCACTTCCACCGGCAGCGGGAAAAAGCCCAGCACATCCACCAGCTTGCTTTCATCGGCCACACAGATAAACTGGTGGGCCTGTGCCGCCAGAATTTTTTCACGCGTCAGCGCACCGCCACCGCCTTTGATCATGCAGCCCGATTTGTTGATTTCGTCCGCACCGTCAATATAAACCGGAATATCTTCCACCTCATTGGGGTCAAACACCTCAATACCATAGCTGCGCAAACGCACCGTGCTGGCTTCAGAGCTGGACACCGCCCCCCGTATGCGGTGTTTGATACCGCCCAGCGCATCAATGAACTTGTTCACTGTGGAGCCGGTGCCTACGCCGACAATACTGCCTTCCACCACATAATCCAAAGCAGCTTTACCTGCCAGCGTTTTGAGTTCATCCTGTGTCATAACTGTCAAATTCTTTCAAGAGTGAGACAATGGGGGTCTGTTTATACTGATCTCGTGTTCACAGACTGGGTGGTGCTATTTTAGCGTTCTTTTCAGTCAATTCACGAAAGTCTCTCTATGCATTTTTCCTCTTATGATCTGGCGCGCCCCTGGCTGTTCTGTCTTGACCCCGAACGTGCACACGACCTGACCATCAGCCTGCTTTCCAATACACAGCACACAGGGCTGGCCCGCCTGTACCAGCAGCAGCGCGCTCTGAACCCGGTCACCCTTGCCGGCCTGACCTTTCCGAACCCGGTCGGACTGGCCGCAGGGCTTGACAAAAATGCCTGTTGCATTGACGGGTTTGCCCAACTGGGTTTTGGTTTTATTGAAGTGGGCACCGTCACACCGCGCCCGCAGCCGGGCAACCCCAAGCCCCGCATTTTCCGCCTGCCAGAGGCCAATGCGCTGATCAACCGCTTTGGCTTTAATAACGAAGGCGTTGAAACATTTGTCCGCAACGTCCGCGGTGCACGCTTTCGCTCAACGGGCGGTATTCTGGGCATCAACATCGGCAAAAACAAAGACACGCCGATAGAACGTGCCAATGACGACTATTTGACTGCATTGCAGGCGGTATATGCCGATGCAGACTACATCACCATCAACATCTCCAGCCCCAATACCCAGAACTTGCGTGAGCTGCAAAGCGACGCCGCACTGGACAGCCTGCTGGCAGCGCTGACGGCCAAACGCAGCGAGCTGGCGCATGAGCACGGGCACAAAGTCCCGCTGTTTGTCAAAATCGCCCCCGATCTCGATGAACAGCAGATTGCGCTGATTGCCCAGGCTTTGCAGCAACATGGCATTGACGGCGTGATTGCAACCAACACCACCATTTCACGCACCATGGTGTCACACCTTTCGCATGGCGCGGAAACCGGCGGCCTTTCAGGCGCACCGCTGCGTCAGGCCAGCACACAGATCATCCGCCAGCTCAGGCAGGCGTTAGGTGCGGACTATCCGATCATCGGCGTGGGCGGCATCATGTCAGGTTACGACGCGCAGGAAAAAATCAATGCAGGCGCCAATCTGGTGCAGTTGTATACCGGGCTGATCTACCGCGGCCCTGCACTGGTGAAAGAAGTCGCTCAAGCACTGGCACAGCCGGCCTGAGCCTAAAACGGTACAACATCCAACCAACCCCCTGCGCTACAGGCAGGCGGGCGGTCTTATGATTACCTGATTATTTATTCAGCCGCTTCTGCCAGCCACGCCTGCATCGCCTGCGATTGCGGCTGGTTCAGGCGCAACGCCCTTTGCGTATTCCCCGCATCAGGTGGCATCATTTCCACATGAATACAGACTGCATCTCTGGGTTGGTTGAGCGCAAAAATACCCTGGCGATCCAGCTCCATCATTGCCTGCTCCATGGCTTGCATGCGCAACGGAACCTCATCCTCCCAATAAGCAGGCAGGTGCAGGTAATCTGCGGGGGTACGTTCTGAAAACATTTTTTTGACCGTCGCAAAATATTCATCCCCTGCCAGCCAGTAAGGAGAATCACCGTACGACCACTTGAGCCAATAAGCATCCTGGGGGTTTTGCTGCGTGATGCGCCAATGCCTCCCACGTCCACGCCGAAACGGTAGGTGCCAGCGCCTCACCGGTTGTGATCAACGTGCAGTAGTAGTAAGACTCACCGTTTTCAAACAACTCACGAAATGCCTTGCCAGCCGCCTTGACGATTTCTGCCGTCAGCAATTCTGTATCACCCGCCATAAAAGTCACATCTAGCCGTTAACAGTGTATGATTTTCAGTGCCTGGAAAAAGCACGAAATCCTTAATAAACCAGGCTAGCTGAACAGCCTTCTGGCTGCGGCACTGCCGGCCGACAGGCCACGCTGTTCCAACTGGTCATACAGTTTTTCCAGCATCTGATGGATGGCGTCAAACGCTTCCACTCCCAGCGGCGTGCCCTGCTCGTCCACCACCGATGCATCCATATTTTTGGACAGTGTTGCAGCCACCTTGTACAGCAGTTTGAACGGCTGTTCCAGCCGGTCGGTCTGCGGCACATCCAGTGTCAGCGTCACATGGGTAATGGGCATCATATTCGGGTCATCGGCCATGGCTGCCTGCATGTCGTATTGCAGCGTCAGGATCGGCGGCGCACCGGCCTGCATGGCCGGAATCACCAGCCGGCCGGGCAAGGTTCCCGCAACAAACCCCATACCGGCGGCCTGCTGCTGCACATAAGACGGCGACCAGGCCGACTTGTTGGCAACCAGATGCATGATGATCTGCGCATCGTGGTCATTGGCAAACTGATCCAGCTCGCGCGCATGCCCCACGGTTTCAATCATATCAGGCGCATCAAACGCCGCGCCCAGCGCATCGGCGTAACTCTGCATTTTCATGATGAAGTCAGAATACTCAATCTCATTGAGCGCACCCATGCGGTTGGCCAGTTGCAGACCCACCATCAGTTCCTGATACTGCTGGCCTGCCTGCAGCGATTCCCACACGCGGCTTTTGGCATTCAGCCCTTCAAAATACATGGGCTTGCTGCCGGCCCGGCGCGAAGAGGGCGCTGCCATCAGCGCTGTATCGCCGGTAATCGGGTGTTCCAGATGAATGGTCACCACGGCATCAATCAGCGGGTCAATCGACGCGACGGTATAAGATGAAATCGTGGGCAGCCCAACGAGGTCATCCGGAATAGCGGCTGCGATGTGTGAAGGCTCAACCGCTTCGGGCTGTTGTGTCTTAGCAGATACGGCGCCATCTTTTTCCAGCACCGGTTCCACCTGTGAACCTTTGGCGGCGTTGCCATCGGGCTTGACCTGCAACATCTGACGTGCCTTGTGCATCTGCCACAGCCCCTGAACGATCACACCGACCAGGATCAGCCCGCCGGCACCTGCTAACAGCATATACAGATCATTCATGCCAAAACCTTCATCTCTATATCCATTTCTGTTGTACGCCAATGCATACACCCAGTATATACATTTTTAGCCGCATCCACTGCTTGCAGGGACAGCCCTTTCGCTCAGACTTCTGCCATCGTCATGGCAGCGGCCATATCCACCGCCACAATGCGCGATACACCCTGCTCCTGCATCGTCACCCCAACCAGTTGCTCGGCCATTTCCATCGCAATCTTGTTATGCGAAATAAACAGGAACTGCGTTTCCTTGGACATACTGGTGACCAGCTTGGCATAACGCTCGGTGTTGGCATCATCCAGTGGTGCATCCACCTCATCCAGCAGACAGAATGGCGCCGGATTAAGCTGGAAAATCGCAAACACCAGCGCAATCGCTGTCAGCGCTTTTTCACCCCCCGAAAGCAGATGAATCGTGCTGTTGCGCTTGCCCGGCGGCTGTGCCATCACCTGCACACCCGAATCCAGAATCTCGTCTCCCGTCATCACCAGTTTGGCATGTCCACCACCGAAAAGTTCCGGGAACATACGACCAAAATGGTCATTGACGGTATTGAACGTATGCGTAAGCAGCTCGCGCGTCTGCGCATCAATTTTCTGAATGGCATTTTCCAGTGTTGTGATCGCTTCGTTCAAATCACCCACCTGCGCATCCAGGAAAGTCTTGCGTTCACGTGCTGCGCTCAACTCTTCCAGCGCAGCCAGGTTCACCGCACCCAATGCTGCAATGGCACGCTGCAGGCGGTCAATTTCCGATTGCAGGCCGCTGAGCTTGACGCCATCGTTTTCAACACTTTGTGCCAGCGCTTCCAGGTCCACTTCCGCCTGTGCCAGATGCTCGGCATACTGGTCAAAGCCGATTTCCGCAGCCTGCGCTTTCAGTTGCAGTTCTGTCACCCGCTGGCGCAGCGGATCAAGCTCATGCGACATCTGCATGCGCTGCTCATCTGCTGCACGCAAACGCTGTGTCAAATCATCATATTCCGAACGCAACAGCGACAGTTTCTCTTCGCATGCCACCTTAACTTCCAGCGCATCCTGCAAGCCGGTCTGCGCTGCCGCATCGTCATATTGCGACAATTCTGTGCGCAAACGCTCGTCTTCTGTCTGCAATGACTGCGCCTGCTGCTCCGCCGTTTGAATGCCCCGCTGCAATTCCTGCTGGCGTGCCTGCAACGTCCGTACCGAAAACCGGGCTTCCTGCGCACGGTTTTCCAGCGCCCGGCCCTGCTCACGCCCCTGTGACAACACGCGCTCGGCAGCCATCACCGCCTCATCCAGCCGCGCCTGGCGCTCCTGCTCGTTCGCCAGCGCCAGGTCCAGTTCTTCAAAACGCGCTTCCGCAGCAACCCTGCGCTCCTGCAGATCTTCCATGCGCGCCTGTGTTTCTGCCAGGTCATCACCCAGTTGGGCATGCCGGGCCTGGGCAGACTCGGCCTGCTGCGAAAGCCGCAACACCTCCACCTGCAACTGGTGCACCTGCTGCTGTTGCTGCTTAGACTGCTGCTGCAAGCTGCTCAGCTTCTGCTCTGCCTGGCCATGCGCCATATCGGCACGCATGGATGCGGCTTTCACCTGCTCCACAATCAAGGCCTGTGCCCTGATCTGCTTTTCCAGGTTCTCCATTTCCTGCTGGCGTGCCAGCATGCCGGACTGCTCGGAATCGGCCGCATAAAAACTGACCGAATGCTGCGTGATGGCATGGCCATCCGCCACATAAAACGCCTCACCGCTACCCAGCGTCTGGCGCTGTGCCAGCGCATCGCCAAGCGAATCTATCGCCCAGCAGCCGTGCAGCCAGTCGGCCAGCAGTGCCTTGAGCGCCGGATCATTGATCTTTACCTTGTCCACTAGTGCACGCTTGCCAGCTGCGGCAGCCGCCGGTGCAGCCACCTGTGCCTGGGTATAAAAAGTCAGCCGGGTCGGTGGCGTATCCTTGGCAAACCCCTGCAAACGCTCTAACTGGCCCACTTCCAGCGCCGCCAGCCGTTCACGCAAAGCGCCTTCCAGCGCAGCTTCCCAGCCGGTATCCACATGCAGGCGGTGCCACAGTGCGGTCAGGCTTTGCAGTCCGTGCTTTTCCAACCACGGTTGCAGCTTGCCGTCGGTCTGCACCTTTTCCTGCAAGGCGCGCAAGGCCTGCAAACGGGCATCCAACTCGGTCTGCTTGGCCTGCTCGGTGCGCACCAGTTCGCGCTCGTTACGGCTTTTTTCTGCCAGATCCGGCAAGGTGGCAGCCAGTTCCTCAAGCTGCGCATTGAGCACTTCCTGGCTCTGCTCGTCCTGCACCAGTTGCGCCCGCAGTTTGTCCAGGCGCTCCTGGTCCGGCAATGTCAATTGCGACTTTTCAGACGTCAGCCGTTCATGGCGCTGTGTCAACGCACGCAACTGGTCATCCACCAGCCCCTGCTCGGTAGAAAGCAGTTGAATCTGCTGCTGCACCTGCACCACGGCATTACGTTGCTGCGAAGCCTCCTGCTGTTTGCGCCGCAGCGCCTCTTCCAGCTCAGGCGTGCGCCCGCCTTCCTCTTCGCTTTGTGCCTGCAGCAAAGCCGCCTGCTCTTCAGCCTCCAGCATCTGGGCACTGATGGTTTCCAGTTCGTCAAGCGCCTGCTGTCTGCGCCCGCTCCAGGATTCCACCTGCGCCTTCAACTCTGTCATGCGCTGCTGCGCGCGGTTGCGCCCATCCACCACAAAACGGATCTCGGCTTCCAGCTTGCCCACTTCAGCACTGGCTTCATACAACTTACCCTGAGCCTGGTTCACCGCATCGCCCGACGCATAATGCGTCTGGCGTATGGTCTCGAGCTCGCTTTCCGTTTTGCGCAGGTCGCTCATGCGGCCTTCCAGCGCCGCCTGCGCCTGTTCAATACGGGCCCCGATATGCTGCTGCTCGGCCTTGGCCTCCTGCTGCTTGAGCCACCACAATTGATGCTGCTTGAGCGTGGCTTCGTTCTGCAAATCATGGTAACGGCCCGCCACTTCGGCCTGCTTTTCCAGCTTGTCCAGATTGGCGTTCAACTCGCGCAAAATATCCTGCACACGCGTCAGGTTCTCGTGTGTATCATGCAGGCGGTTTTCCGTTTCGCGCCGGCGTTCCTTGTATTTGGACACGCCTGCGGCCTCTTCCAGAAACAGGCGCATGTCTTCCGGCCGCGATTCAATGATCCGGCTGATCGTGCCCTGCCCGATAATGGCATATGCGCGCGGCCCCAGACCGGTACCCAGAAACACATCCTGAATATCGCGCCGACGCACCGTCTGCCCGTTGATCATGTAGCTGGAATTGCCATCGCGCGTCAGCACCCGACGCACGGAAATTTCGGCATACTGGTTCCACTGCCCGCCGGCGCGGTGTTCCGAGTTGTCAAACACCAGTTCAACGCTGGCGCGGCTGGACGGCTTGCGTGTCGTCGTACCGCTGAAAATCACATCCTGCATTGACTCGCCGCGCAGCTCCGACGCACGCGACTCCCCCAGCACCCAGCGCACCGCGTCGATGATATTGGACTTGCCGCACCCGTTGGGCCCTACAACGGCAACCAGTTGTCCAGGTACCTGGAACTGGGTCGGTTCAGCAAATGATTTAAATCCTGATAATTTGATAGATGTCAGCCGCACAGAAATGCTCTTACGATAACGTCAAAAAATACGCCTTATTTTCCTATAAAAAGGATAATAAGCCTATTGGTCAGGCAAGACCACACATATGCATCATCCCTGGCGCTTACCGCTACGATGATAACCTGCCCTCGGGCCCAAAAGGCCAAAACCCTTTACAGACTGAGTTTACCTTATCATGAATTCTTACATGTCACGTTTGCAGCCTTCTCCTTTTGTGCGGTTGCGCGAGCTTTATACAGGCATTACCCCGAACCCGGCATACCGCCATATCAACCTGGGGCTGGGCGAACCCCAGCACCCCACGCCCAAGCTGATCAAAGATGCCATCATCAGCCATCTGGATGGCATCTCGCACTACCCGGCCATGGCCGGACTGCCAGCGCTGCGTGAGGCATTTGCCGGCTGGACCGAGCGCCGCTATGGCGTGCCCCTGAATCCGGCCACACAGGCCTTGCCTGTCAGCGGCTCCAAAGAGGCGCTGTTTTCACTGGTGCATTTTCTGACCGATACCACTGCCCCTGACGCCACAGTCGTTTTCCCGAACCCGTTTTTCCAGGTGTATGAATCTGCTGCCGCGCTCGCCGGTGTTAACATGCATTTTGTTTACGGCGAAGAAAACAACCACTTTCTGGTGGACTGGGACAAAGTGCCTGCAAACGTCTGGCAGAAAACGCAGGTGCTGATCGTCTGCTCGCCCGATAACCCCACCGGCGCCGTCATACCGCTGGAACAGTGGAAGCAGTTGTTTGAGCTCAGCGACCGTTATGGTTTTAGCATCATATCGGACGAATGCTACAGCGAAATCTGGTTTGGCGACACGGCCCCACTGGGTGCGCTGGAAGCTGCCGCCCAACTTGGCCGTACCGACTTTCGCCGCCTGGTGGCAGTGACCAGCCTGTCCAAACGCTCCAACGCGCCTGGGCTGCGCTCAGGCTTTGTCAGCGGCGATGAGCAAATCATCAAGCCCTACCTCACTTACCGCCTGCACCAGGGCATGATGATGGGCCTGACTGTGCAACACGCCAGCATTGCCGCATGGAGCGATGAAGCACACGTCAACACCAACCGCGAGCTGTACCGGCAAAAATTTGCCCAGGTGGTCCCCGTGCTGCAAAAAGTGCTGGAAGTCCCCATGCCTGACGCCAGCTTTTACCTGTGGCCCAAAGTGCCTGGCAGCGATGCCGAATTCGCCCGGGACCTGATGGCGCAGTACAACATCACCGTCATGCCGGGCAGCTACATGGCGCGCGATATGAACGGCTTCAACCCCGGGACCTCGCGCCTGCGACTGGCACTGGTGGCCGATGTGGAGGAATGCCTGGAAGCCGCGCACCGCATTGCCGAGTTTGCCGCGAAAAGGAAACCATAACGCCCAATGCGCCTAACACACCCAACGCAAGGAAAAACCTGTATGAAACCATTGCTGTTATTCACTGCCGGTTTATCGTTCATGGTGAGTGTATATGCGCAGATACCCGCACCGTTTTCAAACTGGCAGCAGGTGAACGACCCCAAGAATGAACAGGAAATTGTGCTGGTTAATCCGCAGGACATCCAGCCTGTTCAGGGACAGCCACACCTGCGCCAGTTCAGAATGCGTGTACAGCCTTTTGAAGATAGTGCCAAACAGGTACCCAGCGATGCCGCGGCCGATTTTTTAATGACGCTCAATTGTCAGGACAACACCCTGCGCATTGACGGCCTGGAGCTGTATATCGAAGCCTGGGGACTGGTTCCTTATGGCAAAAGCGAAACCTCAGGCAGTGGCGGTGAATTCACCCCACTTGACCAGATGTCCGATGATCCGCAAAGCAGGCAGATGTACCAGACTGTCCGCCGGATCGTGTGTGATTAAAACCGCAGCAACAACGGCGGTAAAAACAGCCTGTCAGTCTGGGGGCAGATCTCCGCTACCCTCATTGCTTTATTTGCGTGCAAAAAACGCCTGCACCAGGCTGACCCAGAACGCCGCACCGTAAGGCAAGGCCTCGTCGTTAAAGTCGTAACACGGGTGATGCACCTCACGCACGCCCTGCCCGCCATCGGTATTGTTGCCAATACCCAGTTGCGCAAAGCAGCCCGGCACTTTCTGCAGGTAGTAGGCAAAATCCTCTGAGCCGCTGCGGCGCGGAAAGTGCGTATCCACATGGTCTTTGCCAAACAGCGTTTCCGCCACGGCAATGACAAACTGGCGCTGTGGCTCATGATTAAGCAGCACCGGGTAGCCCCGCTCAAAACTCAGTACGCCGCTGCCACCATGCATGGCCGGCAGCATTTCTACCATGCAGCGCATACCGGCCTCTATATCGTCAATCAACTGCATATCAAAAGTGCGCATGGTGCCTTTAAGCACTGCTTCATCCGGGATCACATTGTATGCATCCCCCGCATGAAACTGCGTTACCGACAGCACGGCGGCCGTATCCGGATTTTTATGACGTGAAATCAGCGTTTGCAGCGCCAGCACCACTTCGGCGCCAATAACCACCGGGTCTACCGTTTTATGCGGCATGGCCGCGTGCCCGCCAACACCCTTGAGGGTGATTTCAAATGAATTGGACGACGCCGAAGACACCCCCGCAGTCAACCCGATGTGCCCTAACGGCAGGCCGGGCCGATTATGCAGGCCATAGATTTCATCACACGGAAAACGCTCGAACAAACCATCGTCCAGCATCGCTTTGGCGCCGCCTGGTGGCAACTCCTCCGCCGGCTGAAAAATGAAATTCACCGTCCCGGCAAAATCCCGGTGCTGCGACAGCCATTTTGCCGCATACAGCAAGATGGTGGTATGCCCGTCATGCCCGCAACCATGCATGGCGCCGGGTACCGTGGACGCATGTGCCAGCCCGGTTTTTTCCTGCATCGGCAATGCATCCATATCCGCCCGCAACCCGATGGCATGCCGGCTTTTGCCTGCGCTGCCACGTAGAACACCGACCACACCGGTCTGCCCGACACCTGTATGCACCTCAAGCCCCCACGCCGCCAGCAGCTCAGTAATGATCTTGGCTGTGCGCGTTTCCTGAAATGCCGGCTCCGGGTGTGCGTGAAGGTCACGCCTGATCTGTGTGAACTCGTCGTGAAACACCCTGATCTCATCAATCAGACTCATACCACCCTCACTTCCTGCATCGTCCGCATGAAAAAACCAGAAACACACAATGTGCTTCTGGTTTTACATGGCGTCTTCTATTTCACAAAAGGCTTTATTTGGCTGGCGTAATTTCCAGCGCCATGGTCATCTGGTCCATACGGCCCTTGTAATCAATATCGCGCTTCATGGCCCAGACCGAGTGCTCAAAATGAATCGGCAGCAATGCAAAGTCTGCCATCGCCATTTTATTGCCCTGTTGCAGCAAAGCCAGGCGTTTCTCATCATCCAGCTCAGAACGCGCCTGCATCACAATTTTGTCGACCTCGGGGTTGGAATAGTGCGCATAGTTGGTGGTACCCTGCCCACGCTCCTTATCCACCGTCATGACCAGCGCCGTGAGCGGGTTGGACATTTCACCCGACCCCGCGCCCCAGCCAATCAGGTAGGCACTGTAAGACAGATTCTGCGCCTTGGAGAAAAAGACCGATGGTGCCGAAGCATCTACCGATGTCTTGATACCGATGCGCGCCCACATGGCAGCCAGTGTCTGCGCCACTTTCACATCGTTCATATAACGGCCATTCGGCGACCCCAGCACCAGCGTAAAACCGTTCGGGAAGCCGGCTTCCGCCAGCAGGGCTTTGGCGCGCTCCACATTGGCCGCAGGCACTTCCATCATTTCTTTGCTGGCGCCAAACATCGGGTACGGCGACAACTGTGCCGCCGGCGTGGCCATGCCGTTCATCACGCGCTCGACCAGTGCCTTGCGGTCAATCGCCAGCGACATCGCTTCACGCACGCGATGGTCTTTGAGCGGGTTCACGCCATTGGTGCCGGTAATGCCGGGCGGGTTGTCACGGTCTGAATCCAGCCCGATATACACCAGCCGGTAACTGGGCCCCTGCACCACCACACGCATGTTTGGGTTATCCTGCAGGCGTTTCAAATCTTCCACCGGCGGGTCTTCAACAAAATCCACATCACCGGCCTGCAATGCGGCAATACGCGATGCCGGATTGTTGATCGGACGGTAGATCACCCGGTCCCATGCCGGCTTTTCACCCCAGTAATACGGGTTGCGCTCAAAAACCAGTTCCGAGCCGCGCCGCCATGATACAAAGCGGTACGGGCCGGTACCCACCAGACCATCGCCGGAATTTAACTGCGTTGTGGTTTTGCCTTCGGGAGCCGGGCCTGCTGCGGCCTTAGCCGACATGATCGGCAGCCCTGCCATGTTGTTGGGCACCAGCGGGTAGGGCTCTGCGGTGGTGATGCGCACGGTCAGCGGGTCAACCGCTTCCACATTAACCACCTGCTGCAGATAAATCGTCAGCGGTGACGGGCTGTTGGGCACCAGCGGCACCCGCTTGAGCGAAAACACCACGTCTTCGGCAGTCAAAGGTGAGCCATCGGAAAACTTCACGTCCGGGCGCAGTTTGAACGTCCAGACATTGCCATCCACACTCCATGACTCTGCCAGGCAGGGTTTCGGTGCCATGACGGCATCGCGGCACACCAGCGGATCAAACAGCGTTTGGGTCACCTGAATGTTGGAGGTCAGCGCATGGTAGTGCGGGTCCATCGAAGTCGGCTCAGACCGCAGCGCGATCACCAGGTCTTTGGCCAGTACCTGTGTGCCGGACAGCATGGCCGCGGTTGCGACCGAGGCCGCCAGCACCATGCGCAGGAAACGTGATTTCGGAGACTGCATAGCATTCCTTTCACAAAACGAACATGTTGAATATATCCAGGTAAGTTCAGTTTTGAACCATACCACAAAATAACCGGCCAGCAACCGAATAAAAACAAAATCTGTAAGCCAATTCAATGGCCCGGGAATCGTTATGCCTTCCGTGCAAAAAATGCCTGTGCCAGCCGCACCCAGTAAGTCGCACCGATAGGCAGCAGCGCATCATTGAAATCGTAGTTCGGGTTATGCACTTCGCACGGCCCCATGCCTTCGTAATGGTAGTCCAGGTGCTCGCCGCTGCCGTTGCCCAAAAACAAGTAACAGCCCGGAATCTTTTGCAGATAAAAAGCAAAATCCTCCCCGCCGCTGCGGCGCGGAAAATCACGCTGCACCCGGTCTTTGCCAAACACCTCTTCAGCCACAGAGGCGGCAAAATCGGTCGGGCCATCCCAGTTGGAAAGTGCCGGATAACCGCGGTCAAACTTCAGCTCACCACTGCCGCCATGAATTTTGGGCAGCGTTTCAACGATACGGCGCATGGCATTTTCCGTGTCATCAAGCGCCTGCATATTAAACGTGCGCACCGTTCCGCGCAGCACCGCCTGGTCCGGAATGACATTAAACGCATCTCCCGCATGCACCTGGGTGACCGAAAGCACCACCGCCTCGTCGGGGTGTTTATGGCGCGAGACCACCGTCTGCAGCGCCATGATCATCTCGGCGGCAATCACCACCGGGTCCACCGTTTTATGCGGCATGGCGGCGTGTCCGCCAACGCCTTTGATGACAATTTCAAACTCGCTGGCCGAAGCCATTGCCACGCCTTTGCGAAAGCCAAAATGCCCGGTGGGGAAAGCCGGCCGATTATGCAGGCCATAAATCTCATCGCACGGGAAACGTTCAAACAAACCATCGTCCATCATCGCCTTGGCTCCGGCCCCGCCTTCTTCCGCCGGCTGAAAGATGAAGTTGATCGTCCCGTCAAAATCGCGGTGCTTGGACAGATAATGTGCCGCTGTCAGCAAAATGGCGGTATGCCCGTCGTGACCACAGCCATGCATGCGACCCGGAATCGTGGAGACATGCGCAAAGCGGTTATGTTCGGGCATCGGCAGCGCATCCATATCGGCCCGGATACCAATGGCACGCTTGCTGCTGCCCGCGGTTCCGCGCAACACACCGACCAGACCGGTTTTACCCAGGCCACGATGCACTTCAATGCCCCACTGCGTCAGCAGGCTGGCTACCAGGTCCGATGTGCGTATCTCTTCATACGACAATTCCGGATGCGCATGGATATCACGCCGGATTCTGGTGAACTCTGCATGTGAAGCCTTGATCTCATCAATCAGACTCATGTCAATAACCCCTTTTCTGTGGACAGCGTACCTGTGTGCGCCGCCTTGCTGTTGCTGCCGCGATGTCGATTCCTGATTAAAACAGTGTATGCCCCGAATCTGTTGACGCAACACAACCGGACTTCAAAATTCATTTCACCCGGCTTAAGCGCGCCGGAAAAACGCCTCCACCAGCCGCACCCAGTATGTCGCCCCCACCGGCAACAACGTGTCGTTGAAATCGTAATTGGGGTTATGCAGCTCACACGGGCCAATGCCTTCATACTGCGCCTCGCGGTGGGAACCATCGCCATTGCCCAGCCACAGATAAGCACCGGGCACTTTCTGCAGGAAAAATGCAAAGTCTTCAGAACCACTCAGGCGCTGGAAATCAGGAATCACATGGTCTTTTCCGAATGTGTTTTCCGCCACCTCCATCGCAAATGCCAGCGGCGCATCCCAGTTCACCAGCGTCGGGTAAATCCGCCTGAAATCAAGCACCCCGCTGCCGCCGTGCATTTGCGGCAGGGTTTCAACGATACGGCGCATGTTGTTTTCAATATCATCCAGTACCTTATCATCAAATGTCCGTACCGTGCCACTGAGCCGCGCCTCATCCGGAATCACGTTGAATGCGTCGCCCGCATGAAACTGCGTGACGGACAGCACGCCACCGGCATCGGGATTTTTGTGGCGGGAAATCACCGTCTGCAACGCACCCACCACTTCACTGGCAATCACAATCGGGTCCACGGTTTTGTGCGGCATGGCCGCATGCCCGCCAACACCCTTGATCGTGATTTCAAAGGTATTGGACGACGCCATCGCCGCACCTTTGACAAAAGCCAGCTTGCCTGTCGGAACCCCCGGCAGATTATGCAGGCCATAAATTTCATCACATGGGAATTTGTCAAACAATCCGTCGTCCATCATCGCTTTGGCGCCGGCAAACCCTTCTTCCGCCGGTTGAAAAATGAAATTCACGGTGCCGGCAAAATCCCGGTGCTCAGACAGGTAATGTGCGGCGGCCAGCAAAATGGTGGTGTGGCCATCGTGCCCGCAGCCATGCATGCGCCCCGGAATCGTGGACACATGGGCAAAACGGTTGTATTCCGGCATGGGCAGCGCATCCATATCAGCCCGGATGCCGATGGTCTTCTGCCCTGCCCCCTTGGCGCCATGCAGCACGCCGACCAGCCCGGTTTTACCGAACCCCCTGTGCACCTTGATGTGCCACTGCTCAAGCAGTTTGGCAACCAGATCTGAAGTGCGCACTTCTTCGTAGGCCACTTCCGGATGCGCATGAATATCACGCCGGATTGCAGTGAATACCTGCTCCTGCTGTTGAATCTCTTTGATGACGCTCATGACTTCATACTTCCTTGTTTTATTTTCTTTCAGCACAAACCGTTATTATGTACAGAATGCACACCCCCATTTGAAACGCTGTCATCTTGGCCGAATACGCGTCTCGCCCATATCAGGCACGGCTATGGAGCATAAAAAAATATGCTAGCGTTCAAACCAAGAAAAAGGATGGGTGAGAAGCAAGGAAGAAGGACAACGGCTTAGGCCTAAGCCATCTGCGTGATGGTTTTGCGAAAGCGCGTCAGCGCCACTGTAAAGAAAACACCCCCGATCACCACCAGAAACAGGAACGATTTCCACACCACATCAATCCCCGCGCCGCGGAACAGTATGGCCTGCCCCAGTTCGATGAAATGGGTGGTCGGCGCCACCAGCATGATGTTTTGCACAAACTCCGGCATGCTTTCCCTGGGCGTGGTACCGCCGGAGAGCATCTGCATGGGCAGCAGCACCAGAATCAACAACATGCCAAACTGCGCCATGCTGCGCGCCACCGTTGCCATGAAAATGCCCATTGACGTGGTTGCAAACAGGTGCAGCGTTGCACCCACCAGAAACAGGCCGATAGAGCCCTCTATCGGGACATGGATTGCGCCCCGCACCACCAGCACCAGCGCACACCCGGTCGCCACCAGCACCACCAGCCCCATTGACCAGACCTTGGAGAGCATGATCTGGAACGGCGTCACCGGCATGGCCAGCAAATGCTCGATCGTGCCGTGCTCGCGCTCGCGCATCAGGGCCGCCCCGGTCAGGATGATGGATAGCATGGTGACCATGTTGATCACTTCATTGACCGAGCCAAACCAGGACTGCGTCAGGTTCGGATTAAAACGCGAGCGCATGGTCAGATCCACGCTCATCGTATCCGCGCTGCGGTAGCGCTGTACAAACTCGGTGATCTCACTGAGCACAATCTGCTGGATATAGCCGTTGCCGGTAAATGCCTGCGTCATGCGGGTGGCATCCACGTTGAGCTGAATCTGGGGGTTGTCGCCCCTGAGCACATCACGCTGAAAATCCGGCGGAATATTCAACGCAAAGGTAAAGCTGTCTTTGTCCATGCCTGGGTCCACTTCTTCCAGCGTCACCCGCACCGGCGCAATGAACATGGGCGGATAAAACGCCGAGGCAATCTGTCTGGAAAGGGGTGAGTCATCTTCATCAACAATCGCAATGCTGGCCTTGCTCAGCGAGTCGGGCGCTGCGGTGGCTGCCACGTAAATCGCCAGCGTGAAACAATAGACGATCAGCACCAGCATGACCGGGTCTCTGAGCAGACCCCAGAGTTCTTTGACACCCAGCCGGAAGATATTGGTCAGTGCCTGCATACTCATTTATCCTGTTTCTTGAGCAGCAAAATGCTGACGACCAGAATCACCGGAATCATCACCAGCAATGCCCCAATGGAGGCATACAGGTCAGAAAATTCCAGCGCCTTGTTAAACACACCTCTGCTGATGATCAGCATATAGGTGGTCGGATAAATCTCGCCAATCAGCCGCCCGCCGCCTTCCAGCGTGGACACCGGGTTGATCACGCCAGCAAACTGAATTGCGGGCAGCATGGTGCCCACCATGGTCAGGAACAGCACGGCAATCTGGCTGCGTGTTACCGTGGACGCCAACAGGCCAATGCCTGTGGCAATCACACAGTACAGGAATGTTGCCAGAAACAGCGTCAAAAAACTGCCTTTGATCGGTACGGCAAAAATGGTCAGCGCCATAAAGATCAGCAGCATGAAGCTCAGCATCGACAGCACAATGTAAGGCAGTTGCTTGCCGATTAAAAACTCGGAACGGGTCACCGGCGTTACATACAGATTGATGATGGAGCCGAGTTCCTTTTCCCGCACCACAGAAAGCGCCGCCAGCATGGCAGGCAGCATCAGCAGCAGAATCGGAATCACCGCAGGCACCATCGCCGGCAGGCTTTTCACATCGGGGTTGTAACGAAAGCGTGTTTCCACGGTGGCGGTACTGGTTGTGCCCACCCCCATACGCTCGGTGGCCTTTTCCACCAGCCAGCCCTGGTGCATGCCCTGAATGTAGCCCCGAATGGTTTCTGCACGCATGGGCATGGCGCCATCCACCCACACGCCAACCTCAACCGGGTCTCCGCGTTCAATGTCGCGCCCAAAGCCCGGAGGAATCTCAATGGCCAGCGTGATATCACCGTTCTGCATACGCTGATCAAGCTCTTGATAACTTTGCAAAGGCGGTTGTTCAATGAAGTAGCGCGACCCCGCGATGTTCAGCGTATAGTTCTGGCTCAGCCCCGACTGGTCCCGGTCCAGCACGGCAAACCGCAGGTCTTCCACGTCCATGCTGATACCGTACCCCATCACCAGCATCAGAATGGCAGCGCCCAGCAGTGCCAGCGTCAGCCGGATCGGATCGCGGTACAGCTCCAGCGCCTCACGCCACATGCAGCCAACCAATCGGTTCCAACTGAACATGCCAGGGTGATGGTGTACAGATGCCTTGGACTCGGCCGGTACCGGCGGCACATCTGTTTTCGTACCTGTTTTCGCATCCTTTTTGTCCTGCACCTCATCGTTGGTGCCGGCTCCGGCGTCAATCAGATAGTCGATAAACGCCTGCTCCAGCGTTTGCGCCTGCCGCGCCTGCACCAGGTTATCCGGCGTATCGCTGGCCAGCACCTTGCCGGCGTGCATCAGCGAAATGCGGTCGCAGCGCTGGGCTTCGTTCATAAAGTGCGTGGTAATAAACACCGTGACATTGTCTTTACGCGACAGCTCAATCAGCAGGCGCCAGAAATCGTCACGCGCAATCGGGTCCACGCCCGATGTCGGCTCATCCAGAATCAGAATTTCAGGGTTATGCACCACCGCCACGGCCAATGACAGCCGCTGGCGCACCCCCAGTGGCAGGTTGTCCGGCATGCTGTCCGCCACCTGCTCCAGCCCAAACCGTTTGAGCATTTCATCCACCCGCGCGGGAATCTTAGCCTGCGGCACACCAAACAGGCGCGCATGCAATACCAGATTCTGGCGCACAGACAGTTCACTGTACAGCGAAAAGGCCTGCGACATGTAGCCCAGGCGTTTGCGCGTATTGATATCCTGCGCGTCAATCTCCTGCCCGAACAGCCATGCCTTGCCTTCCGAAACCGGCAGCAAACCTGTCAGCATTTTCATGGTGGTCGATTTGCCGCAACCGTTCGAGCCGAGAAAACCAAAAATCTCGCCCTGGGGAATACGGAAGTTGACATGATCCACCGCGACAAATTTGCCAAAGCGCCGGGTCAGGTCTTTGGCTTCAATGGCGATCGGGGTCTGGTCGGTTATTTGCAGCGGCGGAATTTCAACCGGCTGATAGCCGGCACGTTTTTCTTCCGGCATCAGTTGGATGAAGGCTTCCTCCAGATTATCCCGCTGTGTTTGTGCCAGCATTTCAGCCGGTGTTCCGGTTGCGAGCAATTTGCCGGCGTCCATTGCCACCAGCCAGTCAAAGCGCTGAGCTTCATCCATATAGGCGGTGGCGACAATCACGCTCATCTGCGGGCGCTCATCGCGAATGCGATTGATCAGGTCCCAGAACTGAGAGCGTGACAGCGGGTCAACACCAGTGGTCGGCTCATCCAGAATCAGCAGGTCGGGGTCATGAATCAGCGCCGAGCACAGGCCCAGCTTTTGCTTCATCCCGCCAGACAGCTTGCCTGCAGGCCGGTCCAGAAAGGGGAATAACCCGGTGCTACGCGTCAGTTCATCAATGCGGCGCCTGCGCTCTGCGGCATCGTGCCCAAACAGGCGGGCAAAAAACTGCAGGTTTTCTTCTACCGACAACGTCGGATACAGGTTCTTGCCCAGCCCCTGCGGCATGTAGGCAATGCGCGAGCACACCAGATTGCGCTGCTCTTTATCGCGCATATCCGCACCCAGCGCCACAACAGAACCCTCCTGTATGGCACGCGCACCCGAAACCAGCGACAGCAGGCTGGACTTGCCCACACCATCCGGGCCAATCAGCCCGACCATGCAGTTGGAAGGCACATCTAGGCTCACATGGTCCAGCGCCAGCGTTTTGCCGTAATGCAGACTCACATCCGCAATACGAACCACAGGCTCATTGGCCGGTTCGTTGGAAGCTGGTGCAGCAGACATCATCCGGCCTGGCTTCAGTTACTCTGACAGGGCTGCACCAGATTGCTCAGTTGGCTGGGCCATTCTTTTTCAGGATCCAGGCGCACCCAGGCCACGCCCGGCAAACCGGTTTTCACCTGCGTCATGAAACACTGCATCAACTCCGGGCTGACCTGCGCCTTGACCCGGAACATCAGTTTCTGGCGTTCACTTTCTGTTTCCACCGTTTTCGGCGTAAACTGCGCCACACTGGCCACATAAGACACATACGCCGGAATGACATGGTCCGGTGCCGCATCCAGAACCAGACGCACCTCCTGCCCCAGCGCCACTTTGCCGACAGCCGTTTCCGGCAGGAAAAATGTCAGGTACACATCTGACAGGTCAACCAGATTCAGCACCTTGCCGCCGGCCCCCATCACCTCACCCGGCTGTGAAATACGGTACTGGATACGTCCGCCCACCGGTGCGGCCAGGGTGCTGTCGGCAATATCGGCTTCAATCCGTGCCACCGTTGCCTGCGCCGCTTTGATCGCTGAAGTTGTACTGTCCAGATTGGCCTGTGCCGACTCAATCGCCGCCTGAGCCACCGCCACCTGCGCTTTGGCCGAAGTCACCGCGGCCTGCGCACTTTTCACTTCGGCCTGGTCGTCATCGTACTGCTGTACCGGCACTGCCCCCTGAAGATGCAAAGCGGAAGAACGTGCCGCACGCTTGTTGGCAATGTTCACATCGCTTTCACGCTGCAGCAGCACCGCCTGCGCTGCGGCTTTATCGCTGACACGCTGCGCCACCTGCGCCCTGGCATTGACTTCATTGCTGATGGCCTGCTGCAACTGTGCTTTGGCCTCGTTCAACTGGGCCTGCAACGTGTCGGTCTGCATAATGACCAATGCCTGCCCGGCCTCAACAAAGTCGCCTTCCTGCACCAAAATCTGCTCGATGCGCCCGGCCAGTTTGGCAGAAATATTGATTTCTGTGGCTTCAATACGGCCATTGCCGCTGATAAAACCCTCTCCCGGGCCTTTGTTGCGCATTTCCGACCACATGAAATATCCGGCAACTACCACAACTGCAACAATGGCCACAGGAATCAGCTTTTTAACAGGAAACGCCATACTCGATCACTTTCATTGTTCTGCATTGGGTTGCGCCCTTACCTTCATAAGGCACTGTCTCCGTTTCATTGTAAGCGCTATACCTGTGGTTGAACACCAATGCAGGCAAATGCGTGCCATTGCCTGTTATTTAGCGGCATGTAGAGAGAAACAAAAAACCGCCTAATTCATAACACTTTTATGCCGCCCGGCATCCAACATATATCCAACACACGCCCGCTGCGCGTTGATATGGGATCGGCACTACTGCCCCAGTTTGGATGTCACACCGAAAAAAGTGAACGGGCATAGGCATGCAACCATGCCACAATGAAAAGCCGTTACAGCTTTACCGCTGATTGAACCGCATCTCTGCATCTTGATGCGCTCCGGCACTGCGCATGCAGCACCTGTTGCTTGCGGGAAAACATGGCACCCAAGCATGAACTACAGTATTATGTTACTTTTATGCGACAAATCACCGCAAATACTCGTTTCTTCCGGCAATCTGTAAAATCTGTGTTTGATCATTGATTTTGAACCTATTTCACTCATTACCATAGTTATGACCCAACAATTACAAACCATTATCGATTCCGCCTGGGAAAACCGCTCCAGCATCTCTCCCGTTTCTGCCCCGAAAGAAGTGGTGGATGCAGTCAACTACGTCATCAACGAACTCGACCATGGCAAACTGCGTGTGGCTGAAAAGCTGAATGGTCAATGGGTTACACACCAATGGATCAAAAAATCTGTCCTGCTCTCATTTAGGTTGCAGGATAATGAGATCATGCAATCCGGCGCTTTGAGCTTTTTTGACAAAGTGCCGCAGAAATTCTCCGCCAACCCTCTGGCTGAACTGGCCAGTTCGGGCGTGCGCGTGGTGCCGCCGGCTACTGCCAGGCGCGGCAGCTTTTTAGGTAAAAATGTGGTACTGATGCCCTCTTTTGTCAATATTGGCGCCTATGTGGATGAAGGGACCATGGTAGATACCTGGGCCACGGTCGGCTCCTGCGCGCAAATCGGCAAAAACGTTCACCTGTCCGGCGGCGTGGGCATTGGTGGGGTACTGGAGCCTTTGCAGGCCAACCCCACTATCATTGAAGACAACTGTTTTATTGGCGCGCGTTCCGAGGTGGTTGAAGGCGTGATTGTGGAAGAAAACAGTGTGCTTTCAATGGGCGTATTCTTAAGCCAGAGCACCAAAATTTATGATCGCACTACCGGAGAGATCTCTTATGGCCGCATTCCGGCAGGCTCGGTGGTCGTCCCCGGTACGCTGCCATCTGCTGATGGCAAATGCCAGTTGTACGCGGCGATCATTGTCAAACACGTCGACGCTAAAACACGTGCAAAAACCAGTTTGAACGATTTATTGCGGGAATAATCCATGGTACCCTATCACCGCACACTGAAATATACGACCAATGGCGGTGATAGCGAACAGAAGTTATTGAGTAGGAGGGAAAAACCATGACATCACCTAAAATGGAACGCTTGATGGTACTGATGGCGCAAAAATCTGCGTCTGACCTGTACCTCACGGCCAATGCACCCATCATGATCCGGCTCCATGGCAACATGGTTCCTGTCAATGGAGAGCAGCAACTGACCGCTGACAAAGTGCGCGAAATGCTGGTCAGCGTACTGTCTGCCGAACAGGTGAATGAACTGGACACAACGGGCGAGCTCAATGTCGGTATCCACCGTGACTCGGTGGGTAACTTCCGCTACAGTTGTTTCCGCCAAAGAGGCTCACTGGCAGCCGTTATCCGCTACATCCCTCCAAGCGTGCCGGCATTTGAAAGCCTGAACCTGCCGCCAGCACTGGCCGACCTGGCATTGACCAAACGCGGGCTGATCCTGTTTGTGGGCGCCACCGGTTGCGGTAAGAGCACCAGCATTGCGTCTTTGCTCGACCTGCGCAACACCCACCTTGCCGGACATATTCTGACCATTGAAGACCCGATTGAATACTTCTTTACCAACAAGCGCAGCACCATCAACCAGCGCGAAATCGGCAAAGACACGGTATCGCTGAACACGGGGCTGAAAAACGCACTGCGCCAAATGCCTGACTGCATTTTCATCGGTGAGATCCGCGATGCTGAAACCATGAGCGCCGCACTGGCCTATGCACACTCAGGCCACATGTGCGTTTCCACACTGCACGCCAGCAACTCGTATGAAGCGCTGAACCGCATCATGAGTTTCTACTCTGAAGATGTGCGCCCGATCCTGCTCAACGACATGGCCGCAGCGCTTAAAGCCATCGTCTCACAACGGCTGCTGCGCACCAGCGAAGGCGCACTGCGCCCGGCCGTGGAAATCATGGAAAATACACGCCTGATCAGCGAACTGATCACCAAAGGCAGCTTCCACGAGATCCGTGACGCCATGGAAAAATCGCTGGCCGAAGGCAGCCAGACCTTTGAAGAAGACCTGGCTTATCTGATCAGGGAAAAACTGATCACCCAGGCCGAAGGCATTGAAAACGCCGATTCGCCATCCAACCTGCTGTGGCGTTTGCAGAACGATCCCAAACGCGGCGTCAAAAAAGAAGATAAGAAAATGCCCACCTTTACCGAAGATGACGGGCCTGTTTTCTCTGATATTGAACTGAATATCAACCATTCATGACACATTCCGCCGACCATGCAGCCCTGGCCTTGACCAGGGCGCTGATTTCCTGCCCGTCTACCACCCCCGATGACCAAGGTGCCCAGCACATGCTGGCCCGGCGGCTTGCGCCGTTAGGGTTCAACTGCGAGCCCATGCCATTTGGCCCTGCACATTCACAAGTCTCCAACCTGTGGGCCATCCGCCCCGGCGTGCAACAAGACGCACCGGTGCTGGTGTTTGCCGGGCATACCGATGTAGTGCCCACAGGCCCCGTTGATCATTGGACATCGCCCCCCTTCACTCCTACTGAGCGCAATGGCAATTTATATGGCCGTGGCGCTGCCGATATGAAAACCTCCATCGCGGCGTTTACCGTTGCCTGTGAAGAGTTTCTGGCCAAACACCCCCGCCCTGCCGGCAGCATTGCATTGCTGATTACCAGCGACGAAGAAGGCCCCGCAACCGATGGCACCGTGAAAGTCTGCGAAGCACTCAAACAGCGCGGACAGCGGCTGGACTATTGCATTGTCGGAGAACCGTCAAGCACCTCACAACTGGGGGATATGATCAAGAACGGACGCCGTGGCTCACTGGGCGGCATTCTGACGGTGCATGGCATCCAGGGACACATCGCCTACCCGCATCTGGCACGCAACCCCATTCACCTGCTGGCCCCTGCACTGGCAGAGCTGGTGACAATACAGTGGGATCAGGGCAATGACTTTTTCCCGCCCACCAGTTGGCAGGTCTCCAACATCCATGCCGGTACCGGCGCTTCCAACGTCATTCCGGGCGATGTGGTGGTGGACTTCAACTTCCGCTTTTCCACCGAGTCCACGCCTGAGAGCCTGAAAGAAAGGCTGGCAGCCATTTTAGAAAAACATGCGCTGGACTACGATTTGCAATGGACGCTCAGCGGCATGCCTTTTCTCACGCCACCCGGTGCTCTGGTGGAGGCCATGCAGGCTTCCATCAAAGCACACACCGGCCTTGATGCAGAGCTATCCACTTCCGGCGGCACCAGCGATGGCCGGTTCATTGCCGCCATCTGCCCGCAGGTGGTTGAGTTCGGGCCGGTTAACGCGTCTATCCATAAAATTGACGAGCATGTGGCCGTTGCCGATATCGACCCCCTCAAAAACATCTATCTGGGCGTTCTGGAACGGCTGATTGCCTGACCTGTTTCGTGAATCAAGCATGCACATCGGTGAATACATTCAGCAGACCAGCGAACGCTTTACCCAGGCGGGTTTAAGTTATGGACACGGCACCACCAATGCTTTTGATGAAGCGGTCTGGCTGGTGCTGTGGCGGCTTGGGTTGCCGCTAGACGACCTGGACAGTGTGCAAGACCGCCAGTTGACACCGACTCAGTTGGCGCAACTGGACGCCACCATCCAGCAGCGTATTGAAACCCGTACGCCGGCCGCTTACATTACCCGCGAAGCCTGGCTGCAAGGGGTGCCGTTTTACGTTGATGAGCGCGCCATTGTGCCACGCAGCCTGATTGCCGAAGTGCTGGCCGAGGGCCTGGCGGATCCGTGGCTGGAAGTTGCCGTCACAACACGTGACGATACCGTACCCCATATTCTGGACGTGTGCACCGGCAACGGCAGCCTGGCTATCCTCGCGGCACTGGCCTGGCCCGATGCCGTGGTCACCGCCACCGACATCTCCACAGACGCGCTGGCAGTCGCACAGATGAACCTGCAGCGCCACCAGCTTGAACAGCGTGTCAGCCTGCTTGCGTCCGACGGCCTTTCCGCCCCGGCCATTAAACAGCATGCACCGTATGACCTGATTTTATGCAACCCGCCATATGTCAATGCCCGCAGCATGCAGGAGCTGCCGCCTGAATACCGGGCTGAACCCGAACTGGCGCTGGCTGGCGGCGCAGACGGCATGGACTTTGTCCGGCCCTTTCTCCAACATGTTCCAGCCCTGCTCAGTGAAGAAGGGTTTCTGGTGCTTGAAATCGGCCATGAACGCGACTACTTTGAAGCCGCGTTTCCGCAACTGCAACCTTTGTGGTTAGCCACCTCAGCCGGGGCAGACCAGGTGCTGCTACTGACCCGGCAGGCCCTGCTGGCGCCGCAATAGCCCCCTTTGCTGGCAAACTGAAAACACGCCCGTTCAGCCACCGGCACCTGAAGGCGGCTGCAATACCACCTGCGATTTCACCACACGTAAAATGATGGAAGTGGACGTTTCGGCAGCCACATTGTTGAACTTGGTCACCACCTCGTCCAGGTGCCGCACATTCGCTACCGCAATCTCCATGACCCAGGAGTCCTCCCCGGTCACGTTGTAGGCGGTGATGATTTCCGGGCTTTCGCTGATCAGGCGCGTCACACGCTCAAAGCTGGGGGCTTGCCCGCCAATACGCACCACAGCACGAATCTGGTAGCCCAGCGCCTCCGGGTCCACCACGGCACGATACCCGGTAATCACCCCGGTCTCCTCCAGTTTACGCACCCGTTCCGTCACCGCCGGCTGGCTCATATGCACCCGGCGCCCCAGTTCAGCCATGCTGATACGGGCGTCCTTTTGCAGCTCGGTCAAAATCCGGTGGTCATAATGGTCAAATTCCTGTTTCAACAAAGTCACCATGCAGCGCTCTTTCCTTATTATTTAAAAATTCTTCAAAATTATTTGATATTTTAAAGTTAAATTCAATTTAACCTTGATTTTTATATTTAAATGCGCGTATAGGCGGTCTATCATCAGACCACTATGCAAGTCCGTCAACTGCCCCGTTTTATCCCTGCCTGGCTGGTTAACCACACCAACCCCTGGCTGCTGCCCGCTTTACTGGCCTGTTATCTGATCTGGGGTTCTACCTTTTATGCTGTTCAGGTTGCACTGCACAGCTTCCCGCCTTTTTTCCAGATGGGAACCCGTTTTCTGGCAGCGAGTGCCATCCTGTTTGCCTGGGCATTATGGCGGCGCAGCCGCTGGCCCACGTTGCAGCAATGGATACATGCCGCCATTGCCGGAACGCTGATGCTGGGCGGTGGCATGGGGCTGCTGGCCTGTGCCGAACAGTACATTCACAGTTCGCTGGCCGCAGCAATGACCACGCTGGAGCCGTTACTGATCTGCCTGCTCAGCATTGCGCTGGGCTGGCGTGCAACCCGGCGTGAGCTGCTGGGCATCGGCATTGGCATCTTCGGCGTCATCCTGCTGAGTTGCCAGGGCAGCCTCCAGGCGCAGCCCATGGGCCTGGTGTATATGCTGGGCTCGGTCGTATGCTGGTCTGTTGGCAGTGTACTGCTGGCACGTTACCTGCACCCGGCAACAGGTGCCATCGGACTGGCCAGCCAGATGCTGTGCGGGGCCATTGTTTTGCTGATCCTCTCGCACTTTCGCGCAGAAACACCGCAAATACCTACACAATCAGCATGGTTGGCCTGGGGCTACCTGGTGCTGGCCGGATCGCTGGGCGCCTACTGTGCCTACATGTATCTGATCAAAAACGCCTCCCCGGCCGTCTACACCAGCTACAACTACGTCATCCCGGTGATTGCACTGGCCATTGGCGTCATCTGGGGGCATGAGCAGGTTCAGGCGGTGGAAATGCTTGCAATGGGCATCTGCCTAAGCGGTATAGTGTTGCTCCTAAGCCCCAAACCGCATAAATAATAGTTTTAACTCTTGTTAAACGCCCTATTTTCACAGTAGCATTCAATAGAAGCAGCCGTCAGAGCATCGCATATCTTGTGCACTGATGGCTTTTCTTTGATAAGATGCTCATCATTTAAGCGCTTGTATTTATCCTTAAAGGAAAAGAACCCTATGGCAACCAGCAAAACACCAGCAAAAAAACGCACTCCCAACGCCGCTTTCATGAAACCATTGACTCCCAGCGCTGAACTGGCCGCAGTGGTTGGCAGTGCTCCTCTGCCCCGCACTGAAATCGTGAAAAAGATTTGGGAATACATTAAAAAGCACGACTTGCAAGACAAGAAAAACAAACGTGCTATTAATTCCGATGCAAAACTGAAAGCTATTTTCGGTAAAGACCAGTTCACCATGTTTGAAATTGGTGGCGGCATCGGCAAACACGTTAAATAAATTTGCCCGATGGCATCTGATCACCCGGAAGGTGCTCAGTTTGTGGCGAAAAGCGGCTGTCAAATGCAGCCGCTTTTGTCATCTGGCCTGTCGCAACGCGACAAAATGACGCCTGATGCCCAAATGATCAATTCATCAGACTAGCCTAAAACGGCTTCCTGCCCTTAAAATACAACGTTATTATTCAAAGTGTTTCAACCTGAGGTTTGTAATCCGGCTGTTTTTGCAAACCCTCTTTGTGTGTAAAACTGAGTGAAATCATGACCCACGTTGTAACTGAAAACTGTATCAAGTGTAAATATACCGACTGTGTGGATGTTTGCCCGGTAGACTGTTTTCGTGAAGGCCCCAATTTTCTGGTCATCGACCCCGATGAGTGCATTGATTGCGCCGTATGCATTCCTGAATGTCCGGCCAATGCCATCTACGCTGAAGAGGATGTTCCTGCAGAGCAGCAGGACTTTATTAAAATCAATGCTGAACTGGCACCGGAATGGCCCAGCATTACCAAACGCAAAACATCCCTGCCCGATGCCGACGACTGGAACGGCAAACCGGACAAGCGTTCTGACCTGATCCGCTGATCAGACACTTTCAGTACCCCATTCCCTGCCAAAATACTGTCCTTGCCGGCGTACCGTCACGCCAGCAAGGCGTTGCTATTCATACTTAAGCAGAAAGCCATAACCCATGACTGAACCCTCTTTTGCACCGGAACCCATCACAACCGATGCCGTCATCATTGGTGCAGGTTGTGCCGGCCTGTTTGCCGCGTTTGAACTGGGCATTATGGGGTTGCGCTCACACATCGTCGAAACCCTGCCGCATGCCGGCGGACAGTGTGTGCACCTGTATGGCGACAAACCCATTTATGACATTCCGGCCATTTTGCAATGCACCGGTAACGAACTCACCGAACGCCTGCTGGAACAAATCAGGCCATTCAAAGCCGGCCTGCACCTGCAGCAGACCGTCACACAGTTGAAAACACGGGATGCCCCCAAAAAAGCCAGCGACCCGGCGCCACGCTTTGAACTGCACACCTCCACCGGACAATGCTTTCTAACACGCTGCGTGGTCATCGCTTCCGGTTACGGCGCATTTCTGCCGCGAACCTTGCCTTTGGAAGGCATTCGGGCCCTGGAAAATCAACAGGTATTCTACGAACTGCCAGCCCATACAGACGCATATGCCGGCAAACATGTTGTGATCAATGGCGATACCGATATCGCGCTACAGGCAGCCAGCCAACTGGCCAGTGCCGAACACAACCGGCCGGCCAGTGTCACGCTGGTACACCGCAGAGACAAATTCCGCGCCGAAGATACACTCATTGCCCAAATTCAGCAACTGCGGCAGGCTGGGCGCTTGCAGTTCATTGCCGGCCAGTTCACCGGCCTAGTCACCGACGCAGCATCCGGCCAGCTTACCGCATTACAGCTCATGGGCAGCGCCGACAGGCAACCACTGCAAACCCCGGCCGATGCACTCCTGATACTGCTTGGGCTGGCCCCGCAGCTTGGCCCCATAGAACAATGGGGGCTGGCGCTGGAGCGTAAACATCTGGTGGTTGACCCTGGCACCTTTCAGACCAACACTCCGGGCATTTACGCCATAGGCGACGCCGTCACCTACCCCGGTAAGCGCAAACTCATTGTCAGCGGTTTTCATGAAGCCACACTGGCGGCTTATGCCATCGCCAGCTACCTGCAGGATGGGGCAACCATTCCGGTGTATTACACGTCGTCCAACTCCGAGTTGCAAGCCATACTGGCCCCTCAGAAGGCAGGCCACGTATGATGTTCCGTCCCTCAGGTCATCGGCTGGGGCTCCCTGGTTTGGTAAGCAGGCACACGCCCTGTCATTGCGACTGAACCGAGGTAGGGGCAGCCCCTGCACCTGACTGCTTAGCGCACCTTCATCGCCTGCGGTGCATGGGTATGGTTCAGCGGCCCCACGCCCTTGCCAATCTGTACCCGCATGCCCGCCTCAATGGCAGCCAGCACATACACACGCGCAGCCTGTACAGCAGCGGGCAGATCCAGCCCAAGCGCCAGATACGATGCAATTGCCGACGACAGTGTGCAACCGGAGCCATGCAGGTTATGCGTCTGGATACGGGGCGACTGCAGCTCATGCAGCTCAACAGCACCCGTTGCCTGCTGGCGAATTGCCAGCACATCCACCACCTCAGCACCAACCAGGTGCCCACCTTTAAGCAGCACCGCCTGCGCGCCCTGGCCCAACAGCGCACGGGCTGCCGCAACCAGTTGCGTCGTTTCGGTAATGGCCTGGCCAAGCAGTAAACCGGCTTCATCCAGATTGGGCGTAATGACCTGTGCACGCGAAAACAGTTCGGCAACAAGGCAAGCCATGGCGCCATCGTCAATCAGTTTGGCACCGGTGGCAGAAACCATCACCGGATCCAGCACCACATGGGGCAGGTGCTTTTCATCAATCGCCTGCGCCACCGTACGGATAATTTCCGGTGAACTCAGCATGCCGATTTTTACCGCATCTGCGCCAATATCATCCACCACGGCATCAATCTGTGCCTTGACAATTTCAACCGGCACTTCATGAATCGCACTGACCCCCAGCGTATTCTGTGCCGTAATGGCGGTAATGGCACTCATCCCATAACAGCCCAGCGCCGCAATGGTCTTCAAATCAGCCTGAATACCAGCCCCGCCGCCGCTGTCAGAACCGGCAATCGTCAATACCCGGGGATAGGTCAGTGTTGCGCCAGACATGCAATTTCCTTTACTAAAAAACAAGTGACTTGCAAAACCTATTCTAAACAAACTATAATCCCCCTTTCTATTCCCCGATAGCTCAGTCGGTAGAGCGACGGACTGTTAATCCGCAGGTCCCTGGTTCGAGCCCAGGTCGGGGAGCCAGATTTCCAAGATGAACTGCCATACAACCGCTGGTGGCCCTAACGAAGCCCCCGGCCAAGTTCAAAAAAACGCATTTCATCCATGCCGAGTCAAAATTCTGATCCCTGATAGCTCAGTCGGTAGAGCGACGGACTGTTAATCCGCAGGTCCCTGGTTCGAGCCCAGGTCGGGGAGCCAGCCTAAAGCTTCAAAACTCGTTCCCTGTATCGTTATCGTTTTAGACGCTCTTGGCGAGCATAAAGGGCTACTGCCCTTAATGCGTGCCCATCTTTCTACATCCAAAAACAATCCATGGTCTGCATGCCAGTCCGCCTGGTTACGGCTTTTCAGTTTACCTGACATGGCTGGCCAGATTTCGGGGCAGGCCCACTGCACATCCTCACAATGCATTCATAAGTAAAAATATAGCAGGTGTTATCGATGGCATGCGTTTTAAATCTTCATAAAATTAATTTTCCTATAATGGGCTCGCTTATAAATACTTTCTGGAATAACTGGTGCAACACACCACTTATTTTTTTAATTGGAGAACATACATGATTAAAGTAAAAATTGCACTCGCCTGCCTATCGGCCCTGTTCTTACAGGCTGCTGTCGGGCAAACGCTGGCAGAACGTGCGATCCATCAAAAACAGGAAGAGCTTTTGGCTCCGGACATCAAAAGACTGCATGAGAATTGTGGCGCAGACATCAAAGTCTCTTTTGACTGGTCTACTTTCAATCTGGAAGAATTGGAAAAATACGGTGCTTACAGCTTATGTCAGGAAGCTGTCAGAGGCGTTAACCAGATCTGCTTGAACTCAGAAATAGGCAAACAGACCGTTCAGGCGCATGTCAAAAGCATTGTATGCAGCCGCACCACACCCAAACTGCTGGAGTTTGCAAATGGTACCTTGAGGTATGGAATGGAGTATGGCGCACAGGCTGATCTGGCCCACGACGTACAGAAATATTTAGAAGGAAAACTGTAAACAGATAATTTGACCTGTTCTGCCAACAGGTTTATGGCTACAGGTAAAACGAAGATACCTTTCTGCACCACAGACAGGTATCTTTTTTTATTTCTCAAAAATTTGCCCTCCCTTTGCATACCATATCTGTTGCACGGCTGAGTGCTGCAAGCATACAAATCTTTACAAAACAAAATAAATCATACACATCCGGCACGTAAACTGGCCTCATGTTTTCAAAAAACAAATGTGGTTTAGCTATATAAAATGAATGATGCATTATCCGCATCAAAAGGAGTTAGCAAATGAAAATGAAAACCATCGTCTGCCATTTGGCCGCACTTTCCATTCTGGGCAGCTCAGTCGCTTTTGCGCAACCGGCCTCACAGGAAAGAAACAGGCAGCCCGCACCATCACAACAACAGCAGCCCCAAAACGGCCCATCGCGCAATCAGAGTCATGCAGGGCCTCAGGCAGACTCACGCTCCAACAATAATAACGCCCGGCCAAACCAGCAACAACCCGGCAGGCCTGCTGCACAGGCACAGAACCAGAACAGACCTCATGCAGAATCACGGCCTGCGATGGATTTCAGACAGGGTGAGCGCATACCGCAGCAATATCGCGGTTACTCTTATCGGGTAGACGACTGGAAAGCATACGGGCTGAGCCAGCCGCCCCGCAATCATCACTGGGTACAAATCGGCGGTGACTTCATCCTGATTGCCGCAGCTACAGGCGTCATCACGTCCATTCTGCTGAACAAATAACCTCCCCTGTTATGGCCTGGCTGTTGTTTCAAAACAGAGCCAGGCCATTTTTTATCGGGTATACCGTATTGCATGTCTTCCGCCCGGCTAAAATGACCGGTGCAATCATGTGAAGTTTGTGCCATGGCATGATTGGGCCACAACCTTCAACATGACAAAAGTAAATTGAAAATGAATTTACGCGCACAAGGCAGCATTACCCAATGGAAAGATGAACAGGGTTTCGGCTTCATCACACCTGACTCAGGAGGTAAACAAGTATTTGTCCATGTCACTGCATTTACCGACCGCAGCAAAAGGCCGGCGCAAGATGACCGGGTTTTCTACGAATCCGGTGTAGACGACAACGGACGTCCGCAAGCCTATAACGTTACTTTTGCAGAAAATGCTGCATCGCGTCGAAAAAGACGCACCCGCCGCCTTTCGTTGGCACTTGTTTTGATCGCTGTAGCCTTCCTGGCGACACTAGCGGGAATGTATTATTTTGGCAAACTGCCAAGTATTTTTCTCATCCCATATGTCCTGTTCAGTTCACTGGCCTTTATCACCTACGCCCGGGACAAGCGGGCCGCGGTGAAAGACCGCTGGAGAACCGAGGAAAACACCCTGCACCTGATGGCACTGTTTGGCGGCTGGCCCGGCGCTTTGATTGCACAGCGCCTGTTCCGGCACAAATCCAGCAAGCTGTCGTTCCAGATCATCTTCTGGATCACCGTGATCGCCAATTGCTGCCTGTTTGCCTGGTTGCTTTCTCTTTACTGGCAAAAATATGGCGTCGCCTGAATACGTCAATGTGTTTCAGCAGCAGTATAGCCGCTCACCTTAATGATGCCAGCAATTTATCTACATATTGCGGCACCACTTCCGTTGCAGGCCCATAAATCCGGGTTTGAAACAGACTCTCCCCCTGGCTGGGCTCCAGGTTCAGTTCAACCGTCTGCGCCCCGGCTTCATTGGCCACCTGCACAAAGCCGGCTGCCGGGTACACATGCCCGGAAGTGCCGATGGAAATAAAGCAGTCCGCATACATGAGCGCCTCGTAGATTTCATCCATCAGCAAAGGCATTTCGCCAAACCAGACAATGTGAGGACGCAGGCGCTGCGACGGCTGGCAACATGTGCAGCCATCCTCTTTTGTGACATCACCGGTCCACTCAACCACCTGGCCGGAGCGTACGCAGCGCACCTTTTGCAGCTCGCCGTGCATGTGAATCAGGTTTTTTGTTCCGGCCCGCTCATGCAGGTTATCCACATTCTGTGTTACCAGCAAAAATTCACCATTAAATTCCTGCTCCAGCCTGGCCAGCGCCAGGTGCGCCGCATTGGGCTTCACCTCGGCGTCTAAAAGCTGGCGCCGCCTGGCATTGTAAAAAGTCTGCACCAGTTGCGGATCGCGCTGATATGCCTGCGGCGTTGCCACGTCTTCAACCCGGTGTTTTTCCCATAAACCGTCACTGGCACGGAATGTTGCAATCCCCGACTCAGCAGAAATACCGGCCCCCGTCAGCACCACAATTTTTTTCATTTTTGCAACCCTCATCCTTCAACACAATTCTGTTTTTAATGCTTTTTCTTTTTTTCTGCTTTGACACAGTCTGCACACAAACCGTACAAAGTGACCTCATGGCTTTTCACCTTGAAACCAGGGGGCAGCAGGCTGGCAAAGTCTTCTGCGCAGCCATGCACGTCAAAAGCACGTGTACACTGGGTGCATAAAAAATGGTGGTGATGGTCGTCATGTTCATGGTGAATGGCTTCATAGCGTGCCGCTTCACCCGGCAGTTCAACCATGCGGATGCTGCCTTCTTCCATCAGCACTTTCAAGTTGCGGTATACCGTGGCAATGCCAAGTGCCGGAACATCCTGCTGCGCCAGCAGAAGCACTTCCTGCGGTGTCAGCGGCCTTTTAACATCCTGCAGCACCGCCAGCATGGCTGTACGTTGTTTGGTTGAGCGTTTCTGCTCCATTCTCATCGTTTCCTATCAATCTCTTTGTTCTGGCTTCGTTCTGGTTTCAGGAGTCATGCACCGCAGGTATTCCCCAAGGGCTGATTCTCCTGAACATCCAATACCCGACTTTTTGATTTCCCTTTAATTGATATTGATATTTTATTATCAATTAGAATAAGCACCAGAACAGCAGGGAATTCTGCCAGCATGTGCATGTATCTGCATGCCCCTGACAAGCGCTTTGGCTGAATATTAAAACTGAATATCAAAAATTACTCCTCCCAATCATATGAGCCGGCATTCGCGTATCTCCAGAAGAACCACCGTATTTTGTGCTGCGGCCTGGCAGCGTTTACTGCTTGCCGCCACAGGCGCTGCTTTTTTATGGTTGATGGTTTACTGGTCGGTCCGAACCTGAGCACTGCCCTGCATCATGACCCAAGCAACCACCGCAATGGTTCTCAACGACGTGACACTGGCTTACCGGCAACAGCCGGTGCTCAGCCGTATCAACGCCCACATTGATCACGGCACACTTACGGCTGTGGTTGGTGCCAACGGGTGCGGAAAATCGACGCTGCTCAAAGCCGTTGCAGGTCTGATCAAGCCGCTCACGGGGCATATCACCATTGCGCCGGACATACACAATGTGGCTTATCTGGCGCAGGTCAGTGAAATCGACCGCAGCTTTCCGATTTCTGTTTTTGACTTTGTCGCGTCCGGCCTGTGGAAAAAAGCAGGCGCATTCAAAGCCATCAGCGCTGAGCTGGAAACACGTATCCTCATCGCATTGGAAGCCGTGGGCATGCGGGAAAGTGCGGACAAATTGATCGGAGAGCTTTCCGGCGGGCAATTTCAACGCATCCGTTTTGCCCAACTGGTCTTACAGGAAGCCCAGCTTTTTTTGCTTGACGAGCCGTTTACCGGCATTGATGAACCCACCATGCGCGACCTGATGCGCCTGCTGCACCATTGGCACCGCCAGGGAGCAACCCTGCTGGTGGTTTTGCATGATCTGGAACTGGTGCGCCAGCAATTCCCCAACGTATGGTTACTGGGGCAGCAAAGCATTCTGCGCCAGGGCGATGCCGCCACCTGCCTCAACACATATGCAGCGGCACATCCCGGCACCAAAAATAAAACCGGCATACAGGAGCATGCATGAACATGCTGGAATGGCTGGTTTCCCCCTTTGCCGACTTCAGTTTCATGCGCCGGGCGCTTACCGGCTGTGTCGCACTCAGCCTGGGCAGCAGCCCGCTGGGCGTATTGCTGTTGCTGCGCCGCATGAGCCTGATGGGAGACGCCATGTCGCACGCCATTTTGCCCGGCGCTGCAGTGGGTTACCTGCTGTTCGGCCTGTCGCTGCCTGCCATGACGATTGGCGGCATTGCCGCCGGTTTGCTGGTTGCCTGCCTGGCCGGTGTGGTCACCCGCTACACGGTTCTGAAAGAAGATGCCAGCTTTGCGACGTTTTACCTGATTTCACTGGCACTGGGCGTGCTGATCATCTCGCTACGCGGTACCAGCGTCGACCTGCTGCACGTCCTGTTCGGTACCGTTTTATCACTGGATAATGCCACCTTGTTTCTGGCCGCGGGCATTGCGACACTTTCACTGCTGCTGCTGGCATTGTTGTACCGCCCTTTGATCATTCAGAGTTTTGACCCGAACTTTTTAATCACCAAAGGGTGGTGGAATGCCCTGGCCTATGGTGCATTTTTGCTGTTGCTGGTGCTGAATCTGGTCGGCGGCTTCCACACCCTGGGCACGTTAATGGCTGTTGCCTTCATGGTGTTGCCTGCTGCTGCGGCACGCTTCTGGGCTGCCACCGTTGCCAAACAAATGCTGGTTGCTGCTGCTACCGGCGTGGCAGCAGGCTATATCGGGCTGCTGATTTCTTACCATTTTGCAACCCCGGCCTCCCCTGCCATCGTGCTGACGCTGGGTGGCATTTACATCATTTCCATGTTCCTGGGGTTGCACAGTGGTTTGCTGATACGGCCACCAAAAATACAACCAGGCCAGACATAACACCATGGTTTCAAGACATGAGGGCGTGTTGATGCCCTCGCCGTTCAATTTTGCAAGGAAACTCATATGCATACACTTTCTTTACGCTTGCGCCTGATACTGTTGCTCTGCCTGTCTGTTCTGTTCATGGCGCCGTTGACAAAAGCACATGCCGAGCCGTTGAAAGTGGTTGCCAGTTTTTCTATCCTGTCAGATCTGGTGCAACAGGTTGGCGGCGAGCAGGTGCAGATCAGCACCCTGGTTAAACCCGACAGCGACGCCCACATGTACGAACCCACAGCACAGGATGCGCGCCTGTTGTCTCAGGCCGATATCCTGTTTGTCAACGGCCTGGGGTTCGAGCCCTGGCTGCCCCGCCTGCGAAATGCCGCGGGCTTTGCCGGAACGGAAGTCGTTGTCTCCCAGGGCGTAACACCGCGCAGGTTGAATGATGAACATGATGATGCCCACGCTCACAACCATGACGATCATGACCATGACCACGATGTGCACGATCATGGGGAGTTTGATCCGCATGCATGGCAGAACGTGGCCAATGCGATCATCTATGTTCGTAACATTGAAGCCGCACTGAGCCAAGCCGACCCTGCACATGCCGCCATTTATGCACAACGCGCCCAGAACTACATCAAAGAACTGCATCAGCTGGAGCGTGATATTCGCGATGCACTGGCAACCTTATCGCCAACACACCGCACGCTGGTCACCACACATGATTCTTTAGGCTACTTTGCGCAAGCTTATGGGCTGACGCTGATTTCACCCATGGGTTTTTCAACCAGTACAGAACCTTCGGCTGCCGATATCGCCCGGCTGATCGAGCAGATCCGATCACAGCAGGTTTGTGCGGTATTTCTGGAAAATGTCAGCAACCCTAAAATGATTCAACGCATTGCACAGGAAACGGGCGCGGTCGTTGGCGGCACACTGTATTCCGATGCGCTTTCAGCACCAGGCACGGCAGCAGACAGTTACATCGGTATGATGCGCAGCAATCTGACGGTTTTGATCAAGGCCTTGAGTGGCAAACTGATCACGTCATAACCATACAGTGCCAATACATGTTCAGGGCCCATAAAATATGCGCACTTGTTGGATAGCAACCACACGCATGATAGACTGTACAAATTGACTCTCATCTGTTACCGCTGAATCCAATTTCTGTTGTCCATAACCAGAATCCCTTTGCGGCTCAGCGGCTAACTGTTTTTAACTCAAAATAACATGCGGCTATCTGAACTCAAATAAAAACATGCCCCACATTCATTTCAAAAAATACCGGCAACCCGCTGCCAGACCTCGCTTTCGTAAAATTCCAGTTTGCACTGCATTTCCTGCCCCGCTGAGCCTACAATACTGAATATTGCGCGCAGGTTTTTAAGGTCTTTTCATAAAACCTCGACAAATAGACCTCTTTTTCTTTTAGAATCATAGGGTTATGCTAACCTCCCTGGCCACCCTCATTATCCTCCCGTTTGCTGGAAGTCTGGTTGCAGCGTTGCTGCCAACCAATTCCCGCAATATGGAAGCATTCCTGTCCGGGATGATTGCGCTGATATGTGTGGTGCAGGTGGCTCTGTTTTTTCCTGACGTGTCTTCAGGAACGGTGTTGCGGCAGGAAATTCTCTGGATTCCCTCACTTGGTATCAACCTGACATTCCGGATGGATGGCTTCACCTGGCTGTTTGCCATGCTGATTTTTGGCATTGGCGCTTTGGTGACATTGTATGCCCGCTACTACATGTCACCACAAGACCCGGTGGCGCGTTTTTTCTCTTTCTTTCTGGCTTTCATGGGTGCCATGTCCGGGGTTGTGCTGTCCGGCAACCTGATTCAGTTGGTGTTGTTCTGGGAACTCACCAGTCTGTTTTCATTTCTGCTGATCGGTTACTGGTACCACCGGCGTGACGCCCGCAACGGCGCCCGCATGGCATTGACCGTGACCGGGCTGGGTGGTTTCTGCCTGCTGGCAGGTGTTCTGATTCTGGGGCAGATTGTTGGCAGCTTTGATATGGATACGGTACTGGCCGCCGGTAACATCATACGCAAGCATCCTCTTTATACACCCATGCTGGTGCTGATCCTGCTGGGGGCATTCACCAAAAGCGCCCAGTTTCCATTCCAGTTCTGGCTGCCCCGTGCCATGGCCGCACCCACCCCTGTATCGGCCTACCTGCACTCAGCCACCATGGTCAAAGCCGGAATTTACCTGATGGCGCGCCTGTGGCCGGTACTTTCCGGCACGGATGAATGGTTCTGGCTGGTGGCAGGTACCGGGGCATTCACACTGCTGCTGGGAGGCTATGCCGCCACATTCCAAAATGACCTGAAAGGCTTGCTGGCATACTCCACCATTTCCCACCTGGGCCTGATCACGCTGCTGCTGGGCCTTAACAGCAACATGGCTGCTGTTGCGGCGGTATTTCATACCATCAACCACGCCATTTTCAAAGCCTCTTTGTTCATGGCAGCCGGCATCATTGACCATGAAACCGGTACGCGCGACATGCGTAAACTCAACGGCCTGATCAAAGCCATGCCGATTACCGGTGCGCTTTCTCTGGTTGCCAGTGCGGCCATGGCAGGCGTGCCGCTGCTCAACGGTTTTCTGTCCAAAGAAATGTTTTTTGCCGAAACGGCTTACCTGGACGCCTCGCCCTGGCTGTCGTGGGGCATGCCGCTGATTGCGACCGTAGCCAGTGTTTTCAGCGTGGCATATTCCTTGCGCTTTACCGTTGACGTCTTTTTTGGTCCGGCCCCCATGGGGCTGCCGCATGAGCCGCATGAACCTACCCGCTGGATGCGTGTGCCAATTGAATTTCTGGTGTGTCTGTGCCTGATCATCGGTATTGCGCCTTCGCTGTCGATCGGGCCAGTTCTGGCAACGGCGGCCGCACCGGTGGTCGGTGGCACACTGCCAGCCTACAGCCTGGCGATATGGCATGGCTTCAATGTCCCATTGACCATGAGCCTGGTCGCGATGGCGGGCGGTATTTATTTCTACCTGATATTGCACCGGCAAATCAAACTGGGGGTGTTTGCCGGTGTTCCCCTGATCGGATGGGTAAACGGACAGCGCTTATTTACCAGGTTGCTGGCATCGCTGACCTACATGGGCAAACAAATGACGCTGATGCTCAGCACCAAAAGGCTGCAGGCCCAGATTGCCCTGATGCTGTTTGTGGTGCTGGCCGCCGGCCTGTCGCCGCTTTGGATCAACGGGGAAGGCCTGCGCCTGACTTTGGGTGAGCGGGAGCAGCAACCGTTTTCATTTGTCTTTGCCATGCTGTGGGTGGTTGGCGTCTCGTGTGCACTGGGCGCTGCCTGGCAAGCCAAGTTCCATCGCCTGGCATCGCTGGCCATGCTCGGCATGACCGGACTGGTTACCTGCCTGACATTTGTCTGGTTTTCCGCACCAGACCTGGCATTGACCCAGTTGACCGTGGAAGTGGTCACAACCATTCTGATTTTGCTGGGGTTACGCTGGCTGCCCAAGCAGGTGGCTGACCCCGACCACATGAGCAACATTTTCGTTCGTGCCAGGCGAACCCGCGACCTGATTGTTTCTTTGCTGGTTGGCGCATGCGTGACTGTTCTGGCGTTTGCCATGATGACGCACTCTTCCAGTGACCCGCTGGCCGCCAATTTCTTCCTGCAACATGCATTGCCCGAAGGAGGCGGCACCAACGTCGTCAATGTCATGCTGGTTGATTTCCGCGGCTTTGACACCATGGGAGAAATTGTGGTGCTGGGTATTGTGGCTTTGACCGTATATGCACTGCTGCGGCGCTTCCGGCCCGCCAAAGAAAGCACGTACATTCCGGCACAGCAAAGCACGGCACCTGCAGATATTTCATCGGATGTGGAAAACCCGGCCCAGGCCAAGGATACCGCATTGGGCTACCTGATGGTTCCTGCGGTTCTGGTACGGCTGGTGCTGCCGATTGCCACAGTGGTATCCGTGTACTTCCTGCTGCGCGGCCACAATGAGCCTGGCGGCGGTTTCATTGGTGGTTTGATTTTTGCGGCGGCTTTCATCATGCAGTACATGATTGCAGGTACCCAGTGGGTGGAAGCACGGATGAAACTCTATCCACAGCAGTTGATCAGTTTGGGCATTCTGCTGGCGTTGCTGACAGGCCTGGGAGCGATTGCCGTCGGCTATCCTTTCCTGACCACACATGCACCACATTTCCATATTCCGCTGATTGGCGATATTCATGTGCCCAGCGCCATGTTTTTTGACATTGGTGTCTATCTGCTGGTGATTGGTGCCACCATTCTGATTCTGACGGCGTTGTCTCACCAGTCTGTGCGCGGTCGCCGGGCACGCGAAACCGAGGTGGAAGAACGCCTGGCCCGTGACGCTGAAAGCACGGACAGCAAACTGGTGCCAGACAGCATGCTGGCCACACCCGACTCTGAACTGAAGGAAACCGCCTAATGGAAATCACCCTGTCCCTGGCCATTGGCATGTTAACCGCTTCGGGCGTCTGGCTGATTCTGCGCCCACGTACCTATCAGGTCATTATCGGGCTGTCGCTGATTTCATATGCCGTCAATTTGTTCTTATTCAGTTCCGGGCGCCTGATTCTGAACCGTGCGCCGGTGCTGCTGGAAGATGTCCCGCAAACGCTGGAATACTATACCGACCCGATTCCACAGGCGCTCGTGCTGACCGCCATTGTGATCGGATTTGCCACCACCGCCCTTTTCCTGGTTGTCCTGATGGCAGCCCGCGGCTTCAACGGCAACGACCATGTGGATGGAACCGATACACTGCAAGAACCTGAACAGCGCGACAAAACGCAGGAGCGCAGCCAATGATTGCATGGCTTGAGTACAGCATGCCACACCTGATTGTGGCCCCGATACTGTTGCCGATGTTCACGGCAGCCGTACTGGTGGCTGTACGCGAAAAGCACAGAAGCGCCCGTTCATTCATCAACATTCTGGCTTGCCTGCTCAACGTGCTGGTTGCCTGCGCGCTGGTTTACTGGGTCAAAGAGCGCGATGCCTCCAGCGCTTATGGCGTGTATCTGCCGTCCAACTGGGATGTTCCCTTTGGCATTTCACTGCTGGTAGACCGTTTTTCCGCCATGATGCTGCTGGTTGCCAGCATCATCGGCCTGAGTACGGCACTGTATGCCGTTGCCCGCTGGGACCGTGCCGGCGTGCATTTCCAGACGCTGTTTCAAGTACAGCTCATGGGCATCAATGGCGCTTTTTTAACTGCCGACCTGTTTAACCTGTTCGTATTTTTTGAAATCCTGCTGGCCGCCTCTTACGGCCTGGTGCTGCATGGATCAGGCCCCAACAGGGTACGCGCCGGACTGCACTACATTGCCATCAACCTGGTCGCATCGTTTTTCTTTTTGATTGGTGTGGCACTGATTTACAACGTCACCGGCACCCTCAGCTTTGCCGAAATTGCCCAGCGCCTGCAGGTTGTCAACCGTGCCGGGCATGAACTGCTGTACATTGGTTTCGGTGTTCTGGCGGTGGCTTTTCTGGCCAAGGCGGCCATGTGGCCACTGAACTTCTGGCTGGTATCGGCATACAGCAGTGCCAGCGCACCATCCAGTGCAGTCTTCGCTATTTTGACCAAGGTCGGCCTGTATGTGATTTTGCGGCTGTCCTCGCTGTTTTTCTCATCCCCGGCTGTTGGGGAGGATCAGTGGTTTGGCAGTACCTGGCTGACCTATGGCGGCATGATGACATTGGTTTTCGGCATGGTTGGTATTCTTTCCACCATACGCCCGTCCCGTCTGGCTGCTTATGCCACGCTGGTCTCTTCAGGCACCATCATGATGGCCATCAGCTTTGGACAGTTGTCACTGACCAGCGCTGCGCTGTATTATCTGCCCGGCTCTACGCTGGCTGTGGCTGCATTCTTTTTGATTGCAGAGCTCATCGAGCGCTCCCGCTCCCCAGAAGATGCTGAACAGCGCGCTGCCGAAGATGAAGAAGACCGGCTGGTTTTTAACTTGGCCGAGCTTGAGCTGGAAGAAAAGCAGAATGCCAACCTCGATGAACGTGAAGAGGCCATCATTGGCCGGGCTATTCCTGCAGCCATTGCATTTTTAGGTGTCACTTTTGCCTGCTGTGCATTGTTGATTGCCGGCCTGCCCCCCTTGGCCGGATTCATTGCCAAGTTTGCCATGCTCAATGCCCTGATCAATCCGTCAGGGGCCGGCAGCCTGAATGTCATCGCCACGGACAGTGTCCGCTGGGTGGCGCTAGCGCTGATTATCGTCTCAGGCCTGTTCGCATTGATCAGTTTTTCCCGCGCCGGCATCCGCTACTTCTGGTCTCCGGTTAACCGCACCGCGCCGCGCCTGCGTATCATCGAAAGCATTCCCATTGTGATTCTGCTTGCTGCGTGTGTGCTGCTGACCATGCGTGCAGAGATCAGCCTGCGTTATACCTATGCGACATCTGCCGCTCTGTACCAGCCTGCAGATTACATTCGGGCCGTCATGTCCACCCGGCCGATCCCCAGCCCAACCAACCAGGAACGCCTGACGGCGCCAGCAACACCTGCTGCGGAGGTTGCGCCATGAAAAAGGTCATTCACACTCTGTTCCCGGCCCCCTGGCTTTCTGTTGCGCTGGCACTGATGTGGCTGGTATTGAACCACTCATTGAGCCGGGGCCATATTGCACTGGCAATTATTCTGGGCTGGTTTGTGCCGGTTTTCACTGCCTCTTTACGCCCCACGCCAATCACCATCCGGCACCCGCTGGTAGCATTGAAACTGTTTCTGACGGTAGGCTATGATGTGATTGTCTCCAACATCGTGGTTGCCATGGCCGCTGCAAAATTCGGAAAAAGAAAACCTTCCGGGGACTTTATCCGGGTGCCGCTTGAATTGAGCGATCCCAACGGGCTCACTGCCCTGGCGGCCATTTGCACCGTTATTCCCGGCACCATCTGGTCTGAACTGGCACTGGACCGCAGTGCCGTATTGATTCATGTTTTTGATTTAAAAAATCCGCAGGCTGAAATCATCCGTTTCAAAAACCGCTATGAAAAGCCGTTAATGGAGATATTTCAATGACGTCGATTGTTCTTCCTGAATTTTTGAGCTGGGTCGTTCACATCACACTGGGCTGTTACGCCGCAGCGATGGTAATCAGCCTGTTTCGGCTGTTTGTCGGCCCTTCATCGCAGGACCGGATTTTGGCGGCAGACTTCATCTATAACATCGCCATGCTGGTGATTCTGGTGTTAGGCATTCGTTACAGCAGCGCCATGTATTTTGAAGTGGCATTGCTGATTGCCATTTTTGGTTTTGTCAGCTCTACGGCCATGGCCAAATTTCTGTTGCGCGGCGAGGTGATCGAATGAGCCAGGAAATCGTTATACCTCTGTGGATTCAGATTGCTGTTGCCTGCCCGTTGCTGATCAGCGCTGTTTTCACCATCCTGGGCGCGTTGGGGTTGCTGCGGTTTGATAATTTTTACCTGCGCATGCACCCTACAGCCATTGTTTTTACACTGGGGGCCTGGTGTGTTTGCATTGCGGTGCTGATCTTTTTTACCGCCACGCAGGCGCGTCCGGCTTTATATGCCTGGCTGATTGTCGTCATGCTGGCCATCACCATTCCGATTACCACTGTGGTATTGGCACGTGCGGTACTGTTCCGAAAACGCCAGGAAGGGCTGCCAGCACCTGCATCGCTGAGTTATACCATCGTACTGGGTGACATGGCCCCCATGCCCGATAGTGAACAGGGCGCGGACACGCAGACCGAAGACCTGTAATACTGCAAAATATCGCAAACAAAACAGAGCACCCTTGCCTATTGGTATTGGCTTGGATGCTCTGCTTTTGCCTTAGTGACTACTTACGCTCAAACGCTTTTCAGGCACGTCCCCGAAGTTAGAAGATAAACTTCAACCCCAACGACCCTGAGTTCATCGACTTGATACGCGTTTCACCCGAACCCGCTCTGAACTGGTGGCCGATTTCACCATACAGCCGCAGACTGGATGTGATATCCAGCGTAAAGCCCAAAGCCAGTTCGGGGCTGGTATAGCTGACCGATGAGCCAAACCGGTTTGACAGGGTATCGGTAAACGTCACATAGTCGCTGCCCGAGAAGGTATGCCACAGGTTAAAGCGGGCATATGGCGTAAAGTCGCCCCACGAGGTTTTCGTGGGTAAAACGATCCGCGCGCCCACCCGGCCGATGACGGCATCTTTGGTATCCATGCTGACCTGCGTGGTCAAGCCGGTTGTACTGTCATCAATGCTGGTGTGCATGTAAATCAGTTGTGCCTGCGGCTCAATGAACGCCCGGCTTTCGCCGATGGTAAATGGCCGCCCCACTTCCAGCGAAGCCGTGATACTCTTGGCATCAAAGCTGGCCTTGCGGAATGCATTGTCCTGCGAGGGATCCAATTTGACATCATGCCAGCCGACCTGCAGCACGCCGTCGGCGTAAAACCCGTTTTCAGCGGTATAGGTTCCATAGCCGCCAAAGAAATAGGATTGCGCCTTGATATCCCCAGCCTTGATCCAACCGAAATCAGACGATGTATCCACCCCGGCCTTGTTGTCCAGCATGCCGGCATACACACCAAGGTTCCAGCTCTCGTTGGTCATCAGGTCAACACCGCCCTGGAAGCCCTTGGAGCTGACGCTGGCACGTGAATAAACATCGCTGTGCTGTTCAATATCGCCGGAGCGACCCAGAACGCGCGTCCACAGACGGGGGCCATCTACCGACAACGTCGATCCTGCACGGCCATCATGAACTTCGTCCCCCATGCGCTGATGCAGTGTTCCCAGCATCATCAGCGTATCGCCCCGCAACACATTGGGCAAAGCGGAGTACAAAGGCACATCAGGCCGGAACTCGGAACGCAGATACCAGTTTTCCCCCTGGCCCTGTGCATCACCGGCATACAGACGGTATTCATATGCACCGGCCAGTACATATTCACGCTGCAGGTTGAAAGCATCCTTGGTGGTCTGTGCGGTGGTTTGTGCGCCGTTGAGCGCTTCCACCACAATGATGCCATCCCCCGTGGTTGCAAACCCGCCTGAGTTGATCGGCTGTACCACCAATGTGGTCTGACCACTGGCAGTGCCGCCGTCAATCACTAGCTTGTCGGCCACCTGCTTTATCCCATCCAGAGAAAGCTTCATGGTGCCGTTCTGGCCCACATAATTATTGGCAATCAGGTAGCTGTCTGCACTCCGGCTGGCAAGTGTAACCGTGCCAGCGTTCACCAGGTCGGCCACCTGCTGATTGTGTCCGCCGGTATCCAGCGTTGCCCCTGCATCCACCGTATGGTTAGACGCCGCACTGAAGGCAAATGCCATGCCGCCTTGCAATGTAGCGCCGGAACGGATCGTGGTGGAGCCGGTGTACAGGTTCTGATTGGTCAACACGGTTGTGCCACCAGCATCACGCAACACGTTGCCATCGCCGGAAATAACACCGCCATACGTCTGGCTGCCACTGACATTGTCAAACACCAGCGTTCCCGTACCGATTACGGCAGACGTACGGTCTCCCAGATAAACGTTTTGATTTCCCAGACTGCCGCTGCTCAGGTCATGACCACCGACGCGCGCCACCGAATCGCTCAGCACCTGAAGCACCGGTGCGGTTCCGGCCATTTGCAGATCACCCACAATGCGAACGTCACTGTTGTCAAGCACATTGATCACATTCCAGCCCGAGCCGATATTGGTGCCACGTGACAGATCATCTGTAGGCAAAGTGCCAACCTTGGCATTGGCCCCCGATACACCGGAAAGCTGCAGCACATTACCGTCTGCTGCCGGTGTCATGATGTGTGAAACACCACCCAGATCTCCCTGCTGGATCAGCGCAAAGTTGTTCCCGCCCGTGCCTTCAAATTCCACGGCACCGCGGAATGATCCGGCTGTCCAGCGGAAAACGTCTTCGCCCGCCCCGGTATTGATCACCCCGACGGTGGAGGCCCCGGCAGTAATCAGGTTCACCAGGTCATTACCTGCACCGGACTGAATGACCCTCTGCGTGGCATCAGCAGCTTCAAGCACATAATCATTTTGAATGATTTTGTCGTTCGAGCCGCTGGCATCCACTACCGCTCTGCCTGCTACGCTGGCAGAGCGTATCTCGCCTGTATTCAGGATACTTTGCGCGTCACGTGCAATCAGCGCAGAACCACCGGTGCTATCAAGCACATTGATCACCCCGTCGGTCTGCACTGCGCCTGTGGTATTGGCATATACGCCGGAACCGGTTGCAGTACCGCTGGCGTTGCCCACATTGACGGTATAACCATCACTGAACAGGAAGCTTGAAGTCAGTTGCGGTGCGCTCGTATCATAGTTATCCAGCACATAGCCGGTACCTGCACCTGTGACATTGATGGTATTGCCCGAGTTGCCGGAGTTCAGATCCACTGCCGTGCGAATCCCTGCGCCATCATGCGCATTGATGGTGACATCGGTCAGCGTGATCAAAGAGGTTTCCGCTTTATTTTCAACCCCTGTCCCGCTGCCTCGAACATCCACGGTCAGGTCTGTCGCGGTCAGCCCGGCAGCGCCCGTATCCAGCAAAATACCATCGGCAGTACCATCGGCAACAATACCATCGCTGCCATCTGCCACCAGGCCCGCGCCATCGAGCAGTTGAACTGCAGCCGTGCCATCATCGGTCTGAACATGCCCGAGCTTGCCGATAACCGCATTGCTGCCGGTAGCCTGAACCCCGACACCGTGAGCCACATACAAAGCCTCATCGGCGTTATTGATCAGTTGCCCGTAGTCTTCAATGCGCACACCCGTATTGTCTGTGCCTTGCAGGTTCACTGTGGCGTCACTGTTAAGCGTGATCGTCCCATAGGTTCTTGCCACATAGGCAACAACATCATCGGCTGAGGAAGTGATGCGTCCGCTCGAATCCAGATTGGTGTAATAAACACCCTGCTTCTGGTTCACCACATTGTATTTCTGCCCATCCACCACACCGGCGGTGGCGCCAGAGCCGGTCAGATTAATCACGGTATTGGCATCAATATGACCAACGGCACCGCCCTCAATGCGTACGCCAATGGAGTTTTCTCCGCCGACATTCAGCGTTGCATTCCCCGTATCTACCACAGAGGAGCTGCCGGAGCCCACAATCGCGATGGAATCCTGTCCGGTAACCGTCATTTCCATCGGCAGGCCAGAATCGCCATTGGTGCCGTCAAACTCCGCACCATCCGCTACGCGAAACAGCGTGGTACGTGCATGGCCATTATCCGCCGTTGTGATGGTTTCAATATTGGCTTTAGCCCCGACGCCAGAAAGCAGATAACCGATCTGATCGGTATTATTGATAACCGGGCTGGACTGCGCTGCTACATTAACCGTTCCATGGTTTTGCACATAAATGCCAATAGCACCCTGTCCATCCAGAACAATGTTTGATTGAATATTGGCCGTAGCCCGATACGTATCAGCCAGGCTGCCCTCAACCACCACCGCATAGTTCCGGTAGCCGGTAGACGGGTCCTGCCCGTCAATCACCGTAATGGCCCCTGTGCTGGTTGTCGTCACTTCTGCATCAGCCGTACTGCTCAGCACATGCAGGCCCACATTATTTTTGCCGGAAACATTGATCTGCCCGGTATTTTCTATGGTAGAGCCAGACGCCCCGGAGTTTCTGACCGTCATACCATAATTGACACGCCCGGCCTGATCACCATTGATGTTGATGGTGCCGCTGTTGCTGACATCGCCACTGGAGTCCACCACCAAAATCCCAGCGGCGTTGCGCACGCCCGTGCCTAATGTAATGTCGCCTTTATTTTGCACATTGCCTGCGGTTTCAACATAAACCCCGGCAGACAGATTTGCGCCGCCGCCCATATTGACATCGGCCGTATCTTCATCAATGCTTGACTGCGCTTCGCGACCAATATAAATCTGGCCGGTATCCTCATTGGTAAACGACCCGTTGCCCGTCACAATGACGCCATAGGCCGTTCCGTCTCCGAAGGAGTTACCCGAACCATCCCGGCCATCCACCAGGTTGATGGAGCCAGAGTTGTAGCCCTGTGAGTTCCCTTCTATCCACATGCCACGGCCCAGCACCCAACCGTCTTCAGGCAAAGGCTCTGAATCAATACCGTCCGAAACACCGGTTGGAGACGAATAGTCGTTGGTCGTCAAGGCCTGGTTGATCACACCATTGTTCACCACAACGCTGTCGCCGGCACCGTGCATCCCAAAAGAGCCCCAGTTCGTGACATCCTGGCGCCCGTCTTTGTCAACAAACAGGCCCGAATTCAGCACCCCGTTATTGATACCGGTGGAATCCACCATGACCATACCCTGCGAAACATTGGTATATATGGATGTACGCCAATGATCGAGCTGTCCGTCATTCACCAGTGTTGCGCCGCTGTCTGCATACAAGGCCCCGCCGGAACTGCCGGAAACGGCCAGCCGCGCATCCGATTCAATCTGTCCGCTGGCGTTGGAGCCGGTCACATGTATCGCGTGCAGTTCACCGATGCCTTCGGTGGCTTTGTTATTGTGTTCTGCGCCATCATCCCATACCTTGTAGGACCACGACACTGTGCTGGAGTCGCCATACGCCGCATCCAGTTGCGTGCGGTACTGGCTTTTCACCTGGTTTTCAGACAAGGCCAGCCCGCCATCCGCAGCGGAAACCACCCAATACTGAAACTGGTCCTGCAACCAGTTGTTATAGGCAGCCAGCTCGGTCGGGTTGGAAATGGTAAACGTTTTAGATGTTGACTGTACCCCTAAGCTGTGGTCATTGGGATCCACCCAACTGTACTCAGTGGTCGTGACATCCTGAAACTGCAACAGTTCGGCAGAGCCGCCCTGCACTTCCGTGGCAATAACGGGCGTTACTTTGAAGTCAATGTAGTTGTCAGACTGCCAGACAATGCTGCTGTCATTACCGGCCGTACCATCTGCATATAACAATGTCGATTGTTTGGCCGACATCGAAATGGTGTTGTCCGCTTCCCGCACATTCTTGGTGTCATCACCCAGATCCACATTGATCTGTCCACCGGCTGACGTGACCTGACCCAGCCCGGTACCAATGTAAATGGAACTGTTCACCAAATCGACATCCGGGTTAAAAACCGGTAACTGCTCGGTTGAAAAGTCCTTGAAATAGCCGCCGTTTTCCAATGCGTCAGAGTCATAAGTCGGGATTGCAAGCACCCCGCCGGTCTTGGGGTCAAACACGTTAACCACTTCGTTCTGAGACGGCGTGCCGATTTTCTGGAAATAATCGGTCACATCGGCAGGCGGTGCATTGGTCCACTCAAACTTGTCCTGGATCTGCAAATCACCTGAGCTGGGCGATCCGGAAGACGCAAAACCACCAGGAACAATGACACCATTGAGATTGCCGGTGATTGTCAGCGGTGTTCCGTCTGTCGGTACCGTGTATTGATAGCCATAGCTGGAGCCATCGGGCGTCATGTTTTGAATATTGACCGTTGTCTGCGCCTGAATCGGCGCTGTCAGCGCGAACGTCCCTAAAAAAGCAAGACAGGCTTGCCACATCCGGCTGGGTGCTTTCTGCGCAGCAACGGCTGGCGCATGCTCTTTTCGCCTTGTCTTAAGAATCAGGCGTGTTGTGCTGCCTCCTTGGGTCTGGCTTTTAGCCAGCTCAGAAGCAACAACAAATTGAGACAGAGCACGGTTCCATACAATCCGGTAGGTTGAGTTCATCGCTTGTTATCCTGTATAGCTAATAAAGCCCGAGTGAGTAGCTACTGATCTTTTTTTTCTTATCGTAATTCTGGTTTTATGCATTAAATATAGTTTTTATTCCCTGCTTTAAAAACCGCATGACACTCGTTTCTTGGCATCTCTGTGCGAAAGTTCACACTTTCGGGGTATCAAAAAGGGCCTGGTGTTGTCATTTGACACCAAGCGATAGGCTGAAATACGCATGAAAACACTGCGCCAGCCTTATTTGCAGGCCTTCTCAGCATGTTGGCAGACACACGCCTGCTTGACGCAGGCATAAAAAACGGGCTCTTAAAAAACCCGTTTGCAAAAGAACCTACCGTATGTCTACAGCCTTCACGAAAGCCAAAAAACCAAAAGCCGCTCTGAGGGTATCAGAGCGGCCTGTCATTAATTACAGCGATTACAGCTTGCGCATCAAACGCGGTTGTGTCTGACCTTTCAGACGGTTATCCGGTCATCAATTGGCGCTGCCAGACTCCTCGGGCTGTTGCACAACTTCCAACAAAGCATCCGCAGAGAAATCTGCTTTCTCCACAATCACAACCTCCACCCGGCGTGCCTGTGCGTACGAGCCGTCCCCGGTCGTTTCAGTTGGACGCAACAAATACAACTGCGTCTGCGGGACACCCATGGCAACCAGTGCTGCCCTGACATTCAGCGCCCGCTGTTTTGCCAGTTCTTCATTGGCAGCCGGATCGCCTGTCGGATCATGGAAACCTGAAATCACCAGAAAACGGCCCCGCTTGGCTGCGGCCACAGCATCTGCCAGCGCTGCCTTGGCGCCATCGGCCAGATCAGCTTTACCCGGTGCAAAATAAAAATGCACATTGCCATTGACGATGGTCACGCTGGCAACCTGTTCAGCAGCCACGGCTTCTACCGTGCTCTCAGGCGATGCAGAAGATGCATTATTATTTCCTGCAGTTTGCTGTGCAACTGTGGCCGGCGATGATGATGCCGTTGTCACAGCCGCTGTTTTATGAGGCTGCGCAATACCAATCCACAATGCAATACCAATCGCTACGGCAGCCATTGCACCAATGGCGACCAAGGCAGCACTTTGCCCATCTCCTTCTGAAGCATCTGACATCATGTCCCTTTCAAAATCAAATCGAATCAGCAGATTCTAATAGAAGCCCACCCATACTGCCTGCCAGCCTCCTGTCAACACAGCAATTTACCCAGCCTACATGCGCCGCATTCAGGCCAGAAATGCCTGAACCGACCTAGCAATTCCAGCCGCATCCAGACCATGCATATTTTTCAACTTTTGAGAGTCCCCATGTTCAATAAACTGGTCCGGCAGCCCCAATTGCAGCACAGGGCGCGCCAGCTTAAGTCGCTGCAATGCCTCCATCACAGCACTGCCGGCACCACCCGCAATACAGCCTTCTTCAATGGTCACAATCGTTTCATGCGCGTGCGCAACCTGCTCCAGCAATTCGATATCCAATGGTTTAACGCTGCGCATATTCACAACCGTTGCATCCAGTTGCTCCGCGGCCTCCAGCGCCGGGTACAGCAGCGTACCAAATGCCAGAATCGCCACGTTCTTCCCCTGGCGCCGGATTTCACCTTTGCCATACGGCAGCGGCGCAAGCCCCGGCTCGATCGCTACGCCGGCGCCATTGCCACGCGGATAGCGCACCGCCACCGGGCCGGGCTGCGCATACGCCGTACTTAATAAACGACGGCATTCATTTTCATCCGCCGGCGTCAGTATGCCCATATTAGGAATGCAGCGCAGATAGGCAATATCAAACAAACCCATGTGCGTGGCACCATCGGCCCCCACAATGCCGGCACGGTCCACAGCAAACACCACCGGCAGGTTCTGCAAAGCCACATCGTGAATCAACTGGTCATAGGCTCGCTGTAAAAATGTGGAATAAATCGCAACCACCGGTTTAAGCCCTTCACATGCCAAACCGGCTGCAAAAGTCACCGCGTGCTGCTCTGCAATACCGACATCATAATAACGGCGCGGAAAGCGACGCTCAAACTCTACCAGGCCAGAGCCCTCCCGCATGGCCGGTGTAATGGCAACCAGCCGTTCATCCTGCTCGGCCATGTCGCAAACCCAGTCGCCAAATATCTGCGTGAATGTTTTGCCGCTGGATGCAGGCCCTTTTTGCAGGCCTTTGGCCACATCAAACTTGCCCGGCCCATGGTAGGCAATGGGGTCGGCTTCGGCCAGTTTATAGCCACAGCCTTTTTTGGTAATCACATGCAGGAACTGCGGCCCTTTGGCATTGCGGATGCGCTCCAGCGCATGTACCAAAGATTCCAGATCGTGCCCATCAATCGGCCCCACATAGTTAAACCCCAGTTCCTCAAACAGGGTCCCGGGCACCAGCACGCCTTTGGCATGCTCTTCCAGACGCTTGACCATTTCCAGCAACACAGGCATCGGCCCCAAGACACTTTTAGCGGTATCTTTGGCGGTATTGTAGATACTGATCAGCTTGGCCAGATGCCGGTTCAGAGCCCCCACTGGCGGAGAAATGGACATCTCATTGTCATTGAGAATCACCAGCAGATCAGCATCGCTGACGCCGGCATTGTTCATGGCCTCAAATGCCATGCCGGCACTCATGGAGCCATCACCAATGATCGCCACCGTATGCCGGCGCTCACCCTTCTGGCGTGCCGCCAGCGCCATGCCCAGCGCGGCCGACACGGATGTGGAGGAATGCCCCACACCGAATGTGTCATACTCACTTTCATCCCGTTTGGGAAAACCGCTCATCCCCTGGTATTGCCGCAGCGTCGGCATGCGGTCGCGCCGCCCGGTCAGAACCTTGTGGGCATATGTCTGGTGGCCAACATCCCACACCAGCCGGTCTTCAGGCGTATTGAACACATAGTGCAACGCAACCGTCAGTTCAATGGTGCCCAGGTTGGACGAAAGATGCCCGCCGGTCTGTGCCACGCTTTCCAGCACATAAGCCCTTAATTCATCTGCCACCTGGGGCAACTGCTCTAAACTGAGCTGGCGTAAATCGGCCGGACTTTGGATTTGATTCAATAAGTCACTCACACTAATAACTCCTGGCCACCATTTTGTCGGCCAATGCCTGCAACGGGGCAATCTGCGTCAGTCCGCTGTGCAACAGTGCCTGCCTGGCCTGCGTATGCAGCGCCTGCGCCCGCTGCCTGGCGGCAGCCAAGCCCAATAACGACACATAAGTCGGTTTGCCTGCCTGCGCATCTTTGCCGGCCGTTTTACCAATCACCGCACTTTCGGCTGTTGCGTCCAAAATATCATCAACCACCTGAAACGCCAGCCCCAGCGCATGTCCATATGTATTCAGCGCATCGCGTGCCTGCCGGCTGACGCTTTGTGTACTGCACGCCATTCCCAGCGATATGCAACCGCTGAGCAATGCGCCAGTCTTGAGCTGATGCATTTCCTGCAGGTGCTGCTCATCCATGCTCAGCCCAACGTGCGTGAGATCAATCGCCTGCCCGCCAGCCATCCCCATGGCACCTGCCGCGCGCGCCAATACAGCCACCAGCCGTGCCTGAGCCACCAGCGGAACCTGTGTTTCATCAGCCGGGGTCAGCACCTCAAAAGCCAGTGCCTGCAACGCATCGCCGGCCAACAATGCCAGCGCCTCGCCAAACTTCACATGCACGGTAGGCTGCCCGCGGCGCAGCACATCATTATCCATGCAGGGCAAATCGTCATGCACCAGCGAATAGGCATGAATCAGCTCAACGGCGCAGGCCGCTCTGAGCGCTGCCGGCGTTTCCTGAGCCCCCACCGCCTGCGCGGTTGCCAGCACCAGCAGCGGGCGCAACCGCTTGCCCCCATTCAAGGCTGCATAACGCATCGCCTGCCCCAGCTCTGCCGGCGCGCTGGCGCTGACATGCTGGTCAAGCGCTGTTTCAATCCGTTCAAGCTGCTGCGCTGCCCAGCGCTCATAGTCAAAGGCCTGCTGCTGACCTTCGGCATTGACAGCATATGGCATCTGAACACCACTCACTGGGCATCCCCGGAGATCAGCGGCTTCAACTCGCCGCCTTCCAGCACCTGCACCTGCTGTTCAACCGTTTTGAGCTTGTCACGGCAAAAAGAAATCAGTTGCGCACCGCGCTGGTAATTTTCCAGCAGCGCATCCAGCGCCAGCTCGCCTGATTCCATGCGCGCCACCAGTTGCTCAAGCTCATCCAGCGCATTTTCAAAATTATCCGGAACCGGCCGTGCGGCCGCTTTGCGGGAAGATGCCATGATACTGTTACCTATATGATTCAGATTTTCTTCAAACTTTCCACATTTTACCCTTATGACGGGCGAATACCAGCAAGATCGGGGTAAAATAAGGAGTATGGCGCTTTTGCCATATGCCCCTGTCTGCTACCTACTTATGCTCTAGATAGAAGTCAGGGTATTTTTATCATTCACCTCTTCCCACATCAACAGGAGTACGGCTCTTTTTAGCCACCCACGCTACGCCATATCGGCCGGTAGCCTGATGTCTTTTTTAAAGGGATACCTCAGGAATCATGTCGGATCTGAAAACTTATCTCCATCAAGACGGCCCTGGCCCGCAGTTGCCAGTTTCCAGTTACTTCAGCGAAGAACTCTATCAAAAAGAAATGGAGCTTATCTTTCAGCACACACCGCTGTACCTGGGACACCGCCTTGCCGTTCCGGAGGTAGGAAATTATTATGCATTGCCGCAGGAAAACGAAGGCCGGGCGCTGGTTCACAACAAAAATGGCATTGAACTGATTTCCAACGTCTGCCGGCATCGCCAGGCCATCATGCTCAGGGGCCGCGGCACCACCGGTGAAAACATTGTCTGCCCGCTGCACCGTTGGACCTACAAAACCGATGGGCAACTGATTGGTGCACCGCACTTTGACCAGAACCCCTGCATGAACCTGCAACGTTTCCCGGTCAGTGAGTGGAATGGCCTGCTGTTTGAAAACCATGGTCGCAACATTTCCAAAGACTTTGAAAAGCTCGGCCCCCGCGCCGACCTGGACTTTTCCGGCTACGTGCTGGACCATGTGGAACAGCACGTCTGCAACTACAACTGGAAAACCTTTATTGAAGTCTACCTGGAAGACTACCATGTCGGGCCGTTCCACCCGGGCCTGGGCAATTTCGTCACCTGTGACGACCTGACCTGGGAATATGGTGAAGAGTATTCGGTGCAGCGCGTGGGTATTGCCAACGGGCTGACCAAGTCGGGCTCGGACGTGTACAAAAAGTGGCAGGAAGTGGTACGCAACTACCGCCGCAACGCCGGCTTGCCTGAAGTCCCACCCCATGGGGCTATCTGGCTGCTGTACTACCCAACGCTGATGATCGAGTGGTACCCGCACGTACTGGTGGTTTCCAACCTGTACCCAATGGGTACGCAGAAAACCCTCAACACCGTGGAGTTCTACTATCCGGAAGAGATCGCCGCTTTTGAGCGTGACTTCATTGAAGCCGAACGCGCAGCTTATATGGAAACATGCATTGAAGACGATGAAATCGGCGAGCGCATGGACATTGGCCGCCGTGCGCTGATGGAGCGCGGCGTCAGTGAAGTAGGCCCTTACCAGAACCCGATGGAAAATGGCATGGAACAGTTCCACCTGTGGTATCGCAAAATCATGAAAGAGCCGGCACAACAGCAGACTCCCAGACTGGCGGCAGAATGAACCAACACATTTCCAGCAATACAGTGGATGCATCAGCCGATGCATCCATTGCGACGGCAGAAAACAGCAATGCCGCCAGCGATCCGGAGGCTGACCTACCAGCAGCCTCCTCTCACAGCCTCCCAGACTCAACCAGCACCCCGCAGGCCAGCGCGGCCAATGACAATACGGTGCTACCGACAGCATCAGAGCAAGCAGCTTCCGCTGCCCAGGACAGCCCGAATCTGCTGATCGGCATCATTCGAAGCCCGGCGTTCCTGATGATCATGTCGGTGTTCTTATTTTCTGTCATGGTGCTGTGCGTGAAAATGGCTTCACGCTATTACAGCAATTTTGAGATCATTTCATTTCGCGGTTTTATCGGTGTGGCATGCCTGCTGATCTACCAGCAGATTGCGCACGGGCACGGCATCACCGCTATGAAAACGCCCTATCTGGGCATGCAGATGTGGCGCTCCTTCATCGGCACCATGTCGATGACCTGCTGGTTTTACGGTATCGCGATCCTGCCGCTGGCCACCGCCACCACCCTGAGTTACATGTCCTCCATCTGGATGGCGCTGTTCATCATCGCTTCGGCCATGATCACCGGCAAAGGCAAACCGGACTTTAAACTGCTGCTCACCATTGTGGTCGGCTTTGGCGGCATTGTGCTGATTCTGCGCCCCACCGGCGACAGTTTTGAACTGTGGGCCAGCCTGGTGGTGCTGCTGTCCAGCGTTTTTGCGGCACTGGCCTACCTGCAGGTGGCAGCGCTGGGCCGTATGGGCGAGCCGGAATACCGCACCGTCTTTTACTTCTGCCTGTTTGGCGCTATCTTCGGGCTGGTATGCACGCTGTTCAACCCCAACGGCTTTTCCGAATTTTCCTGGCCCGGCATTGCCTGGATGATTCCTGTTGGCGTCACCGCCATGGCAGCACAGTTGCTGCTGACCCGTGCTTATACACAGGGCAATGCACTGGTCAACGCCAGCCTGCAGTATCTGGGGCTGGTGTTTGTGATTCTGTTTGACTGGATACTGGGCACCGGCTGGCCCGACCAGCTCACCTGGATCGGCATGGCACTGGTTGTTCTCTCCGGTTTACTGGCAACCATTTTACGCAGCATCAAAATTCCGCACGCGCTCAAACATGCCGATAAACACCATCATTGATGAAACGGCCTGATTCCGCCAGCAGGGTCCTGCTGGCTGAACCAGTGCACTAAAAAATCCAGCAGCGTGCGCAGCAGCGGCGTCATGCCCTGGTGTGATGCATACAGCCCATAAATCGCCAGATCCTGCACATGCTCGTGCCCCAGCACCTCCACCAGTTGCCCGGTTTGCAGATACGGCAGCACCGCAAACACCGGCTGCATGGTAATCCCGGCGCCCTGCAAGGCCGCAGCAAGCAAAACCGTTGACTCACTGGCGCTCATGGAACCATTCACCGGCACACTTTTCGGTGGCTGGTTTTTCCGCGCCTGAAATGCCCACAGGCTTTTGCTGTAATAATGGTGTGTCAGGCAGTTGTGCACCATCAGGTCTTCCACCTGCTTAGGCAGGCCATGCTTTTCCAGATAAGCCGGGGCTGCGCACAACACCGAAACACACTGCCCCAGGGGCCGGGCGACCAGTTGCGGATCAGGATGGTTGGTTGACCGGATCGCCAGATCAATCCGGTTGGCCACCAGATTAACCGCCTGATCACTGACCTGCAAGTCAACCGTCACCTGTGGATACTGCGCCAGAAAACGGCTCAATGCCGGCGCCAGGATATATTGCGCAAACACATGCGCACAGCTGACACGAATCAGCCCCTGCACCGAGCGTGCCGACGCAATCGGAAATCTTTGCGCCACATCCAATAACTGCCGGCAATCCTGCAGAGCCTGGCTGCCGGCTTCTGTCAGGCTGATCTGCCGTGTGGTTCGGTGCAGCAAACGGGTGCCTGCCCAGTGTTCCATGGCGGCCAGGTAGCGCGTCACCATGGGCCGAGACATTTCCAGGCTGGCCGCAGCCGGACTTAACCCGCCCCGCTCAACAATTTCGACAAAAACCCGTGCAGCAGTAACGCGGTCCATGTATTTATTTGATCGATTAATGAAACAATTTATTGTCTATTTTGCCATTTACTGATCGATTTATGCAATATAAGATCAAGGCATCATTTAAATCAAGCATAAATTCATGGCTCTTCACGATAAAACCAGGGCCGCTAGCTGGCCAAAGAAAGCGCTTTCAAGCAACATGTCAAAACAATTCAGCATATAAAAATGGATTCATTTAACGCCGGAGGAAACACCCGTATGACAGCACAAACACCTTCTGACCTGAGACTGCACGCCATCATTGACCCCTACTGCGGCTGGTGCTACGCTGCCGCACCGTTGCTGGATATTGCGCAAAGCATGCCGCACGTTGAGTTGACGCTGCACGGTGGCGGCATGCTGACCGGAACCAACGTGGTACATGTCAGCCCGCAGTTTCGCACTTATGTGATGCAGCACGACCAGCGCATAGCCAAAATCACCGGACAGCCTTTTGGCGACGCTTACTATAACGGACTGCTGCACGACTCCGAAGCGGTTTTGAACTCGATGCAACCGACGACCGCCATGCTGGCGGCCCAGGCGCTTGGCGGCTACGGGCTGGATATGTTGCACCGGGAGCAAAAAGCGCTGTATGTGGAAGGCCTGCACATTTCCAAAGAACATGTGCTTACCCAACTGGCACAGGATATCGGCCTGAATGCGCAGCAGTTTACCGCTGCTTATCAGCAGTTGGCCGGCAATGAAACACAGGACCATATTGAACAGAGCCGCGCGCTGTTGTTCAAGGTGGGAGGACAGGGCTTTCCCACACTGGCGCTGGAAACACCGGATGCCGACTGGGCGGTTGTCGACCTGGGCTCATTCCTGGGCCGACCGCAGGAATGGAAAAAGCACCTGCAAACATTGCTGTATGAACAGGGACACGACATCATCGAGCTGGACGAAACCAGCCCGGCACAGACCGCCTGCCCGATTGATGGCTGCGCACCCCCCAAAACCACAAACTGACTCCAAGACAGGAAAGGAAAAGAAATGAAAGTTGCCCTTATTGGCATCAGCGGGCGCGTTGGCTCCCGCATTGCACACGAATTGCTGCGCCGTGGACACGCTGTTGTTGGCGTGGCGCGCCGCATTGACAATATTTCACCGCAGAAAAATCTCACGCTGGTTGCAGGTGATGGCAAACAGGCACAGCCTCTGGCACCTCAGATCAAAGGCTGCGACGCCTTGATCAGCGCTGCACGGTTTTCAGATGGCCCCACCGCCGATGATATACTGGCTCTGGTCAAGGCCGCCGGCATTGCTCGCCTGCTTGTTGTAGGTGGTGCCGGCAGCCTGGAGGTAGCACCCGGCAAACGCGTGCTGGATACGCCGGACTTTCCCGACAGCTACAAACCGGAAGCCAATGCCGGCGCCATCTTCTTGGCACGCTTGCAGCAGGAACAGGAAGTTGACTGGACCTTTCTATCCCCGTCGGCAGAATTCATGCCGGGCCAACAAACCGGACAGTTCCGCCTGGGACACAACCAGTTGCTGGTCGACAGCCAGGGGAAAAGCTGGATATCCATGGAAGATTACGCAATTGCCATGGCCGATGAGCTGGAAAAACCACAACACGCGCGCCAGCGTTTTACTGTAGGCTACTGACATACTGACACCATCTCTCCATGAACGCCGGAGTGTATTCACACTTCGGAGTTCATCTTTGCCACATACTATGCAATGCCTGCATCCATGAGGGCGGTTCAATTCCCAGCAGGGTTTGAATGCGCCCGCAGTCCAGTTCACTATAGGCTGGCCTGATGGCGTGCCCTGGTAATGCCCCGGTGCTTGAATCGGCCTGTGTTGGCAGCACCTGTACGGCATGGGGCAATATGCCATGCTGCTGTGCCACTGCGATGATTTCACACGCCCATGCATAGCGACTGCACGCCGGTGCCCCGGCATAATGCAGCACACCCCACGGTAAATCGCCGTTTTGCCAGTATCGCCGCACCAGAGCCCACAACGTTTCAGCCAATGCACTGACTGGTGTCGGACAACTGATCTGCCCTTCTGTCACATGGAGTTCAGATTTTGTCTGCGCCTGCTGCACAATGCGTGTGACAAAATTAGCATGTGTCGTGCTGAAAACGGAACTGGTCCGCAGCACCAGCGCACGCGAATGCATCGCCAGCAGACACTGCTCGCCAGCCAGCTTGCTGCTGCCGTACACATTCAACGGATTCGTTGCATCAGCCTCTGTATACGGTGCCTTCGCACTGCCATCAAACACATAATCGGTAGACAGATGAAGCACCGGTACATGCGCGGCCTGCGCAACCTGTGCCAGATGCACAACCGCATCACGGTTCACGGCAAACGCTTTTGCCGGCTCTGTCTGCGCCAGGTCCACCTGTGTATACGCGGCCGCGTTGATCAGCAGGTCGGGTTGAAACAACGCAAAAACCGACTGTACCTGCTGCGGTTGCGTGATATCCAGCATGTGATGGTCTGCCGCATACAGTTCCACCCCTGCCGGCATTCCCCGCTGCAACGCCTGCCCCACCTGCCCGCCGGCACCGGTCAGCAGTACGCGCAGGGCAGTGGCGTTTTGGATATGGCTCATGGTCTGGGCTGGCGCTCCAGCCACGCCTGCACTGTAGGTAAGTGCTGATCCCGCTCGGACACCAGAGGTTGTTTGATCGGCCATGCAATGTCAAGCTGCGGGTCAGACCACAGCACCCCGCCTTCGTCCTGCGGGTGGTACACGTCGGTACATTTATACAGCACATCGGCACTGCTGCTCAGCACACAAAAACCATGCGCATAACCCGGCGGCACCCACAATTGTCGCCAGCGTTTTTCGGGAGTATCGGGCGCATACAGATCCACCGCAACATGCTGCGCAAAAGTGGAAGAGGCAGGGTTCATATCCACCACCACATCCCAAATATGGCCCTGCAACACCGTCACCAGCTTGCCCTGCGGATAACGCTGTTGCAGGTGCAATCCTCTGAGCACCCCTTTGCGGGAGTGTGACCAGTTATCCTGCACAAAAGGCAGCGTGATGCCTGCCTGCACATAGCGCGGTGCATGAAACAGTTCTGTCAGTTCACCGCGTGCATCCTCATGCCGCTGCAATTCCAGCAGCACAACACCTGGCAGTTGGGTTTCAATCACATTCATCTGTCTGCCCCGCCTGTTGGTGATGCGCCATCCGCTTCACTGTGCTGCAACAGCCGTGAAAGATAAGCGCCATAAGCGTTTGCCCCCATGCGCTTTGCCGCCTGCCGCAATTGGCTGCTGTCCAGCCAGCCCTGGTGCCAGGCAATTTCCTCCAGACAGGCCACCTTGAACCCCTGGCGCTTTTCCAGCGTCTGCACAAAATGCGCGGCGTCCAGCACCGCATCGCATGTGCCCATATCCAGCCATGCAAAGCCACGCCCCAGCCGCTGTACCTGCAATTGCTGCTGTTGCAGATAGATTTTTAACACATCCATAATTTCAAGCTCGCCACGTGGCGAAGGGCTGAGTGTGGCCGCCATATCCACGGCCTGCTCATCCAGAAAATACAGCCCGGTCAGCGCATAGCCTGCGGCAAGGCGCTGCGGCTTTTCTTCAATGCTTAACACCCGGCCGGCATCATCCAGCAGCACCGAACCGAATTGCCGGACATCGTTCACCGGATAAGCAAATACCGTGGCCCCGGCAGGCTGCCTTACAGCCTGTTGCAACATGCCGCTAAACCCCTGCCCGTAAAACAGGTTATCGCCCAGCACCAGACAAACCGGGTGACCCTGTACAAAAGGCGCTGCCACCAGCAAAGCCTGCGCCACACCCTGCGGCGCCTGCTGCTGCGCATAGCTGATCCGGATGCCCAGTTGTGAACCATTCCCCAGCATGCGCTCGAAAGTCACCTGATCATCAGGCGTGGTAATGATCAGTACATCACGGATCCCTGCCAGCATCAAAACAGACAATGGATAATAGATCATCGGCTTGTCATAAACCGGCAGCAGTTGCTTGCACACCCCCAATGTGGCCGGATACAGGCGTGAACCGGTACCGCCAGCCACCACCACACCTTTAACGCCTGGGTTAAGCGGCATATTCATACCCCACCTCCACAAGCAGCCAGCCCCTGCCGCTGCAAAGCATAGCCGCGCGCCAGCACCTGCTGCCACCATGATGGATTTTGCACATACCATGCAACCGTCTGCCTGAGCCCTTCTTCCAGATTCACCTGCGGCAGCCAGCCCAGTTCGCGGCGGATTTTGTCGCTGTTGAGCGCGTAACGCCGGTCATGGCCGGGGCGGTCCGGCACATGGCTAATCAGTGACGCATAAGATTTAACCGCCTGTGGATGCACAGGCAGCAGCGCCTCCAGCACATGGCAGATCTGCCGAACCACATCCAGATTGCTCATTGTTTCCGGCACGCTGATGTGATAACTTTCACCCACACGGCCGGCGCATAAGACTCGCCACAATGCGCGCACATGGTCGTCGACAAAAAGCCACTGCCGCTGCTGCAAACCATCGCCATATACCGGCAGCGGCTGGCCCGCCAAAGCATTCAGGATCATGTGAGGGATCAGCTTTTCAGGATACTGATAAGCGCCATAATTATTGCAGCAATGCGTCAGCAACACCGGCAGTCCATACGTCCGATGCCAGGCACGCACCAGATGATCGGCCCCGGCCTTGGACGCCGCATAGGGCGAACTTGGCGCATAAAGTGTCTGTTCATCTGCAGGCTCAGCCCCTGCCGCCAGATCGCCATACACCTCATCGGTGGATACATGCAAAAACCGGAACTGCGCCTGCTGCGCCGCCGGTAACTGCTGCCAGTAGGCCCGCACGGCTTCCAGCATGTTCAGCGTGCCCAGTACATTGGTCTGCACAAAAACTTCAGGCGCATCGATCGAGCGATCCACATGCGTTTCAGCAGCCAGGTGCATAACCGCCTGTGGCTGTGTCTTCATGAACAACTGTGCCAGCGCATCCGCATCCCGAATATCCTGCCGGTAAAAAAAATGCCGAGCACTTTCTCCCACGGCCGACAGCGCAGACAAATCTCCGGCATAGGTCAGCGCATCCACATTGATGATTTCAAGCTGCTGCACATTCACCAGGTAGCGCACCAGTGCCGAACCAATGAAGCCCGCCCCGCCGCTGACCAGTATGCGCCGGGGCGATTGTGCATTGGAATGAGGAGCTGTTTTTTTCATCTGAAAGAGCAAACCATAACACGCTTAAAAAGCCGGGAGCCCTCATTTTCGCTCAAACGCGAATTAAAAGGATTCCGCCCTATTTTATCTGCCAGCGTCTTTTTGCAATACGCGTTACAATGATGCACTTGTTTGTGGCACTCAGTCGTGCCCAGGCATACAGCGATGGTGTGGCACGAAAAAGCAAAGCTTAACAGATGAACCACATGGCGCTGCTTAATTAACCCCCGTCCGCCAAAGACTGAGACCCTTGCAAATGCAGCAGGCGCAAGGCCTGCTGATTCGGGTTCTGATTGCAGTTTATATCAGACTGCAAACTGGCTGATCTTATTTGTACCTGGCATAAACCGCCGGTACCTCCAACAATATTATGAAATTCGAAGATTTACAATTGGCGCCTGCCTTGCTGAAGGCTGTGCAGGATTTAGGTTTTGATGCCCCAACCCCGATTCAGCAGGAAGCCATCCCGGTCGTACTGTCCGGTGTTGACCTGATGGCCGGCGCACAAACCGGCACCGGGAAAACCGGCGGTTTTGCCCTGCCCATTCTGCATCGGCTGGCGCAGGAACACCCGGCCAAAAACAAAAAAGGCCGCATCATTCCGCGTGCGCTGATTCTGGCACCCACGCGCGAACTGGCCGCACAGATTGAAGAGTCTTTCCGCCAGTTTGGAAAATACCTCAAACTCAGCACCATGGTGATGTTTGGCGGCGTCAGCATGAACCCGCAGATCCAGCGCCTGCAACGCGGTGTGGACATCATCATTGCAACCCCCGGACGTCTGCTCGACCTGCACCAGCAGGGGTTTGTCGACCTGTCTCAGGCCAGCACCCTGGTGCTGGATGAAGCCGACCGCATGCTGGACATGGGGTTCATCATCGATATCCGCAAGATTTTGGCGCAGCTGCCCAAAGAACGGCAAAACCTGCTGTTTTCCGCCACGTTCAGCGAAGAAATCCGCGAACTGGCCGGGCAACTGCTGCACGAGCCCCACACCATTCAGGTCACCCCGCGCAACACCACGGTGGAGCGCATTGAACAGATTGCACACCCGGTTGCACGCAGCCGCAAGCTGGAACTGCTGATCAAGCTGATTCAGGATAACCAGTGGTATCAGGTGCTGATTTTTACCCGTACCAAATTTGGCGCTAATAAAGTATCTGATGCACTGGAGAAAAACGGCATTAAATCCGTTGCGCTGCACGGCAACAAAAGCCAGGCCGCACGTACCGCTGCATTAAAAGGCTTTAAGAACGGCCAGATTCAGGCCATGGTGGCCACCGACATTGCCGCCCGCGGCATTGATATTGACCAGCTGGCCTGCGTTGTTAACTATGAACTGCCTAATGTCAGCGAAGACTATGTGCACCGCATTGGCCGTACAGGCCGCGCGGGCGCTGACGGCGTTGCGATCAGTCTGGTCACGGTGGACGAAGCCGGGTTCATGCAACAGATTGAAACACTGATTAAACGCCCGGTTGAACAGATTGTGATTGACGGATTCCAGCCCGACCCGCTGGAAACTGCACAGCCCATTGTGATGGGCCGGCAGGTACTGTGGGGCGGTATTGGCAGGGCGCCCAGCCGCCAGTCCACCGCATCATTCGTGAAAGCGGCCCGTCAGCAGATCAACCAGCCACGCGGTGGTGCAGGTACCCGTGCCGGACGTACCGGCGGTGGGCAGGCCCGTGACAGCCAGCGCAAAGACGGCAAAGGCAGTAGAGGCGGCAGAAGCACCGGCGCATCAGACGGCTACAATGACCGTCGGCCCGAAACACGCTTTGCAGGCCCCAGACAACAATCGGCCCTGACGGGTGGCACGGCAGGAGAATCAGGGCGCGGGGAACGCCGTACAGGTGAACGCGCAGCGGGCGCAGGCCGAAACAGCAGAGGAAGTGCTGATGGTTATTACAGCGGAAAACCCGGTGGTAACCGTACCGGCGCAGCCACAAAGCGCCCGGGCAGCAAATCCGGCTTCAGTACAACGCCAAACAGAAGTGCACCGCGCCGGTCTTCGTCCGAAAGCAGATCTGGTAGCGCCAGATCAGGCAGAGGTCGCCCTTCGGCAGCAAACTGAGATGTTTTTACATCATTAAAGGGCACATATACCAATTAATTGTGCTCCCAGATAAAACCACTTTAAAGCCTGTGCCCATAAAAGCACAGGCTTTTTTCACGTAGAGCCAACAAGGCCAAACAATAATCTCACTGTACCTGATGATGCCAGTAACGCGAGCGCTGCATTCTTTCACATTGCATCTGCTCCGGTGCATCACTGCGCCAGGTTGCTGCGCCACAATTGACCGTATTCACAAGCTGAATTTCGTGCTGGCTGTAACGCTTGAGCACATCTTCATCAGGATGGCCGAAACGGTTCAGATACCCCGATTGAACAACAACCCAGTGCGGATTGACCGCGTCTAAAAATGCTTCTGAAGATGATGTTTTACTGCCATGGTGCGGTGCCAGCAGCCAGTCAGCATGAAGTGAGGTGCCGCATTGCTGCTCTGCTGAATCTGCCGCACTTGCGCCAATAGGATCAGTTGGATGTATGCGTGCAGAACAATCCTCAGACCGCGCAACCAGATCCCCCTCTTGCTTCGCTTCAATATCTCCTGTCAGCAATGCCGCCACCTCTTTTCCCGCTGCATTGGTTGCAGCAACCCGCAACACACAGGACTGTGCATTACCTGACAACGCCCGGGAATTTCCCTGACTTTCCATTTGTACAGTGGGATGCAGCACCGTAAACTGCACATCATCCCACTGCCACGACAACCCGGCCACACAGCTAATATGATCTGCCGCAGTTGATTGCCAGATGACATCACCAGATGGCGCGGATGCCAGCAGATCAGCCTGCGGATACGCCGCCAGGACCGAATACAATCCACCGGCATGATCTGCATCCACATGGCTGACCACCACACGATCCAAATGCACGCCCAGCGCATGCAAAGCGGGCACCACCATGAGCGATCCGGCATCTGAATCTTCAGTATATTTAGGGCCGGTATCGTATAGCAGATCATGTGTGGCAGTGCGCACCAGCACCGCACTCCCCTGCCCAACATCCAGCGCAATCACCTCAAACTCACCTCGCGCAACCCGGGTTGGCTGCCAAACCAATACAGGAATAAGCATTAATAAGCCAAGCAGCCGGTAACGCCATCGCCATGTTGGCAGCACCAGAACAACCGCCCCCAGCACAGCAGCAACGCCCACCGGCCATGGCGGTACGGCGCTGCTCCACACCGCCCATGTCCAACCTGAAAGCCATTGCAAAACCGCCAGCAATACATCGGCGGCCCACGCAGCAAAGAGCCATAACGGGTGCCATACCATACCCAGCAGCGACAGAGGCACCATCACAAAAGTGACCCATGGAATTGCAAACAGATTAGCGACCAGCCCCACCACAGAAACCTGCTGAAACAACAGCAATGTCAACGGTGCCAGTGCAATTGAAATGCGCCATTGCACCACCAGCAGTTGCCAGCAACTTCGCCATATACTTTTCCATAAACGCTGCCACCAGGGTTGCAAGGCAAGCTGTGCTAGCGACGAATTCTGTTTCTTCCGCTCCAACTGTTTCTGCCCGTCAATACCATCTGTTGCCTGTACCAGTAAAACGCCTACTGCAATGAACGACAGCCAGAATCCCGCCTGCAATAATGCCCAAGGATCTGCCGCCACTACAACTGCCGCAGCAAAACACCACACGGTGTACCATGGCCAGCGTATTCCGACAACACGCAGCAACACCACCGTTGCCAGCATCAGCACCGTGCGCTGTGCCGGAATACCCCAGCCGGCAAACAATGCGTACAAGACTGCACACAACAACCCGCCTACGGCAGCAGCCGTATGCGCAGGCAGCCACAACATCAAACGTACACTGCGCCGCCACAACCAGTTGATCAGGCACATCGCCAGCCATGCCATCATCGTGATGTGCAACCCCGAGATACTGACCAGATGCGCTACGCCAGTGGTACGAAATATCTGCCAGTCATCCCGGGAAATGGCACGCTGGTCTCCCAGGGTTAACGCAGCAAGCAGGCCTGCCTGCCGTGCATCCGGCACGGTATGCATGATTTTGCCCCGCACCTGCTCCCGCCAGTGTTCCACCAAGGAGCCCTGAGCATCAGCCAGCAACTGAGGCGTAGCCGCATTTTTAGCAGTCCGCACATACCCTACTGCGCCAATACCCTGCCCCCACAGCCACAGTTCATAATCAAAACCATGCGGGTTCATGCTGCCATGGGGTGCGCGCAGGCGCACTTCAAAGCGCCAATGCTGCCCAACGTGGATATCGGGCATGGCATCGTTGGTACCATTCGCGGCAGACGTGCTGAAATACCAGCTTAATTGCAGTTTGGCAGGCAATTGAACCGGTTCACCATTCAACTCCGCAGTTTTAACCTCCAGCGTAAAACGCCAGCGCCCGGACTGCAATTGCGGCAGCGTATCCACCACGCCTTCGACCAGAATATCCTGCCGCTCCAGCCCCGGCGGCATTGCATCTGCCATTTTGTGTGCTGCCCGCCAGCCGGCCCAGGCAAAGCCCATGCAAACCAATAATGCCCAAACCAACACACGCTGGCCCCAGCGCCGGTACCGGCCCTGCACGGCGTACAGACTCTGACGCCAGGCATAAACCATCCATGCCAGACCTGCTCCGGCAGCCAGAAAAAGCACCAGGTAAATTTCTGCGCCCCATAACCGGGCCTGGCCCAACTGCCATGCGATACCCACCAGCCATGCTGCACAAATTGCTTCCATGGGTTAAAGTTTAGGGCAATTCTCTCCGTATTTTTATTGAAAAGGAAAACACATGTCTGTTTACCACAAACTAGATGCACTGAACATCAAACTTCCCGGTGTTGCAACACCGGCGGCTGCATATGTCCCCTATGCCATTTCAGGCAAGCAGGTTTACCTTTCCGGCCATATTGCCAAAAAGGAAGGTACACCGTGGGTAGGGCAACTGGGTAAAAACATGAGCACAGAAGAAGGCAGACTTGCTGCACACGCCGTTGCCATTGACCTGCTTGGAACCCTGCATGCCGCTACCGGGGACCTGAATAAAATCAAACGTATCGTCAAAGTGGTCAGCCTCGTTAACAGCGCACCAGACTATACCGAACACCACCTGGTGACCAACGGCTGCTCGGAACTGCTGGGAGAAGTATTTGGAGAAAAAGGCCAGCATGCCCGCAGCGCCTATGGTGTGGCCCAACTGCCTATGGGAGTTTGTGTGGAGATTGAACTGATTGCAGAACTGCTATAAAACAAAAAACAGATAGCCCTTTTTAGTGCATAGCGGGCACAAAACATCCTCTGACTTTTAACGGCAATCGGAGGGCAACCGATTCTGAGACACAGATCCTGTGGCTTCAGTGCATGTCCAACTGACACGCCCATACGGAATAACGCCAGCCACCAAAGGGCCGTTATTCCCTGTCGGGGTCAATAGTAATTGAATGTTTTGGGCATGGGCTGAGCCGGTAATGGTGATTACGCCTGTGGGACCATCAATAGAAATGTTGCTGGTGTTCCTCGTCGAAACAAACCCCTGCCATCGGCTATCTAAAGGGTTAATGCCGTTAACTGCATTCTCTGCTACCAACGATTTGGCCGTACTTGCCAGCATCAGCCCTTCTCCCAAGCGTGTACGAACCACATAATCCTGATACATAATCAAACCAAAGGCAGCCAAAATTCCTGTGATGACTACAACAATCATCAACTCAATCAGGGTAAACCCATTTTGAAAACCTTTTTGTGTTGTCCACGCCATTTCGTTTTTCATCCAACTTATCCTTGTACTGCTGTGCAAGTTGACTATGCTGCAATCAAGCTGCTCCTTAACATTAAACAGCAAAAATCATGCCAGAATATTTTGAAAACAATGGATTTACAACCTTTCGCTTAATATACCTTTCAATGCCGAAAAAGCCTCGCTGTAGTTCCACAGCTGCCCCTCCACAAAAGCAACAACAATCGTTCCATCCGGCAAAATAAGCGCAAAACTATAATGCAACGGTGGAAATGCACCATAATGCGTTAATTGGTTGCTGCCATCATTTTGTGGCCAAATGCGCCATCCCAGACCATAATAGCTCTGGGTGTATGCCGCTCGTAACGGCGGAACAGCAATTTGCCTGACATGAGGCAGTTCCAGTGCATAAATCGCCAGCAGAGTATCCAGATCAGCAGACCAGCCTCCAACCGGAGCAGCTCCCTGCAACTCCTCCCTGCTTGTAAAAGGCACTGCGCCTGCTGTTGCCGCCACTCCGGTAATGGTCAGTTTTTCAGCAGAAACGCCACGATCCTGCAGCATAGCATGCACCGCATCCTCATAAGTAAGACCGGCTTTGCTTTCAATGATTTTGCCTAAAAAACAGTAGCCAATATTTGCATACTCGATCTGGCTGCCGGGCACATCATCAAGTTTTCGTTCAAGCACTTTATGGATAGCTTGGTCGCATGAAACCAAACCGTTATCCGTTACCACTACATCACCCGATTGGCGGGCGCTAAATCCTGCTACATGTCGCAATAGGTCAGCTACCGTGATCTGCCGATAGTATTCGTCCCGGGAGTAGTCAAGTTGAGGCAATAAATCGACCAGTTTTCCGTCCAACTGCAACTGCCCCTTTTTCACCATCCAGCGGATAGTCATCGCCGTGATCGGCTTGGACAAACTGGCAATGCGCATTGGTTCATTTTCCGTCAAAGGAAGCACCTTTTCCTCGCCATTGCGGGCATGGTATCCGATCACGATATGCTCTGTGCGTCCATCAGGATGTCGAATCCCAAGCATCATACCATCCAGGTGCCACAGCATTGCAAAGCGGCGTAACTCCCAGTTCAACGGTAATGGCCCACCTTGATACCAATAACAACCGGCAGCAACCACACTCAGAAGCATCAATAAAATAGTCAGTCTGGTTTTTTTCATTGAAAAAGTTTTTTCACGCGGGCGAACAAACCATTGCGAGCAATCCATTTCGAGTATGCCTGATACTGCGGGTCCTGCATCAAATGCCACTCTTCTGTTTTGGCTCGACACCAGTAAATCATGTTGGTCACAAATAATGCCCCCACCATCTGCAAAGTATGCCAACCCGAAGCCATGCTTAAAAAGGGAACATACAAAAACCACCATGACAGGTTTTTGGCCAGATAAGCCGGATGCTTAAAGTAACGGTAAGGACCATTGGTAATGATGCCACGGTTGGTCAAATTGCTGAACCGGATACCGAAAATCACTGTTGCCCATGCGTAAATCACCGTCAATGCAACGATAACGGCGCCCCAACTGTAAAACAGGGGGCTCCCCCGCTCAAACCAAACCATCCATGGAGCGCCCCCTGTACCCGAGCCATTTTGGGTATATAGCATAAGACCTGCATTTTCGCGTAAGAACATTAAAGGTGGATAACAGACCAGAGCCGCTACCCAGGCCAGCAAGTAGGGATTACTGGATCTGATATGGGTATCCAGACGATGCGAATTACACATATAGCCAATTGTTGCGTAAACCGTATCGATCAGGTACAGAAGTGCCATCGGCACAAAATACCATGCGATCTGAAAGCCACGCTCCAGATCATGATAAAACATGACCAGCCAAAGATACGAAGCATCAATCATCAAGGGTAGAAAAAACGCCTTGATCAAATGATTGCGCGCTGTATCTTTCCATACCCCCCACCGGTATCCCTGCTGATCCAGCGCATAGCCTAAAGACAGTAAGGTTCCGGGCTCCCAATCTTCACTCCGGACTCTTATCAGGTAAAAAAACAGGTACCCCAGCAACAACGGCCCCAACCAGGGCAAAAATTCCAACAATGTTGCAGTAACTGCCATATTTGCAAACTGAAATACAGCTAAAGTTACCACCCAGATCAAGCCTGCAAATAGCAGCCCACGAATTTTCCAGCCCAATATCTGTTGGCAAGTAAAAGAACCAGGAGCGGTGGCCGTACTTTTCCACTGCCGGTTCCTGTAATATTCAGCAAACAGCATAGGCACAGTTGCGCTTCCCATCAAAACAAGCCACGCAATGGTATAACCAGGCCGGACAATATAAACAACGATCAGTGCAGCAAGAAGCCCGAAAATACCCGCAACGCCAGTCCAAGCGGAAACCGCTGAGGATACCGTTTGCTCATCTTTCAATTGAGATTTTTCGTATTTTTGCACGGAATACTCATTCAGGATTCAGCGGTACATTTTACGCTTAATAATTCAATCAAAATTGCAACATTCAAAATAAAAAATGGGGCCCGAAGACCCCATTTTTAATCCATATAGATGGATATGATTAGTTACCAGATGCAGCAGGTGCTGTTGCAGTGGTAAAGCGGCATTCCGGCGGCAACTGGTTAGGGGCAGTTGCGTTGGTAGAGCTGTGGCATGACCAAGCAATACGTCCAACAGGCAGTCTGCCGGTCTGCAGCGCACCGTCGTTATCCCACGGAGACAGCACTAACTCAATACCATTTACACGAGTAGAGTCGCCTTTAATCGTAATGACACCAGTTCCATCAAGATTAACCTCTGTCACATTGCGGGTAGACTTGATTGTACCAGTCGGGCCGTTCGACCAACCTTGGTTGAATGTGAAACCATTGGTAGCATTGTCAACTACAATGTTTTTCGCTGAAGAAGCCAGCACTAAGCCTTCACCCAAGCGAGTACGCACAGTGTAATCCTGGTACATCGGCAGAGCGAAAGCTGCCAGAATACCGATAATAGCCACAACGATCATCAATTCGATCAGGGTGAAACCCTTTTGAGCGCCGCGCTTCACAGACATAATTTGCTTTTTCATAATTTGACCTTCCTTGGTTAATTAGGAACTACATATCGTAGCCTTCACCAAAAGATATGCATGGACCGTGCCAACCTTAAAACTGCGAAATATTTCACACTTTCCAGCGAATCGCTAAAAATAGGGTTACATTTTTGTCATTTAAGACATCCCTTTTTGTCACACCGAGGTCAATTCAGTCAATTTTGACATTTTGTGTAATTTAGCCAGAAGTATTTTGTTTTGCCTGGCGAAATTTACGGATGTGAAAACCATCATTCTGCCTAGTTAGTTTATTTCATAACAAAATCCCCACAGGTTGGCAAAAACCTATGGGGATTTATCAAAAGCCAGCCCGGATGATTACTCAGTTGCCGCAGCCGACTCCTGATTACGGGATTTTCCTTCCCCCTTTTCAGGCGGCGGGTCAATTTTGAGCTGTACCTGCCCTTGTGCATCCATATCCACGGTGACATGTCCGCCGTTGATCAGGCGTCCAAACAGCAGTTCATCTGCCAGAGCACTGCGGATGGTATCCTGAATCAGGCGCTGCATGGGGCGAGCGCCCATCATTGGATCAAACCCTTTCTGAGCCAGATCGCGCCGCAGTTCATCGGTAAAGGTCACGTCCACCTTTTTCTCTGCCAATTGCGCTTCAAGCTGCAGCAGGAATTTGTCCACCACACGCAGGATCACTTCCTCGTTCAATGCGCTGAAATTGACAATTGCATCCAGCCGGTTGCGGAATTCCGGTGTGAACAGGCGCTTGATATCCGCCATTTCATCACCTGATTCGCGCTGCGTTGTGAATCCGATGGTGGCCTTGTTCATCGTCTCAGCCCCCGCATTGGTGGTCATGATGATGATCACATTACGGAAATCCGCCTTGCGTCCGTTGTTATCCGTCAATGTGCCGTGGTCCATGACCTGCAGCAGCACATTAAATACATCCGGATGCGCTTTTTCAATTTCATCAAGCAGCAGCACGCTGTGCGGTTTTTGCGTGATGGCTTCGGTCAGCAGCCCGCCCTGGTCAAACCCGACATAACCGGGAGGCGCCCCGATCAAGCGGCTGACTGCATGGCGCTCCATGTATTCAGACATATCAAAGCGGATCAGGTCAATGCCTAAAATATAAGCCAACTGCCGGGCCACTTCGGTTTTCCCGACGCCGGTCGGCCCGGAGAACAGGAAGGAACCAATCGGTTTGTCAGTCCGTCCCAGCCCCGAGCGTGCTATTTTGGCAACAATGTCTTCCACATCCGCCCGGGTAATGGTTTTTTTCTGCTTGCTCTTGGGCAGCAGGCGCTGTGCAGCACCGGCCTCATCAATCACGTCAATGGCCTTGTCGGGCAAATGCCTGTCATTGATGAACTTGTCGCTGAGCTCAGCCGCTGCCTGCAATGCAGCATTGGCATACTTCACACTGTGGTGTTCTTCAAAACGCGATTTCAGCCCTTTGAGAATCTCCACTGTCTGCTCGACCGAAGGCGCCACCACGTCAATTTTCTGGAAGCGGCGGCTCAATGCACTGTCTTTTTCAAAAATTCCCCGGTATTCGGTAAACGTGGTCGCGCCAATGCAGCGCAACTGCCCAGAACTCAGTGCGGGTTTGAGCAGGTTGGAGGCATCCAGCGTTCCGCCGGAAGCCGCACCCGCACCAATCAGCGTATGTATTTCATCAATGAACAGGATGGATTCCGGCTTGTCTTTCAGCGCTTTGAGCACCCCTTTGAGCCGCTGCTCAAAGTCACCCCGGTATTTGGTACCGGCCAGCAATGCCCCCATGTCCAGCGCATACACCACAGCGTCAGCCAGCACTTCGGGCACGGTATTTTGGGTAATGCGCCAGGCCAGGCCTTCTGCAATGGCTGTTTTGCCCACACCAGCCTCGCCCACCAGCAGCGGGTTGTTTTTACGGCGGCGGCACAACACCTGTACCACCCGCTCCACCTCGGACTCACGCCCAATCAGCGGATCAATCCGGCCCTCTTTGGCCTGCTGGTTCAGGTTCACGGTAAACTGCTCGAGCGGAGAGCCTTTTTCCCCGTTCTGCGCCTCTTCGCTGTTCACCTGCTCACTGCTGGCATCACTGGTTCTGCCCGCGTCAGACACATCGGTCTTGCGAATGCCATGCGCAATGTAGTTCACCACATCCAGCCGGGTAATCCCCTGCTGATGCAGGTAATACACGGCATGCGAATCTTTTTCACCAAAAATGGATACCAGCACGTTGGCGCCGGTCACTTCTTTTTTGCCATTGCCGGTGGACTGCACATGCATGATGGCACGCTGGATCACACGCTGAAACCCGAGTGTCGGGCGCGTATCCACCTCGCCTTCCCCGGCGATGGTTGGTGTGTTATCGGTAATGAACTGGGTCAGACTCTGACGCAGTTCGTCCACATCTGCGGCACAGGCCAGCAACACGTCTTTCGCTGACGGATTATCCAGCAATGCCAGCAGCAGATGCTCCACGGTAATGAACTCGTGGCGCTGCTGCCGCGCCTCGACAAATGCCATGTGCAGACTGACTTCCAATTCCTGAGCGATCATACGGCCTCCATAATGCACTGCAAGGGGTGCTGCGCCTGCTGGGCAGCAGATAACACCATATCCACCTTGGTCGCAGCAATATCGCGCGGAAATACGCCACAAATGCCACGGCCTTCATAGTGAATTTTCAACATGATGGTTGTTGCCACTTCCAGATCCTTGCCAAAATACTCTTGAATAACATAGACCACAAACTCCATAGGGGTAAAGTCGTCATTGAGCATCACCACCTGATAAAAGGGCGGCGGCTCCGTTAACAGGACATCCGGCTCGGCCAGGGCCGGGGTTTGCTCGTTCGGCTGCATAGGCTGATGCTGCTGCACACCGTGCATATTTACCATATAACAAATCATGCAAAGAATTCTACCGATTTCATGCCTCTCATGTTACACAGATTTATGCCATGAGGAAATTCCCGTTTTCAAAAAAATGACTTCTTTTGCCTTTCAACAAGTTGCTGTCAACTTTCATCTACATCAGGGTGAATTGTTCACTTTCAAGCCAATCGCAATAATGCCCTTTAATCCCCTATCGTGATTAGGCGGATATTACATCGGGACAAACCCTGAATTGACGCACTAACCCTATTCGTTAAGATGCATTTCAGGCACCAGTTATATAGAGGAGTACGCCATGTATGCGCTTGGAATTGTCAAGTGGTTTAACAATGCAAAAGGATTTGGTTTTATTCAGCCCGACGATGGTGGCCCGGATGTTTTTGCACACTTTTCCGCTATCCAAATGGAAGGGTTTCGTACCCTGAAACCCGGTGGGCGGGTCCGTTTTGAACTGACCCAGGGCGACAAAGGGGCACAGGCACAAAATATTGAGCCGATCACGGACAGCAGTGCCGCACCAGCGCCCCAACCAGAACCGGTTTCAGAAGCGGTTGCGTGAATTTGCGTGCCACTACCGTTATCGGCACCGGTCAGTATGTTTTTTACAGGCGTTTCATGCCACAGTGAAACGCCTGCATGCATTACCGAAATGCGTAAGTATGTTTTCATACCATGGCCTTATCAAAAAAGTGGTTTTTCTTTTGGCAAAGCGTTATTAAAATAGTGGTTTTTGCATCATAAAAATCTGACTGATCAGTTATTAAAGTTACAATTAACTGCTTCTATGATGCGAAATGATTTTCATCTGCTCTGCAGTCTGATACATTTATCTGTATGAAAGCACTCTCTATCTCCTGCTGGGTCGCTGTACTCGGCTTTTTCTGCTCTATAGCAGCCGCTCAACCTACTGTGCCGCAAGGCCAGGAGCGCGGTGCATTTCGCCTGAACCTGGGGTATCAGGGCAGTTATAACCGGACTGAACTGGCCTATGAAACCCCGACACTGTGGCAAGGCTCTTTATTCAACCGCCCGATTGACCTGAAGCTGGAGGCCGGGCTGGCTTATTGGCATACCAATGACAGCCATGTCCGGTACGGTTCACGAACCAGTATCTGGCAAGTCAGCCTGACGCCCATGCTGCGCTGGTGGATCGGACAGCAGTGGTATATTGAAGGCGGCATTGGTGCAACGGCTATGAGCCACACCCGTTTTGCCAACCGGGAAATCAGCACGGCATTTCAATTTGGCGATCACATCGGCATTGTCAGAACCTTCGGAGACGACTGGCGCGTTGGTTTAAGGTTGTCCCATTTTTCCAATGCCTCTATCAAGCGCCCGAATCCTGGGCTGAATGTCATTCAACTGACTTTAAGCCGCAGCTTCTGAACCCTTATTTTTATAACGCAGTTCGAATACATTTCATCCCAGCCACAAGGCTGGGATTTTTATTTGCTGTGACGCTTTACACAAATTAAACACACACCAGCGCCACATTATTGATTAAACCCCGTACCGTTTTCTTCTATAGAGAGAGTGCTGCGCCGTTTATAATGACCTGAACCCAACCCCAGGCATTCTGCATGAAATCCGATTTCCGCTTTTTACCCCCCATGTTCTCCCCCATGTCTGCGCATTTGAAGCAATGGCTGCTCATATCGGTTTGTTGCATGGCTGGCCTGTTTGCATCTACAGACGCCAATGCGGCACCGAACCCGTCCATACCGGGCAGCAGTCCAATCGGTATCGGCTTTGCCTACTTTAAGGCGGACGGTATTTACATGTATTCGCCTTTGGCACAGTTGCCTGCCAATACGCCGATTTCCATTTGGATTACACAACCGCCCAACGAAGCCATGCGCGTCGTTCGTTTTTTACCTCAAAACACTTTGCCTGTTGCCACAAGCAGCGATTTTCTGCTGACCACCGGAGAAATTCAAAACGCCGTATATACTCCCAGCACACGGCCTCAACCGGTGTATGAGTACCTGCTGGCCTCTTATCAGGAACTTGCCGGCTCAGATCAGAAAATTTTTCCTTACCCTGAGTATTTTGTCCCCAATATCGCCATTTTTTCACCCGCATCGGTTACTCCGGTAAAAACGCCAGAGCAACTGCATGCGCGTACCTTCAACATTGATGGATATGCTGACACCCAGGTTTACAGTTGCGTTGGCACGCATGGCGCGTATTTGGTACTTGGCCGTCCAGGCCATATTCAGCAAGCCATTTACCATGCAGCAGGCATAGAGCTGGACGAAGAGGCGGTGACCTGCGAGCCTGAGTGGGTGGACGAAAACAGCATATGGCACACCCAATAAAAAAGCACCTGACCGGTGCTTTTTTAGCCATTTAAAACGCAAACATTACATCTGCTCAATCATCACCTGGCCAAAGCCTGAGCAACTGACCTGCGTAGCGCCATCCATCAGACGCGCAAAGTCATAAGTCACTTTCTTGCTTTGAATTGCTTTTTCCATGGCTTTGATGATGCAGTCTGCCGCTTCAACCCAGCCCATGTGGCGCAGCATCATTTCGGCCGACAGAATTTCTGAACCTGGGTTCACATAATCCTTCCCAGCATATTTAGGTGCCGTACCATGGGTTGCTTCAAACATGGCCACGGTATCTGACAGATTGGCTCCCGGTGCAATACCGATGCCGCCTACCTGTGCAGCCAGCGCGTCAGAGATGTAGTCACCATTGAGGTTCAAAGTGGCAATCACAGAGTATTCAGCCGGGCGCAACAGAATCTGCTGCAGGAACGCATCGGCAATGCTGTCTTTCACGGTGATTTCGTTGCCGGTCTTCGGGTTTTTAAACTTCATCCACGGGCCGCCATCAATCAGCTCAGCGCCAAACTCTTTGGCAGCCAGCGCATAACCCCAGTCACGGAAACCACCTTCGGTGTATTTCATGATGTTGCCCTTGTGCACCAAAGTCACGCTGGGCTTGTCATTATCAATGGCATACTGAAGCGCCTTGCGCACCAGACGCTCCGTTCCTTCTTTGGAAACCGGCTTCACGCCGATACCGGAAGTTTCCGGAAAACGGATTTTCTTCACGCCCAGTTCATCCTGCAAGAACTTGATCAGTTTTTTAGCCTGATCCGTCTGCGCAGCAAATTCAATACCGGCATAGATATCTTCCGAGTTCTCACGGAAAATCACCATATCCACTTTTTCCGGCGCTTTCACCGGACTGGGCACGCCCTGAAAATACTGAACCGGACGCAGGCAGACATACAGGTCCAACTGCTGGCGCAACGCCACATTCAGTGAACGCATACCACCACCAACCGGTGTGGTCAAAGGCCCCTTGATGGAAACCACATAGTCACGCACAGCCTCCAGCGTTTCATCCGGCAGCCAGACATCTGCGCCATAGACCTTGGTGGACTTTTCACCAGCATACACTTCCATCCAGTGAATTTGGCGTTTGCCGCCATAGGCTTTGGCAACGGCAGCATCAACCACCTTGATCATGACAGGCGTGATATCCATGCCGGTACCGTCACCTTCAATAAACGGGATGATAGGCTGGTCCGGCACATTCAGAGAATTGTCGGCATTGACGGTAATTTTTTGTCCTTGCGCAGGGACCTTAATGTGCTGGTACATGAACTGTTCCTCCAATGGGTAGAAATATATGTATGACATTCACAGGCAGATAATTTGTCTGATCATCCATACTTATTCTGCCCTGTCAACTGTAAAGAGTGATTTTACGTCTTTTTAAAATCTCTGATTATAGTCCTCTATATAACATCAGATATAAGAGTAACCACCCGGTAGCAGTCAGGTCAGTGCTTCCCCAACGACATACCGGGTCAGATATTAAATAATGCGGGAGAACCGCTCGCGCGTCAGATCGGCCTGCAGATACTTATCAAAAGTCATGGCCAGCGCGCGGACAAAATACCAGCCGAGCGATTTAACACGGAAACCATTTTCGTCAAACTCCATCAGCCCCTGTTCGACAAAAGGTTGCAACTGTGCCAGCTCTTTTGCAAAATAGCTCTTGAAATCAACCAGATAGGCAAGCTCTATTGACTCATAGATGATCACGCCCTGACACATAATGGCTGAGATCACAGCTCGCCTGACCAGATCATCACGGTCCAATGCGTAACCACGCATAACAGGCAGATGCCCCTGCTCCACCTGGTCCATATAGTCTTCAAGCTCTTTGGCATTCTGGCTGTATACGGCGCCCACCTTGGAAATGGCAGAAATACCCAGGCCAATCAAGTCACAGTCGGCATGTGTACTGTAACCCTGGAAGTTACGGTGCATGCGCCCATGCCGCTTGGCCACGCTCAAGCTATCTTCCGGCAGGGCGAAGTGGTCCATTCCAATATACTCGTAACCGGCCTTTTGCAACCGGCTGATGGATTCACTCATCAGATTCAGACGGGTTGCGCCGTCGGGCAAATCCTCATTGTGAATTCGCCTTTGCGGTTTAAACCGGCTGGGCAGATGTGCATAACCATATACGGCAATGCGATCCGGTCGTAATACCGCAATCTGATCAAGCGTCTCATTAAATGATACCTGCGTCTGTTTGGGCAAGCCGTAAATCAAATCGACACTGATCGACGTGAACCCGATGTCACGTGCCGCCTGCATCAGCGCAAACACCGATTCCGTACTCTGTACACGGTGAATCGCCTGCTGAACCTGATGGTCAAAGTCCTGAATGCCCAGACTCAGACGGTTAAACCCCATATCCCACAGATTCTGCAGCCGCTCGCGCGACACCGTCCTGGGGTCCACCTCAATGGTGCATTCCAGGCTATCCATGAATTCAAAATGCTCACGCAGTTTGGACATCACCCGGGACAGCTCTTCGTCTGACAGAAAAGTCGGGGAACCTCCGCCAAAATGAATCTGCGACACACGCTGGCGGCTATCCAGTTGCTTGGCAACCAGCGCCATCTCCTTGAGCAACCCTTCCAGGTAGGGCAAGGCCCGTTCATGATGCTTGGTGACAATCTTGTTGCAGCCGCAGTAATAACAAAGAGACTCACAAAAAGGAATATGCACATAAATGGACAGCGGATTGGCCGCAATCGCCCCTACAGTGCGCTGTGTGAGCGCCTGCAGATAATCAGCTTCATCAAAAGCCTCCACGAACCGGTCCGCAGTAGGGTACGAGGTATACCTCGGCCCTGATACATCATAGCGTCGAAGAAGCTCCGGCGTAATCACAAGTTGCTGCATCGTCTTATCTTCTTGTAGTAATAAAAAGTTGACCTCATCGGTCTTGTCTCAATCATACATGCTGCTATACCACTTCTTTCAAAGCAGCCCACACATGAGCCCAACAATATTCTGCTGGAAAGTGTGACATAAGCCCTAAAATCACTGTGCCATTTTACGCACAATATAGGCTTGATCTTAGTCAAGTTATTCCATTGGCGCTACAATCGCTTCATACCTGTTTGATCTGCGTCTATTTTGAGCAAATCTCATAACAGCTAAATTTTTATACAATTTCATTGTACAGATACTGCTCCAGTTTTTATTGACCCAATACAACTAACCTGCATCATTTGCATTAATGTCATGGCATCATTCCCCCACACCAATGTAGCTTGCTCCAACTGCAATATGCGTGACCTGTGTATGCCAGTTGGTCTGACCCAAGATGAAATGTCGAGGCTGGATCAAGTGGTCAGCACACGCCGTAAAATCGGCCGTGGCCATGCTCTGTTCCACTCCGGCGATCCTTTCACAGCAATTTACGCCATCCGTACAGGTTTTTTCAAAACCTGCCTGACATCTGAAGACGGACGCGACCAGGTGACCGGTTTTCACATGGCCGGCGAGCTGGTCGGCCTGGACGGCTTGTGCAGTGACGCCCACATGTGCGACGCCATTGCCCTGGAAGATGCTGAAGTGTGCGTACTGTCCTATGAGCGCATTGAAGCACTATCCCGCGAATTCCCGATTCTGCAGCGCCACGTCCACCGTATGATGAGCCGCGAAATTGTGCGCGACCAGGGTGTGATGATGTTGCTGGGCAGCATGCGGGCAGAAGAACGGCTGGCTGCATTTTTGCTCAACCTGACACAGCGCCTGCACGCCCGCGGCTTTTCCGCCAATGAGTTGGTACTGCGCATGACACGGGAAGAGATTGGCAGCTACTTGGGCCTGAAGCTCGAAACTGTATCGCGAACCTTTTCAAAATTTCAGGAAGATGGCTTTTTACAGGTTAAACAGCGCCATATCCGCATCACCGACCCGGAAAGCCTGAAAGCCCTGACGACAGCAACGGCATAACTCGCATCATTTGTTGCTAACCTGCTGTTATTTTACAGCAACGGTTCTTTACGCCACGTTTCCGGGAGTTCACTCGAACGCCTGACTTGCAAACGAAAAACATGCTCTGACCGGAGTAGCCGCACCTCCATTGTGCGCATATTTGCTAAAATGCACAGATCCTCCACTTGCATTGAGCGCACCCCATGCCAAACATTCTTTCATTACCTCGTTTATTGTGCAGCGCACTTATCGCCGGGCTTTTCTGTATGCATGCCGCCTGGGCACAAACCGCAACACAGCCAAATTCACCCCAACTGAACCTCCCCCGTATTGAACTGTCTGCCGGCATGTACCGGCTTGAAGTCCAGGTCGCCGCAACCCCTTACCAGCAGCAGATTGGCCTGATGTGGCGCGAAAGCATGCCGGAAAACGAAGGCATGCTGTTTATCTTTGACACACCCCGTACACAGTGTTTCTGGATGAAAAACACCTTGTTGCCACTGTCTGCCGCCTTTATCCAGGACGATGGCACCATCGTCAACATTGCCGACATGATGCCGCAAAGCACAGAAAGCCACTGTTCGGACAAGCCTGTCCGCTACGTGCTGGAAATGCATCAGGGCTGGTTTGAAAAGCACGGCATACTGGCCGGAAAACGTTTGACCGGATATCCATTCTGAACACACGCGCCATGCCAGAATTTTGAGTTATGCATTTTTTTTATAACTCAAGCCTTTTCTCACAGGCTGAAAACTCATTTTCTGCAAAAAAATTTTTGTTGCTTTTATCGTTTTTTATCTTAAAAACCACTTTCCCATCTCCACAAAAAAGCAGAACAGCATTACCGGTTCTTGCTGAAAACAACCCCGGCGTTCTGCAGCAACAGGAAAGCAGGGGTTGAAAAACATCATTGTGCACTGCGAGATATTTTTCAAGTGATACAAAATAAATTTCACTATATAAAATATATCAAATGGCAATGTACACACAAAACCCTTCTGATAGCCCATCCATTCAGGTGATTGATCGCATATTCACACTACTGAATATTCTGGCCAGTCACGAAGAACCCGTTTCACTCAAACAGATCAGCGAGCTTTCAGGCCTGCACCCTTCCACCGTACACCGCATCCTGAATGATCTGGTTTGTGGCCGCTATGTCGAACATCCCCAGTCTGGTGTGTACCGGCTTGGCATGCGGCTGCTGGAATTGGGGAATCTGGTTAAAACACGAATCAGTGTGCATGAAGTTTCGTTAACACCCATGCGTGAGCTGCATATGCTCACGCAGCAACCTGTCAACCTGTCGATCCGGCAAGGCGACGAAATTATCTACATTGAGCGTATATACAATGAACGCTCCGGCATGCAGGTTGTCCGGGCCATAGGTGGGCATGCGCTGCTGCATCTGACATCCGTTGGGAAATTATTCTTGGCATACGATACGCCGCAACAAATATACGCTTATGCACAGCGCCGCCTGGCACAAAGCCATACACAGAACAGCATTCAGAAATTGCCTGAGCTGGAAAGTGAACTGGCACAGATTCGCCGCAACGGCCTGTCATGCGACGACGAAGAGCTGGAGCCTGGTGTGAGTTGTTATGGCACAGGCATCTTCAACGATGAAGGCAAAATGATCGCTGGCTTATCCATTTCAGCCCCCACCGACCGTTTAAACCCGGCCTGGCAAAAACTTTTACAGAAAGCCAGCCAGACCATTTCTCGAACATTGGGATACCGTGCCAGCGGAGCCCCTTAAGCGCCCCACATTGCTTGTATTTAATCAATAGAGACCTATTCTACTATCCCTTAAGCAGCTTCAGCCATACTCTTCACATAGGCCCTAAGCGCGCCTTTTTCTGCACTGACATCCAAATGGGTTAAGTACCCCTATTGCGGTTACGTGTACAAGCAGACCTGCTTCAGTGGAAACCCGTACTGCCGTATTTTTCGGAACTCTCACCTTACAGTGGTGTCTAACAAAAGTAAGTATGTCATTGATTTGACATATTTTCACTTTAAGATCAGATCCACCAAGTGATAAAAATCACATTACAAACAAAAACAAAAAGGAGTTTAAACATGAGCGACCAGGTACAACTTGGCAAATATTGCATTTCACCACTGATCCGTCAACTTCCTGACGGCAGCTATTCATCTTCCGTTTCGATCCGAGCCGGGCACGGAAGCACCTCTTTGGACCGGATTGTCCGTTTTGTCCACCGTTTTACGGATGAGCAGGCCGCTAAAGTCTACGCCACCAAAGAAGGCATTGCATGGGTAAAAGACCCGTTGAGACACCGCCGCGGCTGGTAAGATATGCCCCCCGTACGCGTGTAGATGTTCTGTGCGCCAGGGGATATTCATAAACTGATCCGCCACTCATTTTCTTAAACTGCCATCCGTTGAAGAACCTGCTAGCGATAACCGTTGAAATGTTCATAAAAAAAGCACTTTCTTCAAGAAAGTGCTTTTTCATATTTGGTGCGGCTGGCAGGATTCGAACCCACGACCCCTTGGTTCGTAGCCAAGTACTCTATCCAACTGAGCTACAGCCGCTGTGAATCGTAAATTATAATAGGCTCATATTTAATTTGCAAGCATTTTCTCTATCATTATGCATTCAGGCAAACGCTTAAAAAACACCTGCCTGATCCTCAGCTATCGGTCAAATCAAAGCCCGCTTTTCTGAACAGAAAACCATAAAAATCATTTCGTCTGGCGACTGAATAATTCTTTATTTTGATATTCAAATGTCCGTATTATTTTCTGTTTTGAAAACAAACAGCCCCAGCAGCGCACCAGAAACTTATCAGAAGGATGCAACAAAAAAGCCAGAGATCACTCTCTGGCTTTTCTTAATCAAGAAGAAGCTTCTTTATAGAGGCCTCTTCCCAATCTTTGCCGTTATTCGCTGGCTTTAGCTTCTGCCGGAGCCGCTGCAGCCTTCTCATCTGCGGCTGCAGGTACATCATCCAGCTCAGGACGGTCAACCAGCTCAATGATGGCCATCGGTGCATTGTCGCCAATGCGATAACCGAATTTCAAAATACGGGTATAACCACCAGGACGCTCTGCGTAGCGAGGAGCCAGCACGTCAAACAGTTTCACCACGGAGTAACGGTCACGCAGGCGGGAAAATGCCAGACGTTTGTTATGCAGCGTATCTGTTTTAGCCAAAGTGATCATCGGCTCAATCAGGCGGCGCAATTCTTTGGCCTTGGGCAATGTGGTTTTAATGACTTCATGCTCAATCAGAGAATTCATCATGTTCTGGAACATCGCCTTACGGTGTGACGATGTGCGGTTCAGTTTACGCAATCCATGACGGTGTCGCATGTGCTATTTTCCTTTCTTTATATCCCAAGCTGACATTTCAGCCGGTTTTACGGCCCGCCGTATCAGGTACGGGTCGGTGCACTTGTGTAAATAGGCACCTGAAAACACGTAGTCTCAAAGTGCCGTGCCAACAAAAAACAAATTAATGGCGATCCAGGCCCACAGGAGGCCAGTTTTCCAGCTTCATGCCCAGGGTCAGGCCACGTGAAGCCAGAACTTCCTTGATCTCATTGAGGGATTTACGTCCCAGATTCGGCGTTTTGAGCAATTCATTTTCAGTACGCTGAATCAAATCACCAATGTAGTAAATATTCTCGGCTTTCAGGCAGTTGGCAGAACGCACGGTCAGTTCCAGTTCGTCCACAGGACGCAACAGAACAGGATCGTACTGCTGCGTGCTGGCACGCGGTGAATCGACAGTGGTCACTTCAAGCTCGCTGCCTTCCAACTGGGCAAATACAGCCAGTTGTTCAACCAGAATTCTTGCTGCTGAACGAATCGCCTCTTCAGCGGCAATGGCGCCATTGGTTTCAATTTCCAGCACCAGTTTATCCAGGTCGGTACGTTGCTCCACACGGGCATTTTCCACCGTGTAACTGACGCGGCGCACGGGTGAATATGATGCATCCAGACGGATCAGACCAATGATGTTGGGAGAGTCGTCACCATAACGGCGCACATTACCCGGTACATAACCACGGCCTTTTTCGACCTTGATCTGCATATCGATCTTACCGTTACCGGCCAGATGGCAGATCACGTGATCCGGGTTGATAATCTCCACATCGTGCGGGGTCTGGATATCTGCTGCTGTCACAACGCCTTCGCCATCTTTGCGCAGGCTCAGCGTCACTTCATCGCGATTATGCAGACGGAACACCACGCCCTTGAGGTTGAGCATGATCAGCATGACTTCTTCCTGGATACCATCCACAGACGAGAACTCGTGCAGCACGCCAGCCATCGTCACTTCGGTTGGAGCATACCCCACCATAGATGACAACAGCACCCGTCGCAAAGCGTTACCCAAGGTATGACCATAACCGCGCTCAAAAGGTTCGAGTGTCACTTTGGCGCGGTTATCACCGAGTGACTCAACATGGATAGACTTGGGCTTCAGTAGGTTTTGCATGAATCTTTCCTCTCAATACCCTCGGCTCGTTACACCGATAAGGCTGAAAGCCCCGCACAGTGCTTCCTGAAGAAACACATGCAGCAGGGCGCGTAGGGAAAACAGAACATCAGAAAATTATTAACGTGAGTACAACTCAACAATCAGGTTTTCATTGATATCGGCACCAAACTGGTCGCGATCCGGCGCTTTCTTGAAAACACCTTCAAGCTTGCTGCCATCCACGGAAACCCAGTCAGGCAATCCGGTTTGCTGTGCCAGTTGCATAGCTTCCTGAATACGCGTTTGGTTTCTGGATTTTTCACGAATAGCCACCGCATCCCCGTCTGTGACCATATAAGAAGGGATATTCACCGGCTTACCATTGACTAAAATGGCACCATGAGAAACCAGCTGACGAGCTTCAGCACGTGTAGAGCCGAATCCCATGCGGTAAACCACATTGTCCAGACGCTTTTCCAACAGAGTCAGCAGCAAAGCACCGGTATTGCCTTTACGGCGTGAAGCCTCAGCAAAATAACGGCGGAACTGACGTTCCAGAACGCCATACATGCGTTTGACTTTTTGCTTCTCACGCAACTGCAAACCATAGTCAGAAGTACGCTGCCCGGAAGTACGGCCATGCACACCAGGTTTGGTATCAAAGTGAGATTTATCGGCGATCGAGCGGCGGGCGCTCTTCAAGAACAGATCGATGCCCTCACGACGGGCGAGTTTGGCTTTAGGACCTAAATAACGAGCCACTTTCTTTTCCTTTTAAAAACTACCATAACCTTTTCGTTATGGGAGCCAGTTTACAATTTTCATTCAACTGGCGGTGGTCTTACACTTAATAAAAACAGAAATCAGATACGACGGCGCTTTTGCGGGCGGCAACCGTTATGCGGAACCGGCGTTACGTCCGAAATCGACGTAATGCGAATTCCGAGCGCTGCCAATGCACGCACCGAAGATTCACGACCAGGACCTGGGCCTTTAATTTCCACATCCAGGTTTTTAATGCCATGCTCCAGCGCAGTACGGCCAGCAACTTCAGCAGCAACCTGTGCTGCAAAAGGTGTCGACTTGCGGGAGCCTTTGAACCCCTGACCACCACTGGAAGCCCAGGACAAAGAATTCCCCTGGCGATCCGTAATGGTGATAATGGTATTGTTAAATGAAGCGTGAACGTGAGCGATCCCGTCAGAAACTGACTTGCGCACTTTTTTACGCACACGCTGTGCAGCTGTATTGCCGGACTTAGCCATTTTTACCTTTCAAGCACGTAATGCGTGTTTATTTTTTCAATGAAACGCCAGAACGACGCGGCCCCTTACGGGTACGCGCATTGGTACGCGTACGCTGACCACGAACCGGCAAACCACGACGATGACGGAAACCGCGATAGCAGCCAATGTCCATCAAACGCTTGATGTTCATGGTCACTTCACGACGCAGGTCACCCTCGATGGTCAACTGACCTACCTGTTCACGGATTTTTTCGACATCCGCATCAGTCAGATCTTTGACCTTTTTAGAATAATCAATGCCGCAATTTTCACAAATTTTGCGTGCAGTCGAACGCCCAATCCCGAAAATGGAAGTCAAACCAATTTCAGTATGTTGATGGGGCGGAATATTTACACCAGCAATACGAGCCATCTTTATCCTCTAGTTGCTCTAAATATCAGCCTTGACGCTGTTTATGACGCGGATCTGTACAAATCACACGCACAATTCCATGACGGCGGATGATTTTACAGTTACGACACATTTTTTTAACGGAAGCAGAAACCTTCATGACCGTCTCCAAACAAAAAATAACCTTGTAATGCCACAAAATCCGTGCAAACTACTTGGCACGAAAAACAATTCTGGCACGTGTCAGGTCATATGGCGTGAGCTCCACGGTGACCTTATCTCCAGGGAGAATCCGGATATAGTGCATGCGCATTTTCCCTGAAATATGCCCAAGCACCATATGCCCATTCTCCAGCTTTACCCGGAAAGTGGCGTTGGGCAAATTTTCCACCACCTCCCCTTGCATTTGAATTACATCGTCTTTTGCCATGTTTCAAACTCGCTTCAGTGCTATTTTCCTGGCTTTAAATTCGCCTTCTTAAGCAATGACTCATACTGCTGAGACACGACATAGTTTTGCACTTGCGCCCAAAAATCCATGGTGACCACAACAATAATCAGCAACGATGTTCCACCGAAATAAAACGGTACATTATATTTCAAAACCAAAAACTCAGGCAACAGACAGACTAACGTGATATAGATCGCCCCCATCAGGGTCAAACGCATCAACACTTTGTCAATGTAACGTGCTGTCTGTTCCCCCGGACGATAGCCCGGAATAAACGCGCCACTCTTCTTCAGATTGTCAGCGGTATCACGGCTGTTGAAAACCAGTGCCGTGTAGAAAAAACAGAAGAAAATGATCGCGGCAGCATACAAAGCCACATATACCGGTTGTCCGGGTGATAGCACGGCAGCCAATCGAACAAACCAACCATCTCCACCAGCAGATGAGAATTGCCTCATGATGGTGGCAGGCAGCAGAATGATCGATGAAGCAAAAATCGGCGGAATCACACCCGACATGTTCAGCTTGAGCGGCAGGAAAGACGATTGCCCGCCATAAACCTTGTTGCCCTGCTGACGTCTGGCATAATTCACCAGAATTTTACGCTGCCCACGTTCAATAAACACCACCAGGAAAGTCACAACGACAACCAGGAACAAAATGAACAATCCAGCCAGAATGGACATTGAACCCGAGTTGATCAGCTCAAACAAACCGACCAGCGCATTTGGCAACCCTGCAGCAATACCGGCAAAAATGATGATCGAAATACCGTTGCCAATACCACGTTCGGTAATCTGCTCACCCAGCCACATCAAAAACATCGTACCGGCGGTCAATGTCAGCATGGCATTCAAATAAAATGGCATGCCATCATGAATCGCCAAGCCTTGTGAGCCGATCAGTACCGCGGTACCGTAAGACTGAAATAACGCCAAAGCCAATGTGGCATAACGCGTATATTGTGTGATCTTACGCCTGCCTGCCTCACCTTCTTTCTTAATTTGCTCCAATGCAGGAATCACATACGTCATCAGCTGCATGATGATCGATGCCGAAATATAAGGCATGATCCCTAAAGCAAAAATAGAAGAACGCGACAATGCGCCACCAGAGAACATGTTGACCAGCCCCAGGATCCCATCCTGCTGCTGCCCCATAAAATCCCTGAAAGCATGCAAATTGATACCGGGCACAGGAATATGTGTGCCCAAACGGTATACCAGTAAGGCAAGCAGCAAAAAGATCAGCCGGCGACGCAAGTCACTGAACTTACCGCTTTTTGCTAATTGAGTTGCTTGAGTGGCCACAGTATCTCAAATCAAAGTTAATGCACGAACAATCACCGCACCTGCACTCAGGCAACGGTTCCGCCAGCAGCTTCCACAGCAGCTTTTGCGCCCGCAGTTGCGGCAATACCGTTCAGAGTGACTTTACGGGTCAGTTTACCAGTTGCAATCACTTTGACATTCTTGGTGATCTGACTGATCAAGCCTGCTTTTTTCAAAGCCAGCAAATCAACCTCGTCCAAACCCAGTGCTTCCAGGTCGTTCAAAGTCACTTCATCATTAAAGCGCAATGCCAGCGACTTGAAACCACGCTTGGGCAAACGCCGCTGCAAAGGCATCTGACCGCCTTCAAAGCCGACTTTGTGATAGCCACCAGCACGAGATTTTTGACCTTTATGACCACGCCCGGCAGTTTTACCCAGACCGGAACCAATACCACGCCCAACACGACGCTTGGCGTGCTTGCTTCCTTTAGCGGGCTCCATCGAATTCAATTTCATCTTCGCACCTTTACAGCACTTTAAGCAAATGCTTAACCTTGAAAATCATTCCGCGTACTGCTGGTGTATCTTCCAGCTCGGAAACGCTGTTGAGCTTATGCAACCCCAAGCCACGCACGGTTGCACGATGCGCTTTGGGGGTACTGATGACACTGCGCACCAGTTGCACTTTTACTGTTTTTTTCTCTGACATTTATTCTTGCTCCTGAGTCAATCAGCTGAAGATTTCTTCAACAGTTTTGCCTCGTTTGGCAGCCACCTCGGAAGGCGTGGTCATTTTAGTCAAAGCATCAAATGTCGCACGCACCAAGTTGTAAGGGTTGGTTGAACCATGGCTCTTGGCCACAATATCGGTCACACCCAACATTTCAAATACGGCACGGGTCGGACCACCGGCAATGATGCCAGTCCCTTTGGGAGCCGGCGCCAGCAATACTGTCGATGCACCGTGTTCACCCACCACATTGTGGTGAATCGTACCGTTCTTGAGGCTGACCTTGATCATGTTGCGGCGGGCCTGTTCCATTGCTTTTTGTACAGCAACCGGAACTTCACGGGCTTTACCTTTGCCCATGCCAACGCCGCCATCACCATCGCCAACCACCGTCAAAGCGGCAAAACCGAGAATACGGCCACCTTTCACCACTTTGGTCACGCGGTTCACCGCGATCATTTTCTCCCTCAGACCATCTTCGCGGTCATCGGTACCTGTTTTTGCTTGAACTTTCGCCATTGTCGAATTCCTTGGATCGTCTGCGATCAGAACTGCAAGCCAGCTTCACGAGCTGCTTCAGCCAATGCTTTGATACGGCCGTGATATGCATAGCCGGCACGGTCAAATGCTACCTTGTCAACTCCGGCAGCTTTGGCTTTTTCGGCAATACTCTTGCCAACCAATGCTGCTGCTGCAACATTACCGCCTTTGCCTGAGCCACTCAGAGCCTTACGCACGCCAGCTTCCAGTGTAGAAGCGCTTGCAAGCACTTTGCTGCCATCACCGGAAATCACGTTTGCAAAAATATGCGAATTAGAGCGAAATACTGTCAAACGGTTAACACCTTGCAATGCGATGCGAATGCGGGTTTGACGAGCACGGCGCAGACGCTGTTCTTTCTTTGTCATGGCCTATTCCTTACTTCTTCTTCGTTTCCTTGATGATCACAGTCTCATCAGCATACCGGATCCCTTTGCCTTTATACGGCTCTGGAGGACGGATAGCGCGAACCTCTGCAGCAACCTGACCCACTTTCTGTGCGTCAGCCCCTTTAATGATAATTTCTGTTGGCGTCGGCGTTTCCACCTTCAACCCGGCAGGCATCTGCTTGACAACAGGATGGGAAAAACCCACGGACAAGTTCAACTTGTCGCCCTGTGCCTGAGCACGAAAACCCACACCGACCAACGTCAGCTTACGCTCAAACCCTTTGGATACGCCATGCACCATATTGGCAACCAGTGCACGCATGGTGCCTGACATGGCATTGGCTTCGCTAGATTCATTTGCCGGTGTAAATTCAAGCTTGCCGTCAGCATTTTTGACTTGCACCAGTGAAGAGCTTTTCAAATCCAAGGAGCCCAAAGCACCTTTAACTTTAATCTGATCTGCAATCGCGACATCAACACCTTGAGGCAGCACGATTGGCAATTTTCCTATACGTGACATATTTGCACCACTCCTTTAGGCGACATAGCAAAGCACTTCGCCACCAATACCGGCAGCACGTGCTTTACGATCCGTCATTACCCCACGCGGGGTGGTTACAATCGCTACACCCAGACCATTCATGACCTGAGGCAGACTCTTTGTGCCCTTGTATACACGCAGACCAGGACGGCTGACACGCTCCAGGCGCTCAATCACCGGACGTCCAGCGTAGTATTTCAAGGCGATTTCGATTTGGGCCAAAGCAGCTTCACCACTTACGGCAAAATCTTCAATATAGCCTTCGTCCTTCAACACCTGCGCAATTGCTACTTTGAGCTTGGATGCGGGCATTGACACCTTCTGTTTCTCGACAGCTTGCGCATTGCGGATGCGCGTCAGCATATCGGCGATAGGATCACTCATACTCATATTGTGTTTTCTCCTGCGCCGTGGGCTTACCAACTGGCCTTAGTCAGACCGGGGATATCTCCACGAAAACCGATTTCGCGGATCTTACTGCGACCCAGACCGAACTGGCGGAATGTTCCGCGAGGACGACCAGTCAGCTCACAACGATTGCGTTGGCGTGTTGGGCTGGCATTGCGAGGCAATTTCTGCAGTGCCAAGCGTGCCGTCATACGTTCTTCATCGGTACGTTTTGCATCGTCAATAATAGCCTTGAGCTCAGCACGCTTGCCGGCATATTTAGCTACCAGCTTGTCACGTTTGAGTTCGCGTTGTTTCAAAGCAAGTTTTGCCACAAGCCACCTCAGTTCTTAAACGGAAAACGGAATGCTGACAAAAGCGCCTTGCACTCTTCATCAGTTTTAGCCGTTGTAGTGATACTGACATTCAATCCACGCAACGTGTCAATCTTGTCGTATTCAATTTCAGGGAAAATAATCTGTTCTTTAATGCCCACGTTGTAATTACCGCGGCCATCAAAAGAACGTCCCGAAATACCACGAAAATCGCGCACTCGCGGCAATGCCACAGTGACAAAACGATCTATAAATTCATACATGCGTGCGCCACGCAAAGTCACCATGCAACCAATGGGCAATTCTTCACGAATTTTGAACCCGGCAATCGCCTTGCGTGCCTTGGTCACCACCGGTTTTTGCCCGGCGATTTTGGTCAAATCTTCAACTGCGTGCTCCATGACCTTCTTGTCAGCCACAGCTTCAGAGACACCCATATTCAGGGTAATTTTGGTAATGCGCGGCACTTCCATCACTGACTTATAGCTAAACTGCTTCACCAGTTCCGGAACAATTTTGCTGCGATACAACTCAAGTAAACGAGCCATCTTATTCAATCTCCTCAGGCCGACGTTTTGATTTCTTCACCAGTGGACTTGTAAACGCGCACTTTGCGTTCCTTGTCGCCATCTTTGGTGATTTGGATCTTCACGCGATCTGCCTTACCCGTTTTCGGGTTGTAAATCGCCACATTTGACTGGTCAATCGGCATCGGCTTTTCAGTCTTGCCGCCAGTTGTCCCCTTCATGGGGTTTGGCTTGACATGCTTGATTGCCAGATTCACACCTTCAACGATCAGATGTGAATCATCCACACGTGCGAGTACTTTGCCGCGCGCTTTTCTGACTCTGTCTTTTCCAGCGATAACAATCACTTCATCGCCCTTACGAATCTTGTTCATGCTACCCTCTCTTACAACACTTCTGGCGCCAGCGAGACGATTTTCATAAACCGCTCTGTACGCAATTCACGCGTTACTGGCCCAAAAATACGGGTACCAATAGGCTCCAGCTTGGCGTTGAGCAATACCGCGGCATTGCCATCAAACTTGATCAGCGAGCCATCCTGACGACGTACACCTTTGGCAGTACGAACCACCACAGCGTTATACACTTCGCCTTTTTTGACACGCCCACGCGGCTGCGCTTCTTTCACGCTGACTTTAATGATGTCGCCAATCCCTGCGTAACGACGCTTGGAACCCCCAAGCACCTTAATACACATGACAGACTTAGCGCCTGTGTTATCTGCGACTTCAAGTCGCGATTGCATCTGAATCATTTATATTCCCCAACTTACCCCGCTGTCATACAACAGGCAGTCTTGGGCCCGTCATGACAGCACGCATTTTATTTCAAACCTGCTTTGCCATCACATTGGGCAAGATAATCACCCGCAGAGAAATTAGCGGGTTAAGCTATTAATTCTCGCTTATTTTTTGAGTGCTGTCAAGAACTCCTTGTGCCTGAATATGCAATTGCTGTGCACCACTGACAACAAACTTGCCCTGAGGCTCCACATTCAGAATCTTGACAACCCCGTTCACTGCCAGCATAGAATAACGCTGCGAGCGCACTCCCATGCCTTTTTCTGATAAATCCCTGCTCAGGCCCATGGCCTCAACAAACGCCGCATTGCCATCGGCAAGCATGCGAATCTGATCGCCTACGCCCATCTGAGCGCCCCATGCCTGCATGACATAAGCATCATTCACAGACACGCACCAGATTTCATCAACGCCCAAGTTGCGAAAATGGGACACCAATGAAAGATAACCTGGTACGTGCTGCTTGCTGCAGGTCGGCGTAAACGCGCCTGGCACACCAATGATCACAATCGTTTTTTCTGCAACTACAGCACCAACATCGATAGATTGAGGCCCGGACAGGCCCCCATCTTCTGCTGGCACTACCTCCCACAAAGTGGCGGAAGGCAGATGATCACCTACTTTGATCATGGCGCATTCAAAACAATATTAAACCAGTCTGGCTTTTTCAATCAGACGGGTCACCACCCATGACTTGGTCTTGGAGATCGGACGAGATTCTGCAATCTCAACCAAATCGCCCAAATGGTAATCACCATTTTCGTCATGTGCATGGTATTTCACCGAACGTGTCATGATCTTGCCATACAAGTCATGCTTGACGCGCTTTTCAATCAAAACGGTCACCGTTTTAGAGCGCTTGTCACTCACAACGCGACCAATCAGCGTGCGCTTATTCTTAGCAGCCGTAGCTTCTTGCGCTGTCTGTGTCATTTAGCAGCTCCTTTACGTTGCTTTTCCGTCAAAACCGTTTTAGCGCGCGCCACATCGCGGCGGGCAGATTTTAACGATGCCGTATTGGTTAATTGGTTTGTCGCTTTTTGCATACGCGCACCAAAATAGGCACGCTGCAACTCGGCAAGCTCTTTTTCAACGCCTGCCACATCTTTTTCACGAAGTTCTGAAGCCTTCATAATATCTCCCGTATGCCTTTACTTGCATTCATCAGGCACCGGCCTGGCGTGAAACAAACACTGTCCGAACAGGCAGTTTAGCTGCCGCCAAAGCAAATGCCTCACGTGCCAGCTCTTCACTTACACCGGTAATCTCATAAAGCACTTTACCCGGCTGAATTTCAGCCACGTAAAATTCAATATTCCCTTTACCATTACCCATACGAACTTCGGCAGGTTTCTTGGAAATAGGTTTATCCGGAAACACACGAATCCAGATACGTCCGCCACGTTTCACGTGACGCGTAATCGCACGACGGGCCGCCTCAATCTGACGCGATGTCAGACGGCCACGGTCAGTCGACTTCAAACCATATTCACCAAATGACACAGAAACGCCACGTGTGGCAACACCTGTGTTACGCCCTTTTTGTTCTTTACGGTATTTGCGACGTGCAGGTTGCAACATCTTTATTCTCCTTTGGCCGGTTCACCTGCGGCATTGTCAGCCTCAGGTTTGCTTGCCTTGCGAACACGCTTGACAGCCGTTTTAGGTGCATCAACTGCTTCTGCAGGTTTATCGCTGCCATCAACTGGCGCACCTGCGGCAGTGCTGCGTGCACGCCCACGTCCACGGCTGGGTTTAGCGCGACGTCCCTTGCGATCATCTTCACCTTCAGGTTTGGTCGGTGCAGCAGGCGCTTCATTGCGCCCCAGGTTATCGCCACGATAAACCCAGACCTTCACACCAATCACACCATAGGTGGTAAATGCTTCTGACGTACCATAATCAATATCGGCACGCAATGTATGCAACGGCACCCGGCCTTCACGGTACCATTCGGTACGCGCAATTTCCGCGCCATTCAAACGCCCCGAAGACATGATCTTGATACCCTGCACACCCAGGCGCATGGCATTTTGCATCGCACGCTTCATGGCACGACGGAACATAATGCGCTTTTCAAGCTGTTGCGTGATGCTGTCAGCGATCAGCTGCGCATCCACTTCAGGTTTGCGAACTTCTTCAATATTGACCGCCACCGGCACACCCAGACGCTGGGTCAGCTCGGCTTTCAATTTTTCAATATCTTCGCCTTTTTTACCAATCACCACACCAGGACGGGCGGAGAAAATGGTAATACGTGCATTTTTAGCCGGACGCTCAATCAGGATACGTGAAACAGCCGCATTTTTCAGCTTCTCTTTCAGATAATCCCTGACTTGCAGATCTTCAGCCAGCATATGGCTGAACTGACGGTTCGACGCATACCAGCGAGAACCCCAGTTGCGAGTCACTGACAAACGAAATCCGGTTGGATGAATTTTCTGTCCCATAGCTTACCTCAGTTCCCGACTGTTACGTAGATGTGACATGTCGGCTTGCTGATCCGATTGCCGCGACCTTTAGCTCTGGCAGTAAACCGCTTGAGCACAGGACCTTGCTCCACATGAATCACTTTGACCTTCAGCTCGTCAATATCATCACCGGCATTGTGTTCTGCATTTGCAATCGCAGACTCCAACGCCTTCTTGATAATGACTGCCCCCTTTTTAGGGGAGAAAGTCAGAATATTAAGCGCCTGATCAACAGGCTTGCCACGAACCAGATCTGCCACCAGGCGGCCCTTTTGAGCCGACAGGCGAACACCGCGAACAACAGCGCGACGTGGATCTCTTTCTTTCTTTTGGGTTACCATCGTCTGTGCTCCTTACTTCTTGGCTTTCTTATCGCCTGGATGACCCTTGAATGTACGGGTCAGGGCGAACTCACCCAGTTTGTGACCAATCATCTGCTCTGTCACATAGACAGGCACATGTTGTTTACCGTTGTGCACAGCAATGGTCAAACCGATGAATTCAGGCAAAATCGTCGACCGGCGAGACCAGGTCTTGATTGGTTTTTTATCCTTAGTAGATACCGCCTTGTCCAGTTTAGCCAGCAAGTGATGATCAACAAACGGTCCCTTTTTCAATGAACGAGTCATGATCTGTCCTTACGCTTATTTCTTACGACGCGAGACAATCATGCCTTGCGTGCGTTTATTGTTACGAGTGCGGTAGCCTTTGGTCAGATTACCCCACGGATCCACTGGCGCACGGCCTTCACCGGTACGGCCTTCACCACCACCATGCGGGTGATCAACCGGGTTCATCACCACACCACGCACGGTCGGGCGAATACCCTTCCAGCGCTTGGCACCGGCTTTACCATACTGGCGCAGGTTATGTTCGCCATTGGAAACTTCGCCAATGGTTGCGCGGCAGTCAATATGGATCTTGCGAACTTCGCCAGAGCGCAGACGAACCTGAGCATAAATGCCTTCACGCGCCATCAGCACAGCAGACGCACCGGCAGAGCGCACCAACTGAGCACCCTTACCCGGCTGCAATTCAACACAGTGAATGGTTGAACCCACTGGGATATTGCGAATAGGCAATGTATTACCCGCTTTAATCGGAGACTCGGCACCGCTGAGCAATGTTGCCCCTACCTCAATGCCTTTCGGGGCAATGATATAGCGACGTTCACCATCGGCATAACATACCAGTGCGATATGTGCTGAACGATTCGGGTCGTACTCAATGCGCTCCACTTTTGCCGGGATCGCATCTTTATTACGGCGAAAATCAACGATACGATAATGGTGCTTGTGCCCACCGCCTTTATGGCGTGTGGTAATGTGACCATTATTGTTACGACCAGCCTTTTGGAACTGTGATGTGGTCAAAGCCTTGACAGGCTCCCCTTTATGCAAATGGGGATGCGAGACTCTGATAACACCGCGCCGTCCAGGCGATGTAGGTTTAAGCTTGACGACTGGCATGATTAAGCAGCCTCCTGAGCAAAGTTCAGTTCCTGACCCTGTTTCAAGCTGACATAGGCTTTGCGAACATGATCGCGGCGCCCCACGGTACGGCCAAAACGCTTGGTTTTACCCTTCTGGTTCAGCACCTGCACCGAATCAACCTCTACTTTGAACAACAGTTCAACTGCAGCCTTGATTTCATCTTTGGTTGCGTCTTGCAACACCTTAAACAGGACTTGATTGCGTTTTTCAGCCAGCATCGTTGCTTTTTCCGAAACGATCGGTGCCACCAGCACCTGCATCAAACGCCCTTGATTGAATTTCTGTGCGCTCATGCCAGCATCTCCTTGAGCTTATCAATAGCGCCTTTGGTCACCAGCACTTTTTTGTAAAACACCAAAGAAACCGGATCAGCATAACGCGGCTCTGCAACCGCCACATTGGGCAGATTGCGCGCAGCCAGATACAACTTGAAGTTGTCATCTGCCTTGCTCAGGTCCCCCAGATCAAACTGTGTCAGGTCCAGGTTATCCACAATCACCAGCACAGAGTCCAGATCCATTGCTTTGAGCTTCTTAGCCAGCACGTTTGTTTTTGGCGTGTCCAACACAATCGGATCAATCACCGCCAAACGACCTTCACGCACCAACTGAGAGTAAATAGAAGCCATCGCAGCGCGATACATCTTCTTATTCACTTTATGGGTGAAATTTTCATCCGGTGAATTCGGGAAAATCTTACCGCCCCCACGCCACAGTGGAGAAGAAGTCATCCCCGCACGAGCACGACCGGTTCCTTTTTGACGGAACGGTTTTTTCGTCGAGTGTTTGACTTGTGTGCGGTCTTTTTGAGCACGGGTACCTTGACGGGCATTGGCCTGATAAGCCACCACCACCTGATGCACCAACGCTTCATTGTAGTCACGACCAAACACGGTTTCAGGTGCTTCTACCTTACTGGCAGCCTGACCTTGTTCATTGAGGAGCTGCAATTCCATTATTCGGCCCCTTTCGCAACAGATGCTTTCACCGCCGGGCGAACAACCACTTGGCCATTCTTTGCACCGGGAACCGCACCACGAACCATCAACAATTCGCGCGCTTCATCAATACGCACGATATCCAAATTCTGCACCGTTACAGTCACATCACCCAGATGCCCGGTCATTTTCTTACCGGGGAACACACGTCCAGGATCCTGCGCCATACCGATAGAGCCGGGCACATTGTGTGAACGGCTGTTACCGTGAGAAGCTCTCTGAGAGGCAAAGTTGTAACGTTTAATGGTACCGGCATAACCTTTACCAATGCTTACGCCCTGTACGTCCACTTTCTGGCCGACAGCAAACAAAGAAATCGGAAGTTTGGCACCTGGCTGATATTCTGCTGCCACTTCTTGTGGCACACAGAATTCGCTTAAACGCTCGCCGGCTTCAACGCCAGCCTTGGCATAATGTCCTGCCTGCGGTTTGCTCACGCGAGAAGCTTTGCGTGAGCCATACGCCACCTGAATAGCGCTATAACCGTCATTCTCTACGGTTTTAACTTGTGTCACACGGTTGTCAGATACATCCAACACGGTCACAGGCACAGAGAGCCCATCATCCATGAAAATCCGCATCATCCCAACCTTGCGCCCCAAGAGCCCCAAGGATTTGGTCATTTTATACTCCATTCCCGACTTCAATTGGCCGGGGCTGATATTTAAAAAGAAATATCCTTAAGCCCTTCCCCAAAGGAAAAAACTTAAGGCCATTTCAAATTCACTTCCCTTTATTTAAGGGGTAGCTTTTAATTATAACCCGATTATGGGTTGTGTTTCAAGTGCAAGATAATTATTACCAATTATTGCAGCTTGATTTCCACATCCACACCGGCAGGCAAATCCAGTTTCATCAACGCATCCACTGTTTTGTCTGTTGGATCCACAATGTCCATCAGACGCTGATGCGTACGAATTTCAAACTGATCACGGCTGGTTTTATTCACGTGCGGCGAGCGCAGAATATCAAACCGCTTCATGCGTGTAGGCAGCGGAACCGGACCATTGACAATGGCGCCGGTACGTTTGGCGGTCTCAACGATTTCCAGTGCTGACTGGTCAATCAGTTTGTAATCAAATGCCTTCAGGCGAATACGGATCTTTTGCTTTTGCATGACAGATTCCTACTAAAAGAGCGAAGCCACTTTGATAAATGTGGCAAAAAAACGAAATCACCACGCTGCCTTTTAGGGCAACATGGTGAAACGGACATTGATTACTCAATAATTTTAGCGACCACACCGGCACCCACCGTACGGCCACCTTCACGGATCGCAAAACGCAGGCCTTCTTCCATCGCAATCGGCGCAATCAGCTTGACTTTGATGGTGACGTTGTCGCC
>NZ_CAWUGC010000020.1:0-147982 GCF_963921665.1 Saezia sanguinis
CAAATAAGAATCACACCGGGTCAATAATGACCCGAGGGAACACCAACGCTATTCAACAGTCTCAAATCTCGTCGCTGGTTCAATCAATACCGGCTCTTCTACGGTTTCATCAAACCAAGTGCAGAACGCTTCACTCTTACTCATGTCAACGACCTTGCCCCCACTCATTGAACGGTTTTGCATCCTCAGCATGAATGCTTTTTTCGGGCAATGCAGGCATGTGTGATGTGAATTCCGGGAGAAAAGTGGAGAAGATTTGTACCGGGTTGCTTCCTCTGTTCTCCTCTGATTTCAATACCAATAGCACCTCAGTTTAAAGGCAAGTTTTGGATTGTTCCAGATGAAATATTTTCTGAGTACCAGCAGCGCTAACTCAGTTGTGATAGGCCCCAGTTGCTGTATGAACAGAGAAGCACTTACAATCCTTGATTATTTTAAGAAGATTTCCATAGATGCAGGCTCATGCAGGCTAGGTGCTTTTGCGCTGCCTATGCCACAAATGGAGATTAAACCAAAGGAAAAAAATGAAAGTTTTGATTCTGGCAGGCGGGTTGGGAACCAGGCTGGGCGAAGAAACCGGCATTCGTCCTAAACCAATGGTTGAAATTGGCAACAAGCCAATCATCTGGCACATTATGAAGATTTATTCTCATTATGGGTTCAATGAATTTGTTGTTCTTTGCGGATACAAGCACGAAGTCATCAAGGATTATTTTGTCAATTATTTTATGAATAATTCCAATGTGACCGTTGACTTAAGAACCAACGATGTCACCGTGCACCAGAACCTGTCTGAACCCTGGAAAGTCACTTTGCTCGATACCGGCAAAGATACCTTGACCGGCGGCAGAATCAAAAGAGCACAGGAATACGTCGGCAATGAGCCTTTCATGCTGACCTACGGCGATGGCGTTTCCAACGTTGACATTACCGCACTGATTGAAAGCCACAAGAAATCCGGAAAACTGGCTACCCTGACAGCCTACCAGCCGGAAGGAAGGTTTGGCGCACTCGGGATTGATGACGACGGCATCATCAGCAACTTTCAGGAAAAGCCAAAGGAAAGCGGCTCATAGATCAATGCCGGCTTCTTTGTGCTGCAACCCGAAATTTTCGACTATATTCCCAACAGCGACCGCGCCATCTGGGAACAGGAGCCTTTGAGAGGCCTGGCAAAAGACGGCCAGCTCCACGCCTATAAACACAGCGGCTTTTGGCACGCCATGGATATGCTCAGAGACAAGGTCGAGCTCAATAACATGTGGGACAGCAATTCGGCTCCTTGGAAAATCTGGGAGAAATAACAGAAATGAAACGCGTACTGGTAACCGGCGGAACAGGCTTCATTGGCACCCATGTGGTCAATGAGCTTGTAGCAAGAGGGTATGAAGTTCACCTGCTGACATTTTCCCAAAGCCGCCACAATCAAGCCAACTTGATACAGCATGAACTGGACCTGATGGACTCCCAAAGAGTCCATGACTTTTTGCGGGCCAACCGTTTTGAATCTCTGATTCACATGGCTTGGTATACAGGCCCCAAATGCCATGCCTCTAATGACAATATCAAGTGGACCATCGCAACCCTGAGCCTGCTAGAGGGGTTTGTTGAAAATGGCGGCAAAAAATTCTTAGGTGCCGGCAGCGTTTCAGAGTACGACTTCTCTTACGGCTACTTGCGTGAGCATCAAACGCCTTTGGCCTCTCCTTCGATCTACGGAGAATGCAAGTCCTCAGCCTATCACATGGGCAAAGTCTATTGCCAAAACAACCAGGTTGACTTTCAGTGGGCCCGAATTTTTAATTTGTACGGCCCTAATGAAAAGAAAACCCGGCTGATGCCATCGGTCATCCTCTCCATGCTCAAGGGCGAAGATGTCAAGGTCAGTGACTGTCTCAAAATTCAGGACTACCTGCATGTGTTTGATACGGCCAGAGGTATTGTGGACCTGTTTGACAGCAAGGTTCAGGGCGCTGTGAACATCAGCTCCGGAGAGCCGGTCCGGCTGCGCTCCATCGTTGAAAAAATTGCAGAGTTAACCTCCTTTAAAGGGCAGATTCTCTGGGGTGCTATCCCCTCAAGTTTTGATGACCCTTTTATTGCCGGAGATAATAGCAGGCTTGTTCAGGAGGTTGGTTGGTCGCAAAAGATCAAACTGGATCATGGTTTACAAATAACAATAGATTGGTGGAAAGAAAATCGCGATGTTTAATAACGTATATCAAGGCAAAACAATTTTAGTGACCGGCCACACGGGGTTCAAAGGCTCGTGGCTCTCGATCTGGCTGACCATGATGGGCGCCAAAGTCATTGGTTACTCTCTTGACCCTTACTCACAAAAAGGCAATTTTGTCGCCAGCCATCTGTCTGAAAAATTGTTTGCCGACATCAGAGGCGATATCCGCGACTACGAAAAGCTCAACAGCGTTATCGAAAAATACCAGCCTGAATTCATTTTCCATCTGGCTGCACAGGCATTGGTCAAAACTGCCTATGCCAACCCCAAGGAAACCTATGAAACCAACCTGATGGGCTCGCTGAACATGCTGGAAGTCACCCGGCAGAATGCTTGCGTGAAAACCGTGGTCATGATTACCTCTGATAAATGCTATGAAAATGTCGAGCAGATCTGGGGTTACAAAGAAACCGATCGCATGGGAGGGTATGACCCCTATTCCTCATCAAAAGGCTGCGCTGAATTGATGATTTCCTCCTACCGCAACTCCTACTTCAACCCGCAGAAATACGCCGAACATGGCAAAGCCATTGCCAGCGTCAGGGCGGGTAACGTCATTGGCGGCGGCGACTGGTCAGACAACCGGCTGATTCCTGACTGCATCCGCTTTATCGAAGCAGGCAAAGACATTGAAATCCGCAATCCCAAGGCCACCCGCCCGTGGGAGCATGTGCTTGAACCCCTGTCAGGTTACCTGCGTGTAGGCGAAAAACTGCTGGCCGATCCCATCCAGTATGCCACCAGCTTTAACTTCGGCCCCCATATTTCTGCCAACAAAACCGTGATGGAAGTAGTCTCCAAACTGGCTGAGTACTATGGCAAAGGCAAAGTCATTGATGCATCAAGTACCGCTGTTGTGCACGAAAACACCCTGCTCAACCTTGATGTCACCAAAGCTTATGTGATGCTGGGCTGGCACACGCAGTGGAACCTGAAAGAATCGATAGAAAAGACGGTCGACTGGTACAAAAAAGCACTGACAAGCAACGATATGTATGACTTCTGCGTTGAACAGATTGAAGAATACATCAAGAGAATGGAAGCTTCTGCACCGCATCTGTAATCTGTAAGCAGGCTTCCCTGATCGGATGTTATTTTAATTTTGAATGAGAATTAACCCCGCCACAATCCAACCACCTCTTTCTTTTGAGGTGGTTGCAATGTGGCCGGATACATACTTGTTTCGAATCACTCCGTTGCATGCAACGGAGTGATTTATTTTGAAAGATAGTTTTTACCTTTGGCCATTTAACGCCACAGAACCGGTTGCATACGGCGGCAACATCTCTTTCGCGAGATTAGCCATCAAAGCCAATGCACCACCGGATGCAAAGATACGTTATTCAACAGAACTAGTCAGGTACAGCAATGGATGAAATAAAACCCTTTTTTCAAGACAATTACGCGACACTCGCTTTTTCGTCTAGTGATTACTTTATCCCCTACTTAACCGTCACACTGAAATCCATTGTAGATAACAGCGACGAGCATACCAACTATGACATCATCATCTTTTCCAAAGATGCCTCAGAAGCCAATAAAAAATATGTCATCGACTTTATTTCCAGAAAAAACATTTCTGTGCGGTTTGTCAACGTCAAAGAATACTTTAAAAACCTCAAGCTTTACACCGCTGCGCACATCACCATTGAAACCTATTTCAGGCTGGTGATACCGCTGTTTTTAAAGAACTTTGACAGAGTCTTATTTTTAGATGCCGACCTGATCATTACTGACGACATCAATAAGCTCTACAGCATGGATATCAAAGGCTATCCGATTGCAGCCACAGAAGAATGCCTGTTCTCTGCGCATATCCGCCTTTACGGCAAAGAAGCCATCGACTACGTTCATAAAAAGCTGGGGCTTTCCGACCTGGACACCTATTTCCAGGCGGGGGTCATGCTTTTTGATGTGAAGAAATTCAGTGAGTTTAATTATTCCACCAAACTCATGGAAATGGTCACCAACTTCAATTACAACATCCTGGACCAGGATGCGTTAAATGAACTGTTCAACAACAACTACTACCGGTTTGGCAACGAGTGGAACTGGCCACCAATGCAAAAGCACATGAAGGAGTTGAAATACATTGAAAAAATGTCTCCCAACATCCGTGCCAAATACCTGGCCGTCACAGACCCCAAAATCATCCATTACGCAGACAAAAACAAACCCTGGCTGGACCCGAATGAAGATATGGCCGTCACATGGTGGGACTATGCCAGAACAACACCTTATTATGAATTGATCCTGTACCGGATGAATGAAAACCTTTACGCTAAAAAAGGTGAGTACGAAGAATATATTGCATACACCATCCGATACCAGGAAAACAAATCGAATTATTTGAAATATCGCATTCTGTCAAAAATCACCTTTGGCAAAAGACGGGCACGCCATAAACGGAAAAAACAAGAAGCCAGATACGAGCTGCAAAAAGCAAATGAAATTGCGCGCAAATTTGCCATCAAACTCGGGAAATAAAGCTTCTATCCGGTATCGGCACAGTTTAATCTGACAGAAGGCCTCGCCTTCTGTCATGAAAACACTCAGAATGATCTAGCATATAACCCCGGATGGACGCATAAAGTAGAATAATCTTTAGCTGAGTATCGTCACTATCCGGCACAGCCTTGTAAAGGAATTACCTGCAGCGCCAAACTCTATTTTTATATCTTGGACTGCACCCTGCCAGTGGTATTTGCTAAAACCCGGCACCTTTGTGAAGGAACGCCATAGCAAACACAGACATACCGGTTCGCCTGTTTTAATTTGGAGGTAACTATGAGCAGTTTTATTGACCGGATACTGGCAACAAGAATCAGAGTTAAACAAATTGCAAAATCGGTTGATGAAGTTCATGCTGTTCAGGACCGGATAGAACAGTTGCTCAGAGACCTGCAACAAAACCTGCCTCATGAATTTGAAAGCAAGGCACAGGCTATACAGGGGAAAATTGACTCTCAACTGCAAATTGATTCACAACTGCAAAATGTCCACCTCACCAAGGCAGACACCCAGTTGCACCTGCTGCAAATGGCCAGGCTGTTCAATGACAACCTGTATCACCTGATCTTTCACCGGGAAGAAATTCAGACGCTGCACCAGTCCGTCTTTCCCCAGTTTGCCAATCAACATGAAGGCCGGGAAATTGCCGTTGTAGGCTGCGGCCCAACGCTCAAACAATACCAGCCAATTCCGGGTGCGGTGCATATTGGTGTCAACAAATCCTTCCAGCACCCGGCGCTTGAACTGGACTACCTGTTCATTCAGGATTACGTTTCCTCCAAAGGCTATATCGAAGCCGCCAACCAGTACCGGCGTGGCCAGTGCCAGAAATTCTATGGCATCATCCTGGGCGCATATGAAATATCTATTCCTGCCATACAGGCCATTGCAGCCAACGCCTACCGGTATTACGTCATGGTCGGCTACTCGCCATTCTGTCAGGACATTCAAAACAACCCGCTGCCTAACTTTAACTCCATTACCTTTTCTGCCCTGGCCTTTGCCCTGCTGACCAAACCCAAACGCATTTACCTGGTGGGATGTGATACAAACGAAAGTGGTTATTTTGACGGCCAATTGAACCATATGGCCCAAGCAGATTTAATGCACTCTATCAGCATCAACAAACAGGGCTGGAACCATTTTAAAAATTTCATAGACATCTTTTATCCGGATATTGAAATCGTATCGGTCAACCCGGTCGGACTCAAAGGACTGTTCAAAGACATCTATCAATAGCGCGAGACTACCGTATGAAAGTATATGCATTTGTGCCGGCCAAAGGCTCCAGTGAAAGAATTCAAAACAAAAACATGCGTTTTCTGGAGGGCGAAAGGCTCTACATCAAAGCGCTTAAAACGCTGTTGCAATGCACAGAAATCGACCGTGTTTTTCTTGACTCGGAATCGCAGGAAATGTACCAGCACGCCGACTACCTGCCCATTACATTTTTGCAGCGTGATCCGGCACTGGCCACCAACAAAACCGATGGCCACCAGATGTTCATGAACGAGGTCAACTCCTACCCTGACGCCGACATCTATGTGCAGCTGCTGTGCACATCACCGTTCATCAAACCACAGACCATTGATGAAGCCATCCGCAAGCTGAAAAACGATGCCAGCTACGATTCCGCCATTCTGATGAAAAAGGACAAATACTATTTCTGGAAAGACGGCCAGCCGGAATATGACCCCAATCATATCCCCAACAGCAAAGACCTGCCCGACACCGTTTCAGAAAGCATGGGCTTATACATCGTCAAAAAAGAAGCCGCCCTTGCCACCCAGAAACGTTATGGCACCCGCCCCTGGATGATTTTTGGTGACCCGCAGGAACTTGTTGACGTCAATAACGAAGAAGACCTGAGGTTTGCCGAAGTATATGCCAAAGGCATCAAACGCCAGGAAAGTGAATACCTGCGGCTGGTTCGCAGCTTTATCACATCCCCTGCACTCTCCGACCTGCTGGACGACATGTTTTTAGAAAAAGGAGAGCCTTGCGGCGCGGTTCTCTCCAACTGGGTCTGCAACCTGCCCGGCTCCACCGCACTGGGGCGGGCCAATACACTCAGGCTTCGCGCACTTGAAGAAGGGGAAGACTTCCACGGCATTTACGATGCGTTGGAATCCTACGCCGGCATTTCTGACAACGACATCATCGTTGTTGAAAACGAAATCAATGACTTTGCCTATTTTGGCGACCTGAACGCCACCCTGGCACTCAGAAGCGGCGCATCTGCCGCTGTGATTGACGGCGCCACCAGAGACCCCAAGCAAACCCGGTTTCTCAACTTTCCGGTATTTGCCAAAAAATACAACGCGCAAGACGTCAGACGTCGGGCAACGCTGGACTACATCAACAAGCCCGTCACCATTGGCGGCATCACGGTCACGCCGGGCGACCTCATCTTCATTGACGAATGCAGCCTGGTTGTCATCTTCCAGAAATACGAAAGTGAAGTGATGAAAAGATGCATTCAAACGCTGGCGACCGAAAAAAACATCGTCAACGAAATCATCAATAAATACCACATCAAAGACATCATCGATAACAACGGCGCGTTTTAACAAACCCAAAAAACGGGCAAGAAAATAGCTGAGTCTCAACCCGCAGTGCGTGCAATTCGGACTGCGGGTTCACTTTTGCTAAAAACATGGTACGCCCATACATCTTTGCATCACCCGGCCTGACAGTACTGATACCAGGTCAAATACCGGCACAGCTCTGATAACAGATTTCACCCTGCCACACCTGCCACCGGTTTTTACCCGACGTACCCGATACACCCCGCAAACCACCGCCAGAAGCCATTTGCAACCAATCTGGCTGATCCGGGTTTAATACAAAATACCCTATCAAAAGGAGCGTTGAAACAGTGTATTTCAAACACCTTCACGCGCCTGTATCACGAACACGCCACCATCCTGTACTACAATGAAATCACCAACTGATATGAAACAACCGAAAAATCCAGGAGGAGATATGACACAAGAAATGACAGGAAAAGTTGCTTTGGTCACCGGGGCCGGTTCAGGCATTGGCAAAGCTGCCGCACTCAAGCTGGCAGCAGCAGGTGCTGCCGTTATCGTTTCAGACCTCAACAAAGAAAGCGCCCACCAGGTCACTGAAGAAATCATCAAAGCCGACGGACAGGCAAGCGCATTTGTTGGCAATGCTGCTTCCGAAGCCGATGTCAAAGCCTCTGTTGAGCTTGCGGTCAGCACATACGGCGGGTTGCACGCTGCATTCAACAATGCAGGCGTTTCAGGTGTTTCCGGCTCCATCACCGAAATCACTGCGGAAGAGTTTCGCCGCACCATCGAAATAAACCTCTTCTCCGTTTTTTACGCCATGCATTATGAAATTCCGGAAATGCTCAAGTCCGGTGGTGGCTCTATTGTCAACACCTCATCCATTCTGGGGCTGGTCGCCACACCTTTTGCGCTCGCATATTCCACCTCCAAACATGGTGTCGCAGGCATGACCAAATCGGCGGCACTGGCTTTTGCGGCCAAAGGCGTTCGTGTCAACTCCATTCATCCGGGCTACATCGAAACCCCTTTGCTTGGCACCCTGCCCAAAGAAGCCATTGACTCCATGGTAGCGCTCGAGCCCGTCGGACGGCTTGGCACGGCAGATGAAGTGGCTGAACTGGTGCTGTTCCTGCTGTCTGACAAAGCCTCCTACATTACCGGCTCACAATACGCTGTTGACGGTGGCTACCTGAGCCAATAAAACCGCCCGCATCTTTTTTCGCAACCGGTGCAACAGCCACGGTTGCGAAGCAGCAATCCATACAACAATCCACGCCCCTGATCAGGCCTGGCCCCGCTGCATCTTTAATCCTCCTTCCTTGCCCCTGTACCTGCCAGACGACACCACGGCCAAACAACACCGTATCATTCAAAAACAACCTCGATTGCTCCATTTTTGGAACAGTGTAATCCATATTTACATATTTATTTCATAAATGAATCGATAGATAATTCTTCCATCAGCCAGACAAGGACGCCACCATGAAGCAGAACAAAAAAATAACATGGCATCATACCGATGCCGCTATCACCATTTCAAAAATATTCACTTGATCACCACGGAGTACGCCATGAACAAACTGTTTGAACCTACCCAGATCGGCCGCTACACAGTCAAAAACCGCCTCGTTATGGCGCCCATGACACGCTCCCGCGCCCACGACGACGGTACACCAGGAGAACTGGCAGCCGAGTATTACGCCCAACGCGCCGGCGTTGGTCTGATCGTGGCCGAAGGCGCGCAGCCTTCAGACGATGGGCAAGGTTACCTGACGACACCAGGCATCTACACCAGTGCTCATATTGCAGGCTGGAAAAAAATTGCTGACGCCGTACATGCCAAAGGCAGCCATATCTTCATCCAGCTCATGCATGCTGGACGCATGTCACATCCGGACAATACACCGCACCATCGCCAGGCCGTTGCACCGTCGCCGATTGCACCGGGGGCCTCCATGTTCACAGCCAAAGGCATGCAGGACATTCCCGCGCCCCGCGCACTGACCACACAGGAAGTGCACCAGACCATTCAGGACTTCCGCTACGCAGCCCGCTGCGCCATCAAGGCCGGTGCTGACGGTGTCGAAATTCATGGCGCAAACGCTTACCTGGTCCAACAATTCTTTGCGCCAAGTGCAAACACACGTACCGACCAATACGGCGGGTCGATTGAAAACCGCGCCCGTTTTGCCATTGAGGTTGCCGCCGCCATTGCCGAAGAAATCGGCGCCAACAGAACAGCCATACGACTGTCCCCTGGCACAGCCATGTGGGGCATTGATGAAGGCCCCGAAGGCCCTGACCTGTACCGTTACCTGGTGGCGGAACTCAACAAACTCAATCTAGCCTATCTGCACATCATGCACCAGGGCAATGAGCCATTGCTGGCCGATATGCGCAAACTCTGGCAAGGCACATTGATCATCAACCGTCCAGGCCGACCACGCGAACAGATTGGGGCCGATATCAACTCGGGGCTGGCTGACCTCGAAGCCTATGGCCAGATGGTGCTGGCCAACCCTGATTTTGTCGAGCGCCTGAAAACCAATGCACCAATGAACGATGCCGACCGCGCCACGTTCTTTGGCGGCACAGCGCAGGGATACACCGACTATCCTGCCGTGCAAAATATCTGAGAAAGGTGCCCCTTGATGACACCCGCTCGTTATCACCCGACCCTGACCGTATTACACTGGCTGCTGGCGGCACTGATTATCTTGGCACTGGCCATGGGAAGCCTAAAACTGCAACACATCCCAAACAGCTCGCCTGAAAAAATCATGGCGCTGCGCGGGCACATGATGGCCGGAAACCTGATCCTGCTTCTCACATTGATCCGGTTTGTCCTGCGGCTGAAAACAGCGCATCCTGCACCTGTTACTACCAACAGTGCGCTGTTGAACCGCCTGGCAACTTTCATGCACTATGGGTTGTACCTTATGGTACTGCTCACAGCCGCCAGCGGCCTGGTATTGGCGGCCCAGGCCAATCTGCCTGCCGCCGTATTCGAGGGGCGTGCCCTTTTGCCAGCCAGCTTCTCAGACTTTACCGCCCGTCAGATACATGGATGGGCCGCCATGGCTTTGCTGGCATTGATCATCGGCCATGCGCTGGCAGCGCTGTATCACCAGTTCATCCGCCAAGATGGACTGATGCGACGCATGTGGTTTGCCCGCAAGAAACCGGTCTGAATATTTGAAAATGTATTTTTTACATCTTGTTCAAAAACAGATCAGGAGGTGAAGAATGAGGGATTTTTCAGCACCCTCCCTTAATAGAAAAACGCCTGCACTTTATGAAAATCTTCTCCTGGCCTAATTATTTTCCCCTTCAATTCTTGAAGGGTAAATTTCAATCCACTGTTGAATGGCACTGAGTATCTGTGAAAAATCATTTTCATCGAGATCAAAAAATAATCGCCAATCATCCTTTGATGCATAAGGATACTTTTGCGTAAAGCCAGGTTTAAGCTCGCAATTAAGAATTACCGCGATTCTGACGACGTTATCAATGCAGGAAACAAACGCCAGCTCAAGGCACGGTTCCGTAAAGCGCAAATGAGAAAAAGAAGGTAAACGCCTATCTGCCAATGCATTGAACCATGCATACAGCCGGCAAAGGTCAGAAGCTTCTAGGGCAGGATCAATTTTTTCAAACAGATCATCATCTTGCCTCACAGTAACTTTCAGTAAGCACCAGTCATCTGCCAGATCTGGAAATTCATAACCCAGGATATCCAGCCTCAGTTCAACAGCATGATCTTTACTCTTTAATGAAAACATTGAATAACAATCCGCTCCAAAGTGAACACTGCTCTTAAGCCATCAGAACTCATTTTATTCAACATGTGGTTTGCATACCCGTAAATCAAAAGACAAGCCAGAAAAACGCTCGGCGTGTTTTCATTCTTAATGGTTGTGAGTCTTTAATGGAAAAACTGATTTAGATTGCCAGTGTTTGTTGAGTTGACCGCTTTCAAAGCAATTCATCTTTCTGTTAACTCAAACAAACAATTCAATTCATTTTGTCACTTTGCATAATACTTGCGCAAAATCTCCGTCAGCCAGTCAAACACAGCCAGCACATGCGCAGAAGTCATGGTGCGTTGCGGACGGTAAAGATACATCACCCAGCGTTTGCGCATCATCTCAGGAAATAACTCCACCAGCCTGCCGCTTTCAAGATGCTTGTTGCACATATAGTCGGCCAGCAGCGAGCAAGTCATTCCGGACAATGCCGCAGAAAGTTCGCTATAAGGATCATCGGTAACAAAGCGCTGTTGTTTTGGATACAAATGCAAATCGTCGTTAATCGGCCAGCCCCACGCACGCCCTGTATTCACATTGATTAAATTGCTGGCAGGAAACCGTTTTTGCAAATCGTCCAGATCTTTTGGCTGCCCAAGCTTGGCCAACAACCGTGGCGAAATGACAAGTTTATCCTGCATTTCGCTGATCTTACGAACAATCATCAGCGGGTCAGGCTCAAAACCGACCCGCACCCCCATATCAATCTGATTTTCAACTAAATGCAGCTTGGCCGAATCCACCCGCCAATCTATGCGCAATTCCGGGTAATCCGCGCACTTCGCCACCAAGTCTGCCAATATGGCATCGTTTTCGGGCAACCTCAGCACAGTGATGCGCACCACTCCGCTCATATTGCCCTGCTTTTTTTGCGCCGTGGCAAACAGCTTTTCACCGTCCAGCAAGTACTGCTGGGCCTGCGGCAAAAAGCGCTCGCCAAACTCGGTTAGCTGCATATTGCGCGTATTGCGAACAAAAAGCAGTGCCCCTAACTCCTCTTCCAGTTCGGCAATCACGCGTGTGACCACCTGCGGTGACACCGACATCCGCAGCGCTGTTTCGCGGAATTGCAAGGTCTCGGCAGCGGTACAGAAATACTTCAAGGCATCCAGTCGATTCAGCATGATTATTCCTGTTTTAAGAATTATCAATTCCTTATTTATTCATTGTATCAGAGTAATCAGACGCTGATAATCAACATATCCAGATAAATCTGATGCCCATTGGCAAAAAGACCCATCGCATGATTCACCCATAAATTCACCGGTCAGGAACAGATATGAAAAACTCTTTTTCCCGCAGAGAAATTTTACAAACCACCATTGCTGTGAACGTTGCCCTTGGCATCAGCGCATCTGCGGCAACCGCCAGCCCCCAACCTCCCGTCAATACAGGAGCACCTCATATGCAACTGACTCAAGAGTGGGACAAAACCTTCCCCAAAAGCGACAAAGTCGATCACCAAAAAGTAACTTTCAAAAACCGTTACGGTATCATGCTGGCAGCCGATATGTATATGCCGCCAAACACCGGTAATCAAAAACTGGCCGCAATTATTTTAAGCGGCCCGTTTGGCGCGGTAAAAGAACAATCATCAGGCTTTCATGCACAGATTTTGGCGGAGCGCGGTTTTGTAACACTGGCGTTCGATCCGTCATTCACAGGTGAAAGCGCAGGCGAGGTTCGTAACGTGGCATCCCCTGATATCTACACGGAAGATTTCAGCGCAGCGGTAGATTTCATTGGCTTGCAGCCTTTTGTCGACCGCGACCGCATCGGCGTGCTGGCCATTTGCGGCCTAACCGGCATGGCCATTACCGCAGCGTCAAGTGACTCCCGCATCAAAGCAGTGGCAACGACTGCAATGTACGATATGTCACGCAGCATGAGCAAAGGTTATCAGGACTTTTATACACAGGAACAACGCCAGAAAGTGGTGGATTACCTCAGCCAACAGCGCTGGGCTGATGCCGAACAAGGCACATTTGCCACAGGGCTGCATGAAGTTCCGTTTGATAAAAACGGAAACATCGTCAAAGCCGACCGCTTATTTCCTGATGTGTTGCCGGCAGATGCCGATCCCGTTTCAAAAATATTTTTTAACTATTACAAAACACCGCGTGGTTTCCACCCCAGGGCAATTAACTCTACAACCGCCTGGACGGCGACCACACCCATGTCATTCTTCAGCTTCCCGCTCATGGATAACATCAAGTACGTTTCACCACGCCCTCTTCTGTTGGTAACCGGCGACAAGGCCCACTCCCGCTACTATTCGGAAGACGTCTATAAAGCCGCCTCTGAACCCAAAGAACTGGTGGTTGTCGCCGGTGCCGACCATGTGGATTTATACGACAACCTGGACAAAATTCCTTTTGACAAGTTTGAACAATTCTTTAAAGAACATTTGAGATAACTTGTTTTCAAACACCCTCGCGGTAAACCAAATCTAGCCCCAAAAAACTGCCTGTCTGAAACAGACAGGCAGGCAGCTTTACCTCACCGCCAAAAGGTTCATGGTAGACGGTGGCCCCTGATCTGCTTCCTTCCATTTTCCATTCAGCATCAAATAAACAAAAGACCCTTCCCGATGACAGACTCAACAAATCAGGCCAATAACCGACTGCTGATACCCATCTTAACCCTTGGCGTATTTGGCATCCTGAACACCGAAATGGGCGTGGTCGGCATTATTCCAATCATCGCCAGGCAATTTAACATCAGCGTGCCCGACGCGGGCTGGATGGTCAGCCTGTTTGCTTTGGTGATAGCGTTTGCCGCACCAGTCGTACCGCTATTCTTTTCCAAAATGAACCGCAAAACCGCAATGACATTGGCGCTGTCGGTATTTGTCATCAGCAATATAGTTTCCATTTTTGCTCAGAGCTATACCGTGCAACTGGTTTTTCGGGCTATTCCCGCCTTTTTCCACCCTGTCTACATCACCATTGCCTTTACCACAGCAGCAGCTTCGGTGAGTAAACAAGACGCACCCAAAGCAGTCGCAAAACTGTTTATCGGCGTATCGGCAGGTATGGTGCTGGGCGTACCGATAACCAGCTTTATCGCTGACGAATGGGGGTTCAGCATGGCCATGGTGTTCTTCACCGCGGTGAATGTCATCGTACTGGCGGCAACGCTGCTGTTCGTGCCATCCATGCCGGCAGGTAATAAACTGACATATGGTGAACAGCTCGGTGTATTGAAAAAAATGATCTTATGGCTTTCGGTAGCCGCCGCCATTTTAATGAACGCCGTCATGTTCGGCTTTTATAGCTACCTTTCCGATTACCTGCAATCGGTTACGCTGTTGCCTTTTAAAATCATCAGCCTGTTGCTATTTGTGTATGGAATGGCAAATATTATCGGCAACGTTTTTGCCGGCAGATTGCTTGCCAAAGCACCCTCCCCAACGCTCATGACCATGCCCGTACTACTGCTCGCCTTGTATGCTTTGCTGTTTGTGATGGGCAAGTCCGCCTTTGCCGTCACAGCCATTCTGCTACCGCTCGGGATCGCCGTTGGCATTGCCAACAACAGTAATCAATACATGGTCAGCACCGCCGCCCCTGAAGCGCCGGAGTTCGCAAACGGATTGTTCCTGACCGCAGCCAACCTTGGCACCACACTGGGAACATTTGTTTGCGGGCTGTTCATTTCCGGCTGGGGTGCGCAATACGCCATACTTGGTGCGATGCTGTTTGCCGCACTGGGAATTATCGGAATCGCGTTGAGAACATATCTGCACAAACCTAAAGGCCCATCTGAAAACTACGCCACCCCGGCACTGGCATCGACTTGAATGTAAAAACTCCGACAACATTATGAACAGGCACATGACTTGCCCATATACTTAAATTAATCGGTTTGGGGAAATTTCAATGCGTGTCTGCAGACAGAAAAGCACAAAACACCTTGATTTCTAATGATTTTCAGCCTTTAGCGAAAGACTAAAATAGAAAATTGGAGCGGGAAACGCAACTCTCATTAGCACATAAATACCATTGAAAAACAACAATAATTACTTTCAATGCCCTTCATTAGGTACTTAATTGTGTACACATTCTCTAAAATTAGCAAGTCCCTTTTTATTAGGTTTTTACTATATGTTATTTCTTCCCGCTTTTAGACAGAACTGATTTCAAAATCATACCTAATAATCTAAGTTCCAGTAAACCTTCCTGAATGTGTCGTGCATGGATGCACAGCACATTCGAGTAGGCGACAAGTGAGAGCGCGTCAGGGAATCCTTAGCGCTCAAATACTGCTGCGATCACTGCTTCTGGGGCTTGCTTACGAATACATGCCTCTGCAACCGATGAGAACTCCGCATCATATTTTATTTTTTCTTTTAATTTAGCAATCGACACTTGTTTCATCAACCAAACCAATGCCTGTGCCCTCTGTGCCTTGGCTCCTCGATAATCTTCAATCAACGATAGGCACTCATCCCACTTTTTTCCACGCTTTTGATTAAGCTTATCAATTCTATTCAAACCAAGAATTTCTATGGTTTTCTCTGCTTTGAATTTCTCGAATTCATCTATACCACCTGCTAAAACGGCGATGCAACCATCATCATCGCGATCATAGGAAATTAGCCTCGTCTGATCAGTTAAAGGATCAATTAAAACAGCACCTTCAAGTCTCAATTGAGTCTCTGAGCAATGCACTACTGCACGGCATTCCCCATCCATTAAGGGGAATTGATCACTTTTCTTGGTATTAATCAGGTGTCCAGCGATCACATAATTTTTCCAGTTAAAGGTAAGCCACCAATAACCGGCTTCATAGCTGCCATCCAGATTTTTTACACGGCCCTTCGGACGAAAATGGTCAACGTGAATCGGTGAAATGGACTCTTCAGCTTCGGTGTACCAACATTTATTGGCGAATTGACCCATAAGCCAATCGCGTATACGAGCGTCACGCCAGAAGCCTTCGTATTCATCCAGTATTACTTGTCTTTCCCTTTCATCAGCGGCAGCTTGTAGTTGCGCAGTAATAGCATCAGCTTCGGCAACCCAGTCGGCCGGTGGCGTACCTTGGATTATCACTTTGCGCATGCTTACTCCTTTAACTTATCGGCCAGTTCTTGAGCAAGCGACGACAGATCATCTATTCGTTGAGCTTTCACTAGCTGATCCATGATTTTCTCAGCGATGGCATTTTGTTCTTTCAGCTCATCCTCACTTAGCAGTTCGTCGAGTGGTTTGCTTCTGACTTTGTACATCTGCTCGATGAATAATTGATACATTGGGTCGCGGTATTCTCTTGAAAATCCTAAGTCATCCAGGCGAACCACTAAACAGTTCAGTTCCTGCTGCTGGTTATGGTTGAGGCCTTCATGCTTGCGTTTGGCTAGTAAATCGTTACGGCGTTGCAACATGTTTAAAGTATGGCGGTCTAGCGTAGAGGGCAAACCAAACATTTCACTTTTTAATAGGCCAGATACACCCATACCTTGGGGGTGTTCGTCAGGCTGTTCAACCAACGTACTGCCATCAATTTTACGAATAATATGGACTTGTTCTTTTCTGAGTGAACCAATCATCATTGGGTCGTGAGTGGTGATCAAAATTTGTGATTCGCCTTGTACGATTGAGCTTTTTTCGGAACTTAATACGTCCTCAATGTCGTCAAAGTAGCGCAACTTCCAGACGGGGTTGAGATGGGTATCAGGTTCATCCAACAAGAAAAGACAATGGTCATCACGTGTGATACGCATCAGGCCCAAGACGGTGAGCATTTGCAGTTCACCTTCAGAAAGGTGAGTAAAGCTTACCTTACCGCCATGCTCATCACGCTTCTTGACCATAATACGTACTTCATCAATCAGATCGCCGATATAGGCTCCTTCAGCGTAGCGGAAGAAGCTATCAGGCCCACCTACCAGATCGCCTAGTTGCTTGAGTTTTTCTTTATTCGGCACATACAAGTACAACTGCCTTTGTTTTTCTGTGCGACCACGAAAATCAATTTGCTTGCTGGCCTCCTGTTCAATAGGGGCCCAAGCTACTTGCCAGAGCTTGTCGAGAAACTCGCTCACCACATTGCCGCGCGCATACCAAAAGCGAGGATCACCTTCATTAAGTTCCGTCTCATCGAATTTGCCACTACGGCGTTTTTCACGCAGTCGATGAGGCTCTTTCAAAACGAATAACGCTGATTCTAACGATTCGATATGCAGGTTTTTCAACACTTTTTGAAATATCGGGTCATCGGATAGCAAACATGCCAGTAGAACCAGTTGACTATGACCGCCGCGACAGTAAAACAGACGACGCAGACGATCATCTCCGGCTTGCTTTAAACGTGATTCACGGCGGCGTTTAGCTTCTTCCAGCGCACGAATCTCAGCATCGCTAGCGCTAAAATTCTCTAGCAAACGTTCTGGGAGCACTTCATCGGTGGTGATTTCCTGACGCAAGTTAAAACGGCGTTGGTGTTCTTGAAACAATTGCTCTATACGCTCATTGCGGCCGGAGTAATAAGCAAAAATATGCGATGGCAACAGTTCGCGGTTTTTCAGTAAATACCCCTGGGATTCACTTTTTTCATCAATCCATACATAGGGACGTTTTTGTTTGGCGGTGTCTGCCTGAATGCGTACAACCCGGCCTCGAATTTCATATTCCAGTGTGTAATCAAAGCTGGCATCATGGTCGAGATCGACATCGCGAAACAGGGTAATCAGCGCTTCGACAAAATTTGACTTCCCCATGCCGTTTTGGCCAATCAGAGCATGACTGCGAATGTGTTTGGGTTCGTTGTCAGTGGCTACACCCGCCACTGGTTCCAACTTAGAGGCAAAGTTTACTTCCAGATTGTGTAGGTTGCGAAACTGCGGAATGGCTAAATATAGAAGCTGCATGCGAGTTCCTTTTCCTATTTTTCCAGCACTTCAGCAGGTACAGGTTCCAACACCCAACCGTCAGTTACTTCGGATTTTAATTGCGCGTAGAAGGCATCGATTTCGCCGCCAAAACGTTGCCATAAATCTTTGGCGCTCATTTCGCCATTGTGGCGGGCTAGGATAGTAGCCAGCGGTGCCAAGGCTTTAATATCCGGCGTAGTACCCAAACGGAGTGGCGCGATCAGTTCAGTTTTTGGGGCTTTCATGGGTTCCTCTACTTGTTCGATGGTGATACCGGTGAGGCTTGCCACAGATGCGACTGCCAAATTTTCTGCCATTCCCCTTGAGCGTTGTAATTGCAACTCTAGCTTGTCACAAAAACGCATAAGCTGCGTAACACGTTCAACAATTCGATGTTGCTCAGCAATGGGGGGTAATGGGATCTCGAATTGTTCCAAGACTTTCTTGCTTAAACCTTCACGAGCCATTCCTACTTGGCGACCCCAAATCATTGATTGGGTGTAAGGCGACAAGATGCAAAGATGAAGATATTGACGAACTTGAGGATCTGTCAGACGAATAATTGTTACGTGCTGGCTGACGTTGGCCTCACCAAAATTCGATGGAACAACCGCACACCGACCTAACGAAGCACCTGTAATATTGAGCAAGATATCGTCGCTTAATACTGCTGAACCTGACATTCGTTTATGTTCTCCTAGAGTGATACAAGCAACATCACTCAAATGCAGTCCATTGTTCCAAATGTTCTGTGACCGAAGGAATGGAACCCCTATTTTTACATAAACATCTCTACCCCCTCTGGGAGTACTCCCTGAACCAATTTTGTTCGTTATTTGCCCAAGCCGTACAAAAGTCCACCCTTTTGGAGGCGGAAATGGGTACTCATTAGCAGCAAGCTCAGTCATAGCAGCCTGTTTAGGGATGAGCTTCTGTTTCGTTAAGGTCGCTTTTGTTGCTGTCACATCAGCTAACCATTCAACGATCGGTTCATCTGCATCCGATTGATTCACTAGCTGTCCATAGACGGCCAGCTCAAGAATTAAGTCACGTAGTTGCTTCACATCCTCGGGGGTATGAAATAGATGACCGAAGTTGTCGGTTAAACGTGCCCAAGTAGTTCGTAGTTCGTACGGGTTATGACTTATGGCAACGGCTTGCAGAGTGGACTGACGCAAGTGGTTTTGCAGTGTACGGCGCTTTTGTTGCTGCGCATCCAACTGATTGCATAAGGCCATCAATTCATCCACTTTGGCGACAATGCGGGATTGTTCAGTCGTCGGTGGCAATGGCATAGCACAAAGCGCAAAGTAATCTGTGGGTAACCGTTTTTGCCCTGCAGTACCCGTCATGCTAGCCACTCCCTTTGCCCGAAACAACGGCGAGCGTATGAACAGGTACACATAAGCCGGATCGATACATTCACTTATTGGGCGAAAGACATGGAATTCAGTAGAGCCTGCGCCGATTCCATATTCTAGGTCGCAAACAACGGCTGATTTACCGTTTTCAAAACATGGGGTGATTTTGGCAAGTAAGACATCGCCATTGGCAAAATGGGTATAGCCTTTGTTGATTTCTGACCAAGACCTTACTTCGCCCACGATTGTCTTCGAGTGCATTTCAGAAACACCTGCCATGGGCACGAATGTTGCCAAGGCTGCAGATTCGGCTTGGTTGCGCGGATTAATTTCACCAAGATCCAGTAACCGACTCCAACGCCAATTAGGTGGAAGCTCAATAGCCGGTGGAACCAGAGGAGCAGAAACCAATTTTGGTGAGTACTTAAATTTCCTCTCGGTAATTAGTTGCTGACGGATGCGAGCAACATTGTCGAGAACACTGTCCGCATTCCCATCTTCCTCATTCTGACGGGTTAGCCTACCCGTTACGGCCAATTGATAAATCAATTCTCGCAGTCGCGCCACACCCTCTGGCGCATTAGCAATATGCCTAAATTCTGCCAGAAATTGTTGTGCATCCATCAGGATTCCTTATCAGAAAAGTGGTGGGCTAGAGCTGCAGCTAGCTCACTCTTTAGCTGATTTTCGGTTTCTTCAATTTCACCCAACAGTTTTTTGTATTTAATCAAAAGCTCGATAGGATCAAGGCTTTCTTCTTCTGGGGCATTGGGATTTTTCAGGTCAAGATTAAAAATTGGCCAATAGAGACGATCACCAGCTGCTTGAGCATCGCGTGCTTTTAAGCGCAGGCCCTCGCTTTCATGGCGCAGAGTTTCAATATTGTCCTCAACAACTTGGCGCTGGGGTTTATCGTTGAAATCTTTAATAGAGTCACGCAGATCACGGATGCGATTATCTAACTCGCTGGCTTGGTTGTTGAGTGCTTCGGCGTTAGCCCAATGGGGCTGAGCCGCTGCTTCGGCTTGCTCGCGCTTGCTCTTGAAATCTACTTTCCAGGCGAATTCGTTTTCTACACGATCGGCAAAATCGTTGTCTTCGCTGCCCCACCATTCTTGTTCGGGTTTAAATTCTTCTAGGCGAATCGGCTTAGTTTTACTGTAACTTTTGTAGCCCGGTGGATAGGGATGTTCGTAAAACCAGATGGTGTCGGTATGAAAGTGCTCGCTGCCATCGTCAACTGTGACTCCCTTAGTAAAGAAAAGTAGGTTAGTTTTGATGGTGGTGTAGGGTGCGAATACCCCCTTAGGCAGACGGATGATAGTGTGTAGCTTGCAGTCACGCAACAACAGTTTTTTTAGCGTGCCTTTGATTCCATCACCAAACAAAAAACCATCTGGAAGTACCACAGAGGCACGGCCATTTTCTTTCAGTAACTTTTTAATAATCAGCGCCATAAACATATCGGCGGTCTCACGGGTTTTGAGGTCCGTCGGATAGTCGCTGCCCACTCCATCGTCTTCATAGCCACCAAAAGGGGGGTTGGTGATTATACAATCAACTTTCTGGTTGGCGCTCCATTCGTTCCAGCCAATGCCCAACGTGTTCTTATGCTCGATTTGGCTAGGTACATCAATGCCATGCAACAGCATATTGGTGGTGCAAAGCAAGTGTGGTAGCTGCTTTTTTTCAATACCTCGTATTATCTCTTCGATGGCGCGCTTATCTTCAGAACTGGATCTAGTGGTGAGTTGGTTGCGGAAATGATCTATGGCTGCAGTCAAGAAGCCGCCAGTACCACAGGCTGGGTCCATTACCGTTTCACGCTTGTCTAGACGTGGATTGACACGATCAACCATAAATGCTGTGATGGCTCGAGGGGTGTAGAACTCCCCTGCATTACCTGCGCTGCGTAAGTCATTGAGTAGTTGCTCATAAACATCACCAATATTAGCGCGAGTTGTAAAGTCGTGGAAGTTTATGGCGTCTTCTAGCTTCTCGATCACGGCTAACATCTGTGGGCCGGATTTCATGTAGTTATTAGCATCCTCAAAAACACTGCGGATTACTTTATGCTGGGGGCTCTTGTTTGCATCAATCTCTTTGAGAGTCGGGAATAAATTGTTGTTGACGAAGCTGATTACTTCACTACCCGCAATCTGTGGTTTCTTTTTGCCATCTGCATCGACTATATAGGCTGCCCAGTTACGCCAACGGTACTCCTCAGGCAAGGGAGACTTATAAGCTGGGTTGTCATCTGCCCATTCCTCCTCACGCTGATCGAATACCTTGAGGAACAACATCCATGTGAGTTGGCCGAGACGCTGCGCGTCGCCATCGACACCATCATCCTTGCGCATGATATCTTGAATGGATTTAATTGTACTGCTGAGATTCATCTTATCTATTCGCTTGTTGAGGGCTTGTTGTTTAATTAAGCCCGTTTTTGTTCAGGTATATCGTAGAGTGCCTGTTCCAGTTCCTGTACTGCTTGTGTGTACTGCTCTACACCACCAAAAATGCCTCGCCGGATTTGTGTTTTGCTGCCAAATTTGTCAAAGGGCGGCAACTCCAGCACTTTGGCATCTTCTATGTTTTGCACGCCGTGATCGGCAAACTTTTCGAGTAATGCTTCGAGCACAGCCCTGGCTTGCTCACCATATTTACCAAATACATCGCGCTTTTTTACATTATTGGCTCGTTCACGACGAGTGAGCGGCTTTTGGTCAAAAGCGACGTGGGTTACTAGGTCAAACACATCTAACTCGCTGCCATTAGAGACCGCCTGTTGCAGTATTTCTAATGGTACGCCACGCTTTGCTAATTCCTCTAGCACTGCTTGTTTACGTTTTGCACTGCTCCAGTGGCGCAGAAAATCGGTTAGGTTGCTGAATTTCTCTTGCAGCGCTTTTTTTATGTCGTTTTTGAGTAGGACTCGGTAGTCTTCAGTAATGAGCTTACCGTCAACATCAAGGTACTGAGAGCGTTCTACCGCTAAACGCACATTGACATCATCTATCACATACCTAACTCGACCTGAGCTGCCAGATGGCTTATTGCCATCTGTGGGACTGGGATCATAAGTTGATAACTCGGGCTCGTCTATATCAGGAAGATAAATTATATCTGGAGGTACCACTGGATCCTCAGGACGAGGCTCATAGATCACCACAGGCTCACCATCGAAATCTGGATCAGCAAACAGTCGTGTAGCACCTTTGAAGTCCATGATGGTGAAGTACAGTTTTTGGTAGTCTTCTCGCAGACGAGTGCCACGGCCGATGATCTGTTTGAACTCCGTCATCGAGTTGATGTTCTGATCTAAGACAATCAGCTTACAAGTTTTGGCATCTACGCCAGTGGTAAGCAGCTTTGAGGTGGTGGCAATAACTGGATAAGGCTCATCATTGTCGATAAAGTAAGAGAGCTGTGCTTTACCTTCATTATCGTCCCCAGTAATACGCATTACGTAACGGCGATTGCTTGCTGCTGCAGGGATAAGTTTTACTAACTCTTGACGCATCCGCTCGGCATGATCCTGGTCGTCACAAAAAACAATAGTCTTGGCCATCGGTTCAGTCGCTTGGAGATATTCCCATACTTTGCTGGCCACAAAAGCTGTGCGCTTCTCGAGTATTAAATTGCGATCAAAATCTTTTGTGTTGTATTGCCGTTGTTCAACAGCCTGTCCTAGTTTGTCGATTTTTCCCTCTTCTGGTATGTAGCCGACTGCATCAACATCGGTTGCAATGCGTATAACCTTGTATGGAGCAAGAAAGCCGTCCTCTATACCCTGCTTGAGTGAATAGGTATAAATTGGATCTCCGAAGTAGTTGATATTACTGATTTCCTTAGTTTCTTTCGGAGTAGCTGTGAGACCGAGGTGGGTGGCACTGGTGAAATAATCGAGCACATCGCGCCATGCAGAGTCTTCTGCTGCACTTCCGCGATGGCATTCGTCAATAACTACTAAGTCGAAGAAATCCGCCGGGAATTGGCGATAGATTTGTTTCCATTCTTCTTTCCCCGTTACGGCTTGATAGAGAGCGAGATAGATTTCGTAGTTTTTCTTGACTTCACGGTTAGTAACCTTGTGCATGACTTCACCAAAAGGGGCAAAATCTTGCTGCATGGTTTGGTCGACCAAGATGTTGCGATCAGCCAAGAACAGAATGCGTTTCTTGGATTTTGCCTTCCATAAACGCCAAATAATCTGAAATGCAGTGTATGTTTTTCCTGTGCCGGTGGCCATGACAAGCAATACCCTATCTTGACCTTTTGCTACCGCTTCGATGGCACGGTTGATAGCTACTCGTTGGTAGTATCGGGGCTCGCGGCCGCTGCCATCTGTATAAAACGGTTGTTCAATCAGTTTGACAGCTTCTGAGGCAACTAATCCCTTCCATTGCTGATATAACGGCCATAAATCGGCCAAAGTCGGAAATTGGGTAAGTTGAAGATTTCGTTCGGCAGGTTGTGAGAGCCCAGTTCGATCGTGAAGGAGGAAACCATCGCCATTGCTACTAATGGCAAAGGGTACATCTAACATCTCTGCATAAACTAGCGCCTGCTGCATTCCGTGGCCGACTGAAAATTTTGCCTGTTTTGCCTCCACCACTGCAATCGGAACATTTGGTCTTGCATAGAGCACATAATCGGCACGTTTGGGGCCTCCTTTGGCTTGAGGATTTATGACTCGAGATGCAAGTTTACCGCGAACCATAACACGACCATCAGTAAGATTGACTTCCTCACGGAACTGATGCTGCTGCCAGCCAGCCTGTTCAATGGCTGGTGTAATGAATTTGGTGCAGATATCTCGCTCACTGAGGTGAAATTTATCCATGTCAGTAGGCTCTCCCAAAGTTTAGGTTTATGTGCTTTAGGTTTTATGAACAAGCATCCAAAAATCGAGTCTGATGGTTGGGTCCTGTGCCATTCTTCCAAAAAGTAATCCTAATCCAGCACTTTAGTGGCCAGAGTTGGCGGGGGTAATGCCAACATCGCATTTTATCATTAAGGTTACGAAGCGGCTACTAACGTTCATACGGTAAACTTCTCAAATTAGCCCCATTTTACTCTTGCGCCTCACGGCTAAAACTAGAGGTGGTTATAAAGACCTTCCTTCATTTGGAATTGTCTAAGTCTATAGGGCTATAAGTTAGCCAAAACCTTTCATTGTCTCTTTTTACTCAATTCAATTGAAAATAAATACAAACAGCACCAATTTCCTATTTATTCCCTTTTTCAGAATCTGCATTTGTAGCTGAGGTTGTCTATTAAACATTCTTATTTTGACACCTCACGAGCAACAATTCACCTTTCAAATTATCCACTGATAAACGCATCTACTTCATTCACCTGCACAAAGTTATTCAGCGTTGTATCCTTAGATGTGCCTATGTTTAAAAGCTGATCAGTCAGGGCTAGCCCCTAAAAATATATCAATAAACGATTGGATCATGAATAAGCCGCTCAGAAGTTAAATCAGTTTAATGTTTTCTTTTTTTCTCTGAAACAGCTGTTTGAACAGCCGTTTTTTATGCTCTTTGACTGATTGTCGGTAAAAACTATCTTTTAAAAGACAGTCAATCAAAAATGCAAAATAGCGCTTTTTGCATTTTTATAGCACTTTCCCTTTGCCACACTATTGAGTTTTAAATTTTCCTCAACATACTGAAATGAAACAAAAAATAAATGCGACACGGCGCGTTTCCTATTTATCCACTTTTGCCTGTTACTTTGCGTTCAACTACGTATGACCCTTCAACATACGGAGAACGCAAAATGAAACAACCTGATAACGTACGTACGTTTCTTAATGATTTAAATAAAAAAAACGTACGTACGACAGAAAGCGACAAAAGTATCCAGATACCTAAACGCTTTTACACCCTCGAAACACGTCAGCAACATGAAGTTGTGATGATACTGGCACAGGTTAGAGCTGAATTGAGACAATATGTTATGGATGAATGGGACATGCGGTGCATGGAGCAGAAAATCAGCAATCCGGCAGGATATCTTTTCTCGCTGCTCATCAGTGCGAAGAATGGAAAATTCATCCCTTTCCTGTGTCTCAAAGCTGATAAATGCAGACAGAGAAAATCCAAAAATGCAAATCAGGGTATTAAACCCAGTCAACTCTTAGAATCCAATGCAGGTAAGCCTCTACCGCCTGAAGAAGCCAAGGTTTATATTGACGAACTGAGAGCAAAGTTTCCTGAATTGCGCAGAAGAGCAAATAACCGTTAATCTTTTATTTACCCTGCCTGCCATTTTCTTGTCGTGGCAGGCAATCTCGTTGGTGATGGCTCTACATTGATAAAAGAAACCATTTTTAATGGCTGCATAAATTACTTTAGAATCAGGAAGGCTCCTAACGTCACATGCCCTTAAACCACCTTGCCATGTGCTTTTGACCGAGTTTATAATGAAAATATAAGTGTATCTGTTGACACTTTTCGCCCAGGGTACAGGCTCCAGGTACCCGACCTGATGTTTATCAGGTAGAGCCACCCCCTCGATGGCCTCAGACTCCACTTTGCCATCAGCCTGATACAGGCGGAGTCCATTTATACACAAACCCTGCAACACGTTATTTCTGATAGCGCATGCTGTTCTGTTTCTCCCATGCTGCAATTGCGGTAGTCTCTTTCTTTTGCTCCTGTGCATCCTTTCTACTGCAAGTTTATGGCTGCAAATATCATCCAAGGCTGACAACTGCCGCTGATAAGCCCTGTCACTACGCCGTAGTGACAGGGCGTGCAAACCCGCTCAGGCTGCTGCTTTGAGCACAGGTATTTAAAGTGACCGTCGCGTGACGATGGGCATTTCATCCACTTTTGCAGTGTTTTTTATACAGGCTGGCTCAGCTTCGTTTCATTCAGGCTCTCTCATTTATCTCAACTTTTCATTTCATCCAAGGAGGTATTCACCATCCATCAAACCACTCTGAACAGCGCTTTCAACAGAAAGGCTCTCAGAGGCTCCATGCGGAGCAAAAGATGTTGCTGAAACATCTGGCCCTTGCCTGCTGAGAGATAACTCTCTCTGACAGGAATCAGTTTGCTGCAAGGCGACTGGTTGGCATCAACATTAACCACGTTGGATTCAGCAAAAAAGAGAAAGAAAGATGAAAGGAGAGAAACGGAATGAACAACCTGAATTATGAATTGAAACAACTGTGCCACAGATGCAGAGAGGGTTCAGCCAATACGCAAAGAGACCGGATCAAGATTCTGACGCTGTGTGCCAATGATTTGAAAGAACTCGGGTTCAAACATATGAAGCTGACGTCACTCAAGCCCAAACATGTTGAAGCACTACTGAATAAATGGAACAAGGAAGAGCTTTCACAAGGAACCCTCAAGAACAGAATGTCTCATCTGAGGTGGTGGGTACAAAAGATCAACCGGGCCGGGATTATCCCAAAAGACAATGCGGCACTGGGTATAGAGCAAAGATGTTATGTGACATCAGAAAACAAAGCTAAAACACTGGATGCAGAAAAACTAAAAAGCATTACAGACTCCCACATAAAGATGAGTCTGAGACTACAGGCGGCATTCGGACTGAGAAGACAGGAGAGTATCAAATTCAACCCGAATTATGCAGACCAGGGCGACCATATCCAGCTTAAAGGGAGCTGGACGAAGGGAGGTAAATCACGAATGGTTCCTATAAGAACAACAGAGCAAAGAGCGTTGTTGAACGAGATACACGCTTTTGCAGGCAAAGGTTCGCTGATACCGGCTCATAAAAGCTACAAGGAGCAACTGAGGGTGTATGAAGGGCTGTGCAAGAAAGCAGGACTAACGAAGATGCACGGGCTACGGCATCAGTATGCACAAGAGAGATACGAAGCACTGACGGGGTGGAAGTCACCGAAGGCGGGAGGGCCGAAACAGAACACACTTAGACCAGAACAAAAAATCATAGACGAAGAGGCCAGACTGACGATCAGCAGAGAGCTCGGGCATGAACGCCTTGAGGTTGTGAAGGTGTATATCGGCGGTTAAATTAAATGCCTCTTCTAATGTAATTTTGGTCAGGGTTTCAGAAGGCTAAGGTGATCAACAGGAGTTATAAGTCAATAACACCTCTATTTCACAATACAGCTTATCCCGCACGCCAGCTTTGCCGGATCCTGATTACTATCGCTAGCCTTTCCAGCCTCCCATCATTAATACACAACTAATTGCCCGCTAGGCCAGTTACCAACCCAACCGCAGGGCATATGTCCTGCCTCGTAAATAGGGATAAGTTCAGAAAAGAATAAGGGTTTTGTTAATTTTCCCCTGTAAGTATCTTCTATTAAATAGTGAACAATATTCCATTCCAGACATTGATGTAACAGTGTATTATTGAAACCACTTAAATGAGGAATGCGGAAAATTATATCATTGATAAAAAACGATTTTGCCTTTTTGGCTAATTCATTCCACTCTTGGAAAATAACGGTATGCCTTACTGCAAGATAACCTGATATTTTATTCGACTCTTCCAGAGTCACGTTTTCCCACTCAGAAGTAGCTAAATAGTGTTCAGTTTCATTTAGGGATTTAGCTAACACCATATTGGATACAGTGAATTCTTTACCTATTTCAGATAACCAATTTATTTTCAATAATCTATCAACTGCCAACTGGGATATTTTCATGCTCTTACTTGATTGATTCAGTCTGATATCCTGGGAACCATCCGCCCCTTTAAGCATACCAAGTCCAAGCCTATTATGATGCGATATTTGGCAACCTGATTAACAAATAATCTTACAGCTTCTAAAGATTGTTCAATGCTTGATTATATCGAAGCTTAGTATGGAGTTGTCCATTTAGTACTCTATCCGTCTGCGTCTATATTTGTAAATGTAGTGACATTTCATTTCGTAAACACCAACCTTGCCATTAACTGAATTGAAGTACATTGCCATAACTCGTTTTTCATTGTCTTCAAATACAAAAGGTGCCATAAGGAACTTTTTTTGAAAAATTCTTCATGGCAGAGGTGGAATTAAATCTCTTCCCCTGACCCACTCCTCATAATCCCAAACAATACCTTCTTCAAGTTCATTGTATAAATCAGAAGCCGCATCAATTTGCTTTTGAGTAAACTCCTGGCGAACCAACGCTAAAATTTCCGCGTTATAGTCATCGATAGTTTTATTCATATGCTCCAAATGAAGATTCATACTTGTCTGATTCGAAATTTCTTCGAGAAATTGGAGGTATCCTTTGTGGGACAATGTCGCCCAAACATATGACAACTCCAAGTTTTTCTGAACTCCAATGCCATGGTAATAGGCTTCTGCCAGTCGTGTCATGCAGTAACTTGAACCATGACTGGCGCATGGCCTATATCCGTCCACTGCATCAGCCAGTTCTGTGGGGGTCAATCCCTCGAAGTGTTCCGTCATCCGGTTCAGTGCGTCATATTGAGGATTATTGCTCCTGTACCCTGTTCCCCACAGCAGGGTTGTAGCCAAAAAGCCCTGATTTCGGTATCCACCATTGATACTGTATCGGATATAGTTCAGCATCTTTGCCCTGGTCTCCCCCGTATAGGGAATCAAGTTACCTTGATCATCGTATCCGCTTTCTCCCATCATTCTTGCAGCTAGGCGATTTGCGGGATAAGGATATTTATGGTCCCCTAAAAGCGTCAAAAAGTTCCATAAAGGCAATCTCAACACTTGCGGCTCATTGAGCAGTTTCCCCTGGCTATCCACAATCTGATCCCGGTACTGCATGATAAAATCATCCAGCGACTCCCCTTCGTCTGGCTCAATATGTGACTCATTATCAACAATTCTTGCATACTGAATCATCGCGTTCTTATCCCATTGCCAGGCATGTTTGATGAGCTCAAGCAATGCGTCTTTATCCCGCACCATAGGGATACCAATATTGAATGCCTTCTTTTGCATTTCTGCAGCATACTCAATGCTCCAGAGTTGCTCTTGAGGAAGACTCGAAACTTGAATTTCAGGATTACTCATAACATTCCTAACAACAAAAAAACTGCAAGAGATAATGAACAACGCACATAAAGTGAAATAAATGAATAAATTTCTTTTCTTGATAGTCATATATATGTCAGGTCAAATGAATTAAAAACATCTTTCGCTACGGTCCTTGGCAAATCACTTCCACCAAAAAATCCCCTGCACGGCCAGATTTGACCACTTTTTAAATTCCAGTATTCAGAGGACGTCATATATCCTGAACTGCTGCCGCCCGCACAATATCCCCATAAAACGACATTATTCACTTTCAGTTCATCAATCAATCGCTTGTTTTCTGAAGACGAGTTTCTGTATTTCCACTCTGCTACGGAGTCGCCTGTATTGTTAGTGGCATAAACCACCTGACCAATGACTCTGACGCGATGAGATTCAGAAAATGCATTTGCAATACATTTCTTGAGTGCTTTATTACCTTCGTTTTGTTCTTCAAATCTCGATGACCGGCAACTGTGTAAAACGAATGCACTTTTCCCTACCCCTGCTGACCAAGGCAGTTGTTGCAACTCCGGAACGTCGTCGTAACTGATTTCGTCTCCAAACAGATATAAGTTATCAAAATCGCTGTGCCCGAAATAATGAACTTCTCTGAGGTCATAACCGATCATCGGACCTGTCAAAAGACCATTGATCCCATTCCATACCGTTTTAAAATCATCTGCTTTCGTAACTGGCTTAACGTCAATACGTGCATCCGGATACAGTTTTTGCAACCGTTCCTTTTTAAAATTAGCAGCAGCTACAAATGCGCGTGTTTTGCTTTCCGCATCGGCTCTGTAATAGGGCATCATCACAAAATAGGGTCTTTTGCGCGTAATGCACTTCACAACCAGCGTATCAGGTTTGTCACTGTTTTCTCCCTCGGTCGTTGCCGATGGAGGAATGATGACAGGAATTCCCCCAATATTTACGCATGCTCCTAGATTTGTATCGATAATCTCAATTTCTTTCGGATCTGGCATTTTTGAAACCTATCTATCAAAGTGTTTCTGTCACAAAACAAGTCTTTTCAGCAAAATAAATCGATTACTGGTGCGGCATCTCTGTGTGGGAGAGCAATTTGAAATAGCCATCATCTATCTGATAGACAGACTTGGAAAACTCTTGCGGAGTGGGGCTAGCCAAGGGTTCGCCAATTTCCCCACCATCCACGATAGCGTGTGTATAAATCACAAATCCGTCAATCTCAATGGTGGTACGGTCAACCCGGAACTCTGAAAAACGCTTGAACTCTTCATAACTAAACCGGCTATCAAGCAGCAAAGCATCGATCAAGGTGCCATCTGAATCATAACTATTCAGTTGCGTGTTAAACAATGGGGTATCGGCTTCGCCTATACGGTTGTAAACGATGATCTTGTACAAGTTGTTTTCAATATTGAAACGGCCCACTTCCACATAAGCTATGTCGGTATTGACTTTATCGACACCAAAATGATCGCCTTTGACAGGAATACGGGTCTCCTGCTCAGTGAACCTGACAGCCTGCTTTTGATATTCCGGCAAAATAGATAAAGCTGACTTTTCGAGTATCGAATCGTGGGTATATGTACCCATAATTTGTGCTGAGGTCACTGGTAGGCTTAACTCTTTGGCTGAAATTAGATTACAGCCTAAAAGCAGTAATACAACGAAGCTCAGACAGACTGCACAAAGCTGTACACGCTTTGCCAGATAATTTTGCATATTCATGTTTCTTCCTTTTCTGCTGTCTCTTCTGTTTTTGATTCTTCTGGTTTTGCCTCTTCTTTTATTTCTTCCAGTGACGGACTAAACCCTTGCAAATGGATGTGATGGTGATGGTTAGCGAGATGTTTGATATTTTTCAAAACGGGTTTTTCTGCATCCGGGTTTGTTTTTTGCCACTCTGTATACCAGGTGGTCCATTCGGTAGCAGTATCCGGGCTATTGGTGCTGTCCCAATATTCCCAGGCTTTTATATCGCTCCATCCATACCGCCGTAACTCATCAACGAAACTGTTTTGTCGATCCACATCCAGGCCTTTCCAGCCACAAGGATCTCCAGTTTCGTTATTTTTATCGAGATGTACCGTGCCTCCGGATTTATCGGTTCTCAAATAACGCAGGTCCAGGTTCATGCCATTTTTATGGCTGGTGCTGGGAGAAGGAGACTCACCTTTATTATTGCTGCCGCCATTGAAGTTAAAGTCTGTATAACCTGTATTGGTCATAGAACCTAAAAGCGCGGCAGTTGTGACGTCGTTGGAGTAAGGTCTCGTCGTGTTCATTGCCATTGAAAATTTAACGGTTTTGTCCGCATTTTCAAAATTGTTGATAGTTCCCATATCAATCAGGTAAATTTTATCTCCACCCAATTTATCGCCATAGTTTGTATAGGTGTTGCTGGTCGCCGTGATGTCATAGGTTCCCAAGTCATGTTCAGTATCTGAGGAGTCATGATAGACATACTTTGCTTTGTCTCTGGCATTTTTGAGTTCCTGAACCGTCCGGTCTTTTTTGTCATCTCCTGTTGTATCAGTGAGTTTGTATTTGATTTTGCCATCCGTATAAATATGGTATTCAACAGTTGATGTCACTTTATCCGATATTTTTTGTTCGACGGTATTACCTGGGGTAGTCGAGGTGGTTCCCTCTGTTTTTGGCGTGTCATCAGGCGCTGTCGATGGGGTTCCTTCTGCCACTGGTGTGTTTTCATCAGACATAAGACATTCCTTTCTTTTGATAACGCGTCACTTAAATATCCAGATGTACTGATATGTCTTCAGGCTCATCCGAATAGAATGTCTTGGTATATCCCTGTTCATCTGTAACGCCTTCCTCAGTCTGGCCATTTGCGCGATATGCGGTGTAGCGGGTATTCCCATAGGGATTGTCGTCGTCATCTGTGAAATGAAAACGAAGATTGTGTGAACTTTCTTCTTCTTGAACAGGATCCTCTTGCATGAGGTGTACGACGACATTTTCCTGATGGTCAGAGAGGTATTTTTGTGTGTACCCCTGGGCGTCAGTAACCCCCTGTCTGTTGGTTCCATCCTCAAAGAATGCGATGTACTTGGTATTGGCATACGGGACGCCATAGTCATCGGTGAAGCGGAACTTGAGGTTATATGCACCGGCCTCTGTTGCGTCGATATTTGCCAGCCCAAATTTGGGCATGGCATAGTTCATAGTAGCCGCACCCATCGCGTCAAACGGAGCTTTGATATCCAGTTTGGCCCCGCCTATTTCAATACGGCCACCGCTGAATTTGATGTATGCGCCCCCGCATGTCAGCAGTAGTTCTTTTTGTGCTGCTACAACGGTTTTGCCTTTGGTACTGGTAATTGTCAGGTCGTTTTGTGAGATGAGTTCCATCTCACCATGTTGCGCATGTACCTGTACCCTTCCTTTGTTGGAAATGAGCTGTGCGTCTTTTTCTACCGCCATCAGGGATGCGTTATCACCCGCAGCTACCGTGAAGTTTTTATAGGCACTGACTTCGGTGTTTTGGGCAGACGTGATCTGGACATTTCTCTCAGCGCTTAACTGGGTACTGGCCGAAGTTACAATCGCAACACCATGAGGGCTGCTCATTAAAATCCCGGACTGTATCAAGTCGGTGTAAACATCCTGAAGCTGGCTTTGTTGCTGGGCCAAATCGGGTTCTTGTGTTCCTACAGTGCGGGCAGCATTAGCCAGGTTCTGCGCCGTTGCCAGCGCATTCTGCAATTGGGCAATGGCCTCTTGCAGGTCAAGTTGTTTTCCTTGTGCCTGCGCTCGTGTGTCTGTTGAGATATATAAGCCTTTGGCAGCCCGGATCGCCCCCCACTCATCCGTCCTCAACTCAAACCCATCCCCCCGGTGCTCCCCACTGCCGTCATTCCTTCGGGGATGAGTGAGATACCCCATGGTAAGTTGGGTTGTGCCATGTGTGGAGTGCAACTGTGTCTTGATCTCCCCGGTGGTGTCGTCTATCAGCAGTTCGTTATAACCACCACCTTTGTGCTCTTTGCTTTTGACGGTCTGCTGTGTCTTGAGTGCAGGTAGCTTGTAAGGCGTGGGGTGATTCGCATCGTAGGTACGTCCGGTGATGATAGGCTGATCGGGGTCGCCATCCAGAAAGTCAACAATGACTTCCTGGCCGATTCTGGGGATCGCCATATGCCCCCAGCCAGCTCCGGCCCAGTTCTGCGCCACCCGGATCCAGCAGGTGCTGTGTTCATCGTTGCTGCCGATGCGGTCCCAGGGGAATTGGACTTTGACCCGCCCGTGTTCATCGGTGTAGATTTCTTCTCCCTGCGGGCCTACAACGTGGGCAATCTCAGGACCATGCAGATGCGGTTTGGCCGGAATATCGGCTTTCCATTCCGCTGTGGCAGGAACCAGTTCTGCGGTTTGCTCATAGCTGGTGCTGGTTTGGGCAGTAGCGGCTTCTTCTTCGCCACTGGTGTGCTGTTTACCTGTGTGCTGCACCTTCACCGCACGCCACATGGTGTTTAGATCACTTCTGGGATGTCCTGTCAGCTCAAACGCCACACCGGGCTCTATCCTCGCGTCATCCCCAGTGGCGACTGCCATCTTCGCATCTCTTCTCAGGGATTGCAGCTTTGTCTGGGTAAAGGGAATGCCTGCATCATCCTGTTTATAACGGCCCGGATAGTCATAGCGCTCGTATTCGGTGGATTGAGCGGGCATGTCCCGTCCGAGACTCGCCTGTTGCTGGTCGTAGCGCGGGTTTTTGAAGGTATAGTCTCTTTGGGTCTGGCGTGCGGTACGCACCTTCTCCTGGTACATGAAGGTACGCAATGCAGGCTGAGGCTTGTCCCCGGCTGGTTTGGGCTGGTACAGCACTGGTTGAGCTTCTTGGCCTTCTTCACCGGAGAGTGCGCCAAATGTCTGGATGGTGTCGGTGACAAGCAACTGGTGATTTTGCTCACTGTGCTCAAAACGATACACAAAGCCTTCTTCGGCCAGCAGGCGCTGGATGTATTCAAAGTCGGTTTCGTCGGCCTGTACGCAGTATTCGCGGCTCAGGTGGGTTTGTTGCTGATTCAGGGTGTAGTTGTCGACTTTGTCGGCTTTGAGGACTTCTGTGATGATTTCGGGCACGCTTTGTTGCTGGAAGATTTCCCAGTCTGAATATAGCGCTGTGCGGGCAAGCATGGGCTCTACCACTGCACGATAGCGGGTACGCCGAAATCCAGTGTCACGCTGGCTGAAATCAGATACCAGACCATGAACATGGCGTACAGCAGTGCTACCCTGCCAGATGGTGAAGAGTACCGGCTGATCAAGCAGTTTGCTGAAGTCAACACTGGGGTCAGCACTGAGCAGTTCCACTTCAAGCACAAATGGGGTGTTCAGTGCTTCGGTGAGGGTAAATTCTACGACGTCAAACGCCACGTATTCGCTGGCGTCTTCTGCGCTGTTGCAGGCGGGTTCAAAGCTAAAACGCAGGTCAGTTTGGGCCATGGTAAATCCTGAGATATGATTTGTTGGTTCTGTTGTTAGCTGTTCCGGTACCCGTTATTCCAGTTTCCAGTCGGGTTCACCCTCAATGAGTTCTCCCTGTACCTGACATACCGGGTGATAAGTCAGGTCGCCCAGCCGGGCAACCGGACGGTTGTCATCAATGCGGGCACGACGTGAACCGGTCACGATCTCAGCGCCACAACTGATTCTGTCGCCAATACGGGCAATGGGAATTCCCTTGATGTGACATGTAGGTGAGCCTGTGACCACCTCTGTCATACCGTGACCTAGTGGGCAGGCCCCTTGTAAAGGACACAGATGCTTGTGCCCGATCCGGACAATTTCACGCATGCCAGGAATAACGCCTGCGCCCCGAATAATGGTTTGTGCCATCCGTAATGTACCCCTTGCCCCAATACAAACGATCAAACAACAGCAAGGCGATAACCTCACTGTTGCCAAACGCTTTAAAGGAAGGCTGATCAGCCTTCGATCGGCGCTCTCCAGTCGTCGGATGCTTCTGTACCGGCGACTTCATGGCTCCAGATGATCTTGCGGTAGGCCAGTGACACGCGTACCAACTGGGTGTAGTTGGCGTTGTCTGCGTTCTGCGCATGTGGCAGCACGGTGTCAATGTCTACAACCGTAGCGTCTTCCAGCTTGGTGGAGAAGAAGTGTTCCTGTTTGCCATCTACAGATGTGCGATACCAGCGGACTTCCACGGTGGGCAGCATTTCACCGGTGGTCAGTGCCTGGTACAGCAGCGGTACGCCTTTGTTCAGGGCACAGGTGAAGACAAACGGTTTGTGCACGCGCTGGCCTGAAGGCTGGCCGCTTTGCGGATCGGTCGGGGTCGTGACACGGTGGCTGATTTCCTGGACCAGGATTTCGTCTTCGTGGCCTTCGACGTAGACGTTGCCGACGGAATCTGCTGTGAATGCACCCTGGGTGATGTTGCCCTGGGTTTTGCCTTCAATTGAAATGTACGCTGGAGTTGGCATGGAATGCTCCTTATAAATAAAAAGAAATGAGAAAATAGGCTGCTTTCAGACAGCTTGATTTATTCATAGCGCAAACAACATGCCAGAATTAATGGTTTGAATATAACGTATTGAAAATAAATCACTCTCTAATAACCCAAAAGAATGATCGGGTCAAAAGTGGCCCGGTTGTGGGTCACTTTTGGCCTGACCCCAAATAATCAGTTGATTTAAAAAAAGAAAACAGCATCAGGCCAATAATGACCTAAACAAAAAACTAAACATTCACAATGTGATTAATAACGATATAGTGTGAAGTTTTTAACAGTATTGAGGATCAGAAAAAACACAGGTTTTAACTGAATAAGCACAGATTTACTGTACGAAATGAGATGCAAGGTGATTTTATAGTGTTAAAAGGAGATAAAGGACAATTAAGGGGCAATGGGCTTATCTGGAAAGAAACGTCTCATGTAGAAAGGGAAAAAGGCAAAAGGCCATAGATGCATGGCCTTCTTGTTTAGCCAATCTAAAGTTTGTTTTGCTCAAAGCAGTGCTAAACAGACCGTTTGATATCACAAATGGTTATGCACATGATCCCCAAACGTTTAAGAGAAGCCCGTAAAAGAGCCGGACTCACCGGCGCAAAGCTCGCTTTATTGGCTGGTATAGATGAATCCACTGCCGCATCCAGAATATCTCAGTATGAAAGCGGCACCTATACACCCAAGTATCAAACGGTTTGCCAACTGGCTGATATTCTGGATGTGCCGGATGCTTATTTCTACGCAAGAGATGATGAACTCGCTGAAATCATCTACCAGATCCACAAATACAAAAAAATGCCGTGAATATTTCACGGCGAATAGACTCCCTGATGCTGGCATTAAAACGCCTGTAAATCTGCTTTATTTAGCAAAATTGAAATAAAAACTTTAAGTTATGCTAAAGACAGAAGTCAACAGCCATTTTAAGATTCTCCAGACGAGATCAAATTTTTCATAAAAACAGATTCATCAAGCAATAGGGTTGTGATACATAGCCAGAACAATTCATTATTCTGGTAACTATCAATGGCTAACTCTATTTATCTGACTCTCAAAGGAATGAAGCAAGGACTGATATCTGCTGGCTGTTCTTCTTTCGAATCTCTTGGTAACAAGTATCAATCAGCTCATCAGGATCAAATCTTCGTTTATTCTTTCAATCACTCGTTGATGCGTGAGCAAAATGCCAATCATTTGCCCGCTGAATTTATCAAGCCGATGGACAAGTCATCGCCTTTATTGGGGCTGGCACTCTCTGAGAACGAGGAGCTGTATCTACTGTTTGACTTCTACCGCACCGCAAGTGAAGGATTGCAGCAGAAGTTTTATTCGATTGAATTGAGAGGGGCGTCACTCAAGCAGGTCAGTGTGAATTACCCGCATTCTCTGACTCACGCGGACAGCCAGCCCGAGGAACTGGTGGTGGTTGCCTACAAAGATATCCGTTGGACACACCACATCGCAGGAACGGACGCTTACAGCTTCTGGAGTGACCGGGTTTTTTAACAGAACTGGAACCGCAGATAAAATCTCCATAGCCAGAATATGAAAATCCCTATGGATAGGAATGAGAGGTATGGAGATTTTTTGAGCCTGAGCAAAGATACCAGCATCAGGGGCATCACACACAGAATAAAAGTCAGCGGTTTTGTGCCATCACTGATGTCATCAATGACATAGTAATTGACAACATCGCAAATGGTTTTGATTTCCGGCTCGCCTATCGTCCATTCTTTATCTAATACGGACATGGCATAAATAAAAAATACAGATGCCAGGTAATACACGCCATAGACAATGAATATGGCAAGGCTTTTCCATTTTTCGTCTTTAGTATCCATACAGCAGCTTTTTCACTCTCTCGCTTCGTCCGATCAGGGCTCTTCCATATTCACTGTAAGTTCTGAGCGGCAATGTGCCAGGTTCGGCCTTGATGCTGTTGATGAAATCTATCTTGGCTCTTTCTATCCCCCGGTTATACCGGGATGCGGCCAGTATGATCTGTTCTTCACTGGCGTACAAAGTGTCGGCATCGGGGTAGTCAAACAGAATCAGGTATCTCAAATGCTTGGCAGCCAGTCTCATATTGAAATCATCGCTTTCCAGGCAGGTTTTGAGTTGCAGTTGTTCTCTGGAGGTAAGTTTTTGTGGATCAAGCCCCAGTGTTTCTGCGGCAACTCTGAGTTGCATGGCAATGATGCCGTTAGAGAGTTTATTGAGGTTTTCTTTTGTTCCGCCCATCTTGTCCAGTAACTGCCGGTATAACACCATGCCCTTGGCTTTAAAGTCGTCAGGCTTTCCTCCTGCTTCAGACCAGGCCACACCAGCAAGCAAGATGGCAGGTATTTTTTCTTCAAAAGCGGTGATCAGAATCTGCTGTCGGTAGTATTTGATGTAGGCGTCTTTGTACAACAGCAGGTAGGGCTCGCCAGTGTAGTTTGTCTCATCATCTTTCATGACATGACGAATCCATACATCGCGCATGCCCCATCTTGGAAAGTTAACTGTCTGGGGTGTACAGTAGGGGTTGTTCCTTGTGTAACTCACGGTGGTCATTGCAGGTGTCCTTACCGTTGATGTCGATAGATGTTCATTAACGATATCAATTCCATGAATGCTTTACCAGTGGCAAGAGGATGTTTTGATGCAGGGCATTTAGGCGAGATGATTGAGGGTTGATTCGGGGGATATGTGCTGACACTGGAGTTGATTTGCTTATAAGTAAAAGGCCCCGCCAATAGACAGGGCCAGAATCAAACAATATGAGATTTAAACTTTAAACAGATGTATTCCTTTTTTTCTGAGCCAGTCCCTCGACTTGCCACTTATCCAGCATATCGGCCCAGTCCTGCATCATCTGTCTTCTCTGCTCCACATACATCGCATGGTTGTAGGTGCCTCTGATGACGTCTTTATCTGAATGCGATAACTGAGCCTCTATCCAGTCTTTGTTGTAATCCAGTTCATTGAGCGCTGTTGAAAGTGTTGCTCTGATGCCATGCCCGGTCAGACGCCCTTTAAATCCCAGGCGTTTCAATGCGCCGTTCAGGGTATTCTCACTGATAGCCTCTTTGGGTTGTGAGCGGTGACATAACAGATAACGCTGTCCTGCGAATTTGTATTGCAGCAGTTCCTCGATGACTTCAATGGCCTGACGGGATAGGGGAACCAGATAATCAGGGATTTTTTCACTTCTCTCCCTGATTTGGCGTTGAAGCTGTTTAACGTCCTCTGCGGGAATAGACCATATTCCGGTTTCAAGGTCGAACTGTTCCGGCTCAGCAAACCGCAATTCACCCGTTCGCACGCCGGTGAGCAAAAGTAACCGCAGACCAAGTTCGGTTTGCCGGTTCGATTTCATGGCATGTATGGCAGCCATCAGTTCGGGCATTTCTGCCATTGTTAAATGCGGGTTATGACGGTTACGGCGGTATGGCATCGCCACGATATCCATGTCCGCTGCCGGATTAGATTCAATCAGTCCTTCTGCAATGGCATGCCGGAAAATCTCATTGAGCCAGCTTCGCACTTTCTCGGTAATGGACAATGCGCCACGTTCCTCTATACGGCGCTGGACAACCAGCAAATCGGCACGGCTGATATCCTTTAGCACTTTTTTGCCCAATACAGGCAGGATATCCAGTCTCAAATAGCGCTCTATCTGTATGGCGGTTCCCTGTCTGCCGCCATTCTTTTTTTCTTTTGAAGTATTGGCATTAATCACTTTGAGTTTGAATTCAAGCCACTTCTGAACAAAAGTCTCAAATTTCAACCCGTCAGAAACAGCCTGTTCAATTTTGCGGGATTTCTCTTGTCGAGGATCGATACCCAGAGCGACCAGCTCACGAGCCTCCTCACGCATTTTACGGGCTGTTTTAAGGCTGATTTCCGGGTACTTGCCCAGTGTGATCTTTTGCTGTGAGCCATTCCAGTAAAACCGGAATACCCAGCTTTTAGCCCCGTTGTTTTTGATTCTGAAGAATAAGCCGTTACCGTCTTTAAGAAATTGTTCCTTTTCTGAGGGTTTGGCCTGTTTGATTTTGTAATCAGAAAGCAGTGTCATTGCATGTATCCTCTCTTCAATTGCTGAAAACCGAGGGCACGACATTCACTGAATGACGCAAACTCATCAGACGATGAATCCGTCACAGTGTAAAAGAAATTGCTGCTGTTGGGTACTTACAGTCAACAAAGCGGGTACTCAAAAAGGTACTCATTTTGTTGTGCAGTGAGGGTATTTCGTGTCACTTCATGTTACTAGTGAAACCAAAAAATCTTTATTTTTCAACTTACTAGTTACTGTATGACACTTCATGTCATGAAGTATTGGAGCGGGAAACGAGGCTCGAACTCGCGACCTCAACCTTGGCAAGGTTGCGCTCTACCAACTGAGCTATTCCCGCGAAGAAGAATGCTATTATGCGTAATCTTTGCTAACTATGCAAGTGCTATTTTCAAATTCCCCCAAACAGCTCTTGGAATTGGCGTTCCATTTCAACAGAAATCGTAAGTACGCGCTATTGCTATTCAAATTTCGTCCAGGTTGAAAAGAGGCTTTATCAGTATATTTGCGCCTTTGTTATTCCGCTGTGACGCCAGAGGCTTTAACAATACAATGCAATTTATGGCATCTCCCAAAGATATTTTTCTCAACGGCTGTGTTGAAATTGACAACGCTTTGTCCGCACATGGCTTTAAGTCGCTGCAAAAAGGGCAAATGCTTAAAAAGCCCTTGTCTGCCGACAAAGATATCACTGGTGAAATTCATTTTCAGTCCAGCCACCTGAATTCTGCCGGGCATATCATCGTCTGGCCACATATCAGCATTTGCTCCAAACAGTTGAAAAAATGGCATCAGGAGCAAACCGGCAACCCGAATGCCACAGGTGTGGTTTACAGCAATCAATTGGGCTTTTTCACACCTCGCAAACAATGGACTGACTGGAACCTTGCCGGTGCCAGTTATGCACAAAGTGTTTCAGATATAGCGCAGGCGGTACATGATTATGTGCTGCCTGTTTTTGAGTTGTTTGCAGATAAATCACAAGCCATTGCGTTTTTACAGGCCAACGGCACACAGTTTCACCCATGGCTGGAAAAGTCGCTGCAACCCATGGCTTTTATGTTGTGTTTTGCGCCCACAGGTGCGGCACAGGGCTTCTTTGATAATTTTGTCTCCCACTGCGCGTATCAAAAACGCGTCCGGCAACTTTATCAAAGCCTAGCACAGGCTCAGCATATTGATTTGAATCATTCTGAATTTATCGGTGCGGCTACCATCAAGCTGGCTTACGTTCACGGGTTAACTGTCGGCAAAGCTGCATGAAAGCTTAAGGAATACTGACTGCGGGCATACCCCCCATGATCTGCCCTGCCCGCCGCTGCAAATATCCTGAGCCCTGGTTGTTCTGGTAATAACGTGGTCGTGGCAACATGGCTGCCAGCCGCGCTGCCTGTACTGCGCTCAGGTTGTCCGCATTGTGTTTGTAGTACGTTTGCGCAGCGGCCTGCGCGCCGTAAATGCCATTGCCCCATTCGGCATGGTTTAAATACAGTTCCAGCAAGCGCTCTTTGGTCAGCAGGGTTTCCAGCGCCAGGGTAATGAACAGTTCCTGCCCTTTGCGTACATAGGTCTGCTCGGTGGACAGAAACAGGTTCTTTGCCAGTTGCTGGGTAATGGTGGAGCCGCCGCGTATGGTGCCGCCACGTGATCCTGCATCTCGCGCAGACTGCACACGCTGGTTATGCTGCCATGCTTTCCAGACGGCCTCCCACTCCACACCAAAGTGTTCTTCAAACCGGCTGTCTTCCGAGGCAACTACCGCCCGCTTGAGGTTTTCTGATATGTTGTCGTAGCTGCGCCATTCACGGTGCCATTGCTTCAGCTCGCCTGCAAGCAGCAGCCGCACAATGGCCGTGCGCTCAAACGCGGTAGAGCGTATCGGCAGCACATTGCCAGCGGCAATGCGCAGCACAAAAAACAGCTCCAGCGCAAATGCTGAAAGTAACAGCAGGCAGATAAAACGTTTAATGTAAGCCACAGGTATTTCGGGTTTTTTAGTTTGCTTATTTTAGAGCCATCGCATGCAAATTCGCACACTTTGTCGCATTCTCTGATGGCAGGTTTGTTGAAATGTCAGATTTGGTCAATAATAGGTCCCCTGCCCCAGTTCTTCAACCAGTTTCTATACGACATGCCCTCTGCCAATTCTCCGCTCAAAGCCATGGGGCCTGCCGAATGGGCCATGCTGATCACGCTTTCGCTGCTATGGGGTAGCTCGTATTTTTTTACCAGCGTCATTGTCAAACAGATTCCCCCGCTGACTTTTGTCACGCTGCGTGTCGGGCTGGCCGCTATAGCACTGCTACTGCTGCTGCGCGCCCTTGGCCTGAAAATGCCGCACAGTCCCAGAATATGGGGGGCATTCCTGGTCATGGGCTTGCTCAATAATCTGGTTCCGTTCAGCCTGATTGCCTGGGGACAGACACAGCTTGCCGGCGGACTGGCGGCTATTCTTAATGCGACCTCGCCCCTGTTTACCGTGGTCTTTGCCCACTGGCTGACCAGCGATGAAAAGATCACCCCGAATAAACTCGTGGGTGTTGTCATCGGTTTCCTGGGTGTTGCGGTAATGATCGGGCCGGACGCATTCTCGTCGCTTGGCAGCGCCAGGCTGCTGCCGCAGGTCGCCTTGCTGGGCGCTGCGGTCTGCTACGCATTGGCCGGTATTTATGGGCGCCGTTTTAAATCGCTTGGCATTCCACCCATGGTCACCGCTACGGCACAGGTCACCACAGCCGCGCTCACGCTGCTGCCATTCGCACTGCTGGTTGAACACCCGTGGACGCTGCCGATGCCCAGCCTGCATGTCTGTGCAGCCATTGCGGCCAGCGCCATTTTTTCCACTGCGCTGGCTTATGTGCTGTTTTTCCGCATTCTCTCCAGCGCCGGGGCCACCAATGTGATTCTGGTTACTTTTCTGGTTCCGGTCAGTGCCATCATTCTGGGTGCGCTTATTTTGAACGAGCGCTTATACCCCCGGCACTTCATCGGCATGGCGATGATCGGCCTGGGCCTGCTCGCCATCAACATCCGGGGCCTCTTGCTGCGCAGGAAATAAGGTTTGGATGCTTCTGAGCCGGAATGCAAATTAACGCACCGGCTTTTTTGCAGAACCTCAGGCTGGCATGGTATGCTTGTGGACAGTCTTAAATTTCAGGCCCATCCCAGCACAGGAGCATAGAACATGCATTCACTCTCTCTTCGCATCAGCCGGTGGACTCAGGCTATTTTCCTGTTTCTGTTTTTAAGCACTGCAATCGCCCTGTTTGCTACAGCCAATGCGCAAACCGTTTATCACGAAGAAGAAGTCACTTTCAGCACAGAAAACGGCCTTGTACTGGACAGCAACGGCCAGCCTGTCAACGGCGTGGTACAGACATTCCATGATAATGGCATGCTCCAGCAGGAAACGCCTTATGTCAACGGCAAAATTGAAGGGGTTGAAAAAGCATACAACCTCAGTGGCGAACTGCGCCGGGAAACCATCTACGTTAACGGGCTGAAAGAAGACGTTGAAAAAATATACTGTGGCAACGCCGTTCTGAACTGCGAAAACACCTATGAGCATGGTCAAAGAGTCGGTGTGTCCAAAGGCTATTATGAAAGCGGCCAATTACGCTACGAAATACCTTACGTCAACGGCATGGCAGAAGGCATCTCCAAAGGCTACTACGAAGACGGCAGCCTGCGCTATGAAACGCCGTATGTCAATGACGAAATACACGGCACCGACAAGGGGTTTCATGAAGATGGCAGCCTGCATTATGAAAGAACGTTTGACCACGGCAAAATTGACGGCCCTGACAGGTCTTACTATGCCGACGGCACATTGCAAATGGAAACCCCTTACGTCAATGGCGAACGTGACGGCATTGAAAAATGGTATTACCCGGACGGTTCGCTACAGTCTGAACGCTCCTGGACCAACGGCAATCTCAACGGCCCGTCAAAATCGTTTTATAACAATGGCGCGCTGTGGTATGAAGTGACTATGGTGGATGGCCAACGCCAGGGCGTTGAAAAAGCCTATTATTCAAACGGCACGCTTAAAAGCGAAACGCCATGGCGCGACAACCAGATTGATGGCATGATGAGAAACTACCATCCCAACGGCCAGTTGGAAAGCGAAATGCCGTACATCAATGGTGAATACCACGGCACCCTGAAAACCTATCACCGCAACGGCAACCTGGCACGTGAGGTGCTGTTTGTGCATAACCAGCGCCAGGGTGTCGAAAAAACCTATTACAGAAACGGCGCGCTTAAACGCGAAATCACATTCGTTGACAACAAGCTGGAAGGCCCTGACAAGTGGTACTACGAAAGCAGCGCTCTGAAGCAGGAAAGCCACTACACCGAGAGCCAGCGTAACGGTATTTCCAGAACCTATGATGAAAACGGCAAACTGCTCGACGAAATCATGTACGCAGACGGCCAGAAGGTTGCCCACTGAATGCCCTCACCACAAACGCCCTGGTCTGTCGCGTCATACCGCATAAGATCAAGGCGTTTTACATGCACATTCATCATGGAATATTGGTAGGCCGTGCGGGGCTCGAACCCGCAACCTCACGGTTATAAGCCATGCGCTCTCACCCATTGAGCTAACGGCCCTGACACAGATATCCATTGCGGAAATCATTCAAGGCTTCATACACCTGTAATCAAAGATGTATTCGTTGGCTCAAACGCATATCAATAATAGCAACCGTAATTTAAAGTGTGGTCAATATGTATACCGCGCTGCATCATGCATGCGCCATACACATTTTGAATAATAGATCCGGATTGTAATGCTTTCGAAAAATAAGTGTCAATGAAATTTGATCAACTTCATTTTCTACTGACAGTCCCACGACACCAGCGCCCAGACCCAGTGCGAACACGTTTGCTGCAAGTTGGCATCTGAACCTCCGCAGTCTTGCGCCGGATAAGTGGTGCAACGATTGCCTTTCTGGTCAAGATAATCCACCCGTGGCAAATACCCCATCTGCGCCAGCAGGTTCACCGCATAAATGTAGTCCGGGAAAGCAACCGCGGTTTCTTGTGCTTTCGCAGGGATTGCACGCGGCTCGACCATCAGCGTCATATACGCCCGCAGCCTGGCCTTGCTGTTGATTTTATGGAGGGCATCGGCCATGTCGTCCACCATGGTGGAACGCGATGCCACCACCACATCACACACCGGTACATCACACCATGCCTGCGGCCCGTACTCGTGCCACGAATGTTGCAACACATGCACATTGGATAGCCCTAGCGCCTGTGCGCGGCATTTCACCACATGCAGCATGCCGGGGCTGTAATCCAGCGCGTACACAGCCTTTAGCTGCCTTGCCAGCGCCAGGCCAATTGCGCCGCCACCGCAGCCAATATCCAGCAGCGAATGGGCGCCCTGCAAATCCATGTGTGCAATGAATGCCTGTACATACGGGTTGGCAGAGTCGTCTTCAGTGAGCGAGAGTTTTTGCGAACGCTCATCCCATGCGCTTGGCGGTTTGCTCTTGCGGCTTGATTGCTCTGCATGGGCACGGTAGAGCGAGGCAAAATCAATATCATCAATGGTAGGCATCCATCTATCTTTCTGTTTGTCCATCAAACACGTTCAGCACCGATGATACGCGTGCACCGGTTCACGCCGGTTTATTATCCAGCACCGGCTTTTCGGCAGTGCCTCTTGGCTGGCAGGCTCAGGTACTGAAGGTCAAACGCAGTATCTTGTTACAATTTTATGCGTAATACACTCACCAACACCAGCACAAACACTTTGCCGCACAGGATCTGACATGAACGCCATCAACATTATCACCCCCTACAAATACGAAGGCATGTGGGTATTTGACGATGCGCGCGCAGGCTTGTCAAAAGAGCCGTTTGTCAGCGGGGCGGATACCATGATCGACCGCGTTGTCGCAGATATTCCCGATGCCGACCAGGGCTTTGTGATGCTGTTTTCTCAAACGCCGTTTCCCGGATACGCGTTCAGGCTGCAATGGCGCCGGGCTGATTGCGGCGGTAACTGGTACCACAGCCAGGAGCTTGATATGGAAGGCTGGCTGTGCCCGGCACTGTTTCGCTATTTTGAACAGGCCCCTGAAGATATTTTTGTGCAGATTAAAGCCAAAACCGCCTGAAATATTTCACGGCCTGCCCGGTGGCCAATTCATACGAACAGCATCCCTGCCCCTAGCAAGGTTGCCGGCGGGCTGAATACCGCTGCACCCCATTCAGGACAACAATATACAGCGGTGTATTTCTTGTTAACTGTTATGCCGTTTGCATCAGGAAAATACGGTAATAAGCTACGTCTTCACTGAAAGGGGTATGTATGAACTGGTATCTGCAAGCATTAAAAAAATATGCGGTGTTTGACGGCCGTGCCTGCCGTTCAGAATACTGGTGGTTTACTCTGCTCAATATTGTATTTGCAACCGTGCTGCTTTTTGTTTCTTTGCTGTTTGGCGCAGGCTCTATGGAAATCAACCACGCATCTACACCCTACCCGGCGGTATTTGTATGGGCCAACGCGCCGGTCCTGGGTATTTTTTACCTGGTTATTCTGCTGCCGAGTATTGCCGTGCTGATCCGGCGATTGCATGACATTTCGCGCAGTGGCTGGTGGATACTGCTGATTATTCTTCCGGTGATCGGCGGCTTTGTGCTGTTGATTTTTACCCTGTTGCCCAGCACCCCCGGCGCTAACGAATACGGCCCAGAGCCAAGCCATACCGCCAGCCCCTCTTCGGCCTGACCGAAAACACCCAAACGACATTTGCCAAAATAAAAACAGCGGCCCTAAAGCCGCTGTTTTGCCACACCATGCCAATGCTCATTCAGCCTGCGGATCACTGGCCTCGCCGCGCAAGGTTCCGTCGGCATCCCAGTGCTGCCACTGCCCTACCCGCTCGTCATGCAGGTAATCGCCCTTGCTGCCAAGCTGTCCGTTGCCATGCCAACTGCTCCACTCGCCGCTGCGCAGGCCATCCAGATAGTGCCCGGTGCCGCTGAGCTGCCCGTCCTCACGCCACCATGACCACAGACCAATCTGGCGGCCCAGCCGGTAAGTGCCCTGCAACCGTTTTTGCCCGTTTTCCCACCACAGCGCATAGGCACCATCAGGCACACCGTTGATAAAACGGATGGCGACCTGCTGGTTGCCATTGGCATGCCAGCGGATGTAACTGCCGGTCATGCGTAACGGTGCATCACCCTCATAGTGGTACAGACCGTGCAAGTCATCCATCCCCCGGATCACATCAGCCGCTTCCATCAACAGATACGGGTCGGTCAGCTTGGCGTCATTGCTGCGGTAAAAATCCTGCACCTCAAAAAAACCTTTTTCCGTCACCCCGAGAAAACGGCGGTAATACGCTTTGCTGCCGGCAACAATGTCGCCGCTGACAAACGGCACCTGCTCGCCTTGGCTTTTTTGAGTGGCGCCGGGGCCGGCCGGCATCACCAGGCGCAGCGGCACTGTGCTGCCCTGGGCATTCCAGCGCTGCCAGTATCCGGTGCGAATGCCTTTATCGTAACCGCCGCGCTCATAAAGCTGCCCATTGCGCCACCAGCGCTGCCATGGCCCTGCTTTGCGCCCGTCAAAATACTCACCCTGTTCGTACATCTGCCCATTGTCGTACCACAGTGTCCATTGCCCCTGGCGCTGCCCATTGACAAATGTACCCTGCGCCTGCAACTGGCCGTTTTCCCACCACCATTGCCACTGGCCTTCTGCCGCGCTGGCACTTTCCGGGGCACTCTGCTCATACAGCCCCTGCACGGCCATCTGTCCGCTTGGCCACCACTGCGTCCACGGGCCTGCCTGCTGGCCATTCTGGTATGTCACCTCGCGTATTTTTTCACCGCCCTCTGACCACCAGGTCCAGGTGCCATCGGCTGTACACACGGCTGAAGCAGTTGATGCTGCTGCACGATGCCTGCCCTGCAACATCTTTTGTCCATTAGGATACCATGCGGTATAAATCCCGACAATCGCCAGCCCCTGATCACAGCGCGGCAGTTCTGCTGCCATCGGAGTGTCGGCACCCACCAGACCATGCGTAACGTCATCCAGACTGCTCAGCACAAACGGGTCGGTATACTTGTCGCCGCTTTGCTTATAAAACTCCTGCACCAGATAACCATCGGTGCCATCGGCCACGCTCACTCCTAAAAACTTGCGCTCAAACAGATCGTTGCCAGCAACCACCTGCCCCACCTGGTACGGCAACGCCCTCATGCCGGCATCGCGCAAAGCGGAAGCATCACCCGACTCCTGCGTTGAGCAGGCAGTCAGCGCCCCCGCAGTGATTCCGGCCAGTGCGATCAAAAGCACACCGGCAGGAACAGATACACTTCTGGCCCACCGGGTAGTTCTTTTTGTAAAAGAGCGTCCTTTTTGAGGATTCATCACTTCATCATCTCCGCTGTTGTGTTGAACTGAAGATGGCTGCATACCTGACATACTGTGCAACCCAGTTTCATTAACTGACATTAAACCACATCACTGCCAGACAAGTAAACAGTCTGGGCGCTGCAACCCAGCCACAGCAAAGCCATGCGCAGGTTATGCTATGCTGGCCGATCACGCACAATGGATACCGGAGTGGAAAACAAAATGGACATACCGCAAAGCATGCAGGCGGAACTTAGCCGCTGAAACGATGGTAAAGGCATTGGCCTGGAAAGCTGGATTGCCTGCGAAGGCTCATTCCCGCTGGCGGTCGGATACGCCAGCATTTTCTGGCCGGAGTTCGTGAAATGCCATGGTTACATTGTGCGCAAAGGCGTTGCTCTTGAAACCATCAGAGGCTTTGCCCACCAGCAAGGCAGCACCCGCCAGTCGGTTGAATGGGTGGTTAACCATCTGCATCTTTATTATCTGCATAATCCCGGTGATGAAGACCCTGCCAAAGACGTATTGCTGGCGCTGGGCAATGTGCTCAAGGAAATTTATACGGCCAAACTCAAAATGCAGTTTCCCGACCAGCCGTGCGAGGTGGAATTTTATATTCCCACACAAGAAGACGATCTCGACTCCTACCAGATATCGTTTTGGCAGACCGGCGGGGAAAACATCCCCGCCACAATTCCCTGAATGTTTGAGCACCGCGCTAGCACCAACCCGCTCGCGAAGCCGTCATAAACCCAGCAGATTATCTTCGCTTTGCGGGTTTTCAAACGTCGGATTACGTCCCGGATCTGCTGTCGGGGCGGCAGAATCAGCCGCATCGGCAGGGTTAGCAGGATGAGCAGAGTCACTTGAAGATGCATCACTTTCTTCATCTGCCAGCTCCGGCTCCTGCACCTGTACATCATCGGCCGTTGCAGCATCTTCTGCATCAGCAGAAACAGGCTGCGCATCTGCGCCGCCATGCTCACGCTGCCAGGTGGCACTCACCCACACCGGCGGATACATGCTTTCAAATATCGCAAGGTCTTCATCGTTATCCATCAGCCGCTGCGACCCCGGACACGGCCCACGCTTGATCGTGACCACACCATCGGCATCCGGGCGCTCATACAGCACCATCATCTGCCCCGCATAAAACGGGTAATTCTGCTCTTCCAGAATCGTGCAGCGCGGCCCGTCACCCTGGTTGCAGTTGACCACCAGCTTGGCAACCTCCAGTGCCTTTAACGCATCGACATTACCGCTGTAAACCTTCAGCACCTCGAAGCGGCCGCCCCGTTCATCCTGGCGCGCACCGGCATAAACACGGCCATCCACCGGCAGTTGCTGCACCATGGTCATGCGCACCAGATACGACTGTGCCGCGTTGCGCTGCAACGTTGCGGCCGGCACACAATGCAACTGGCTTTGTGCAACAGCAGCCGTGCCCAGCAACAGGCCCAACACACCAGCCAGCCCCAGTTTTAACCATTGGCTGAAACCACGCATTGTTTTATCTTTGATCTGTACATTGAAAACCATGGCATTCACCTCATCACGCCCCGCAGGTATGTATACATACCAAAATGTACCACGACCAACATGCCCGCAGGCAGACTTTACAATTTTTTACAAGCGACAAACTGCATGGTGGATGAAAGCACGGAGCGCAACGTTTGATGCTGTAACAACCGTACCGGCAAATACAACACCGCCGCTCAAGACTCCAGCAACTCGGCCTGGTTATCGTGGATGTAACACGTGAACAAATGCTTGTCTGCCGCAGCCACCGTCTCAGAGCCAAAGCGGTACAGCTCATGCGGATTTTCCAGCCTGAGCAGCACCTGCACCGCACAGGCCTGTGATGGACTGTCGCCGGAACGATGGCGCAGAGTTTCACGCCGGCGCCCGTACATGGCATCCCACCGGTTTTGGCCGTCATCAACAGGCTCACGAATCTCATTCGCCTCATCCTCCAGTGCCGGGCGGGCAATCTGAAAATAAGTGCAAAGCGCCTGCGCAACCAGGTTCCCCTGTTCGCTGGCATCCATACCCCGCATACTGATTCCACCTGAACCCAATGCCTCCTCCTCCGCACCGGACTCCTGAGCCCACGTTTCAATCGGCTCAGGCTTTGTTGCCCATAGAGTGCTGCCCAATGCGGCAAAGCTGCTGCCCCCCGCCTGAGCGGCGGTATGGTCTGCATACCTGGGTGGCGCGCTTTCCGGACGGCGTACGCCATCCATACGCCGGGGCTGGCCCGTTTTCACGCCGTCATCCGGTTGCTCCACAGAGGTCACCCTGAACAAATTGCAGAAAAAGAAAAAGTCATGCTCCTCATTGGAAACGCGATACAGCATTTCGGAAAGCCGGCTGTCCGCGCCATTGCGCCAGCATGCAAGCAAATCATGCACCGGCTTGACACCATAAATCTGTGTACCGATGCCCAGTTCCAGCCCGCATTTACGCAAGAAATCGTAAATAGAAACCGTCTCCGGCTCATCATCCGACAGGTAAATTGTGATCTCGCGCTCATTAAGCTCAATGCGGGGCTTGACCGGCATGCCGGTGCCCACATCCACAAACGTGGTGGACAGTTTTCTGCGGATGCGTGAGCGGCCCAGCTCCACATAAAAAACAAACTCGCCACCAACCAGTGAGTAATGCGGTTTTTTCCGCAAACAAAACCGCACATGCGCGCGCGCGGCCCAAAACCCGATACAGCACAATTCACCGTCTGCGGCCAGCTCATCCTGCAAAGCCTGTAATGCACTGACCTGCGCATCGTACAATTGTCTGCTGCCGGAACCATCCAGCGGATTAAACGCCAGGTCATACCAGAATGCCTGAGACTGCAACAACTCCGCCCGCCACACCGGCTCTCCCGCCAGCGTCAATGGCACCTGCGGCACCTCCTCACTCAAAGCAGGTTCCCGCCGTCCCAGGTCGTATACACCGCGAGCCATTTTTATCCCCTTGTCTGAGCTTGACATCTGTCACGTTCGCTTTTCACAATAAGCATAGCGTATTTTGTATTCAAATGGAATTTGAAGACCACTCGGCGCCCATACACCTTCTTCACAACCAAGGTCAATCTGTGCAGCGGTACATGACAAACCAGGCGATCACCCTAGCGTCCCAGTTCTTCATATTCTTTGGTTCGTATCGTCAGCATCCCACTATCTACCAAAGTTTCCTGGCCCCATAATGTTGTCAGAATATTGCCATTTACCCATGCCACCGCTATAGCACCCGTTTGTAAATAGTTTTTGATTTCTCCGGATGTGTGGCGATCAACCACGATATCTATCACAGGCTTCCCTAGTTTTCCCCACAAAAAATCTTTGATTTCTACCTGATATGCCATTCCACGGGTCACTGCCCGTATCGAAACCAGCCGACCATCCATCACCGACACCACCATATTGTTATAAACCAGCCATTGGGGCAGATAGCCCTGCGCAAACAGAACATAACCTTTTTGCACCGTGTGGCCGTAAGCGCTACTGGCCTCCCCGTCTTTCCAAAAACAGGTCGGCCCCTGGTATGAGTCGGCTTTCAAATGATTAATGCCCGCACTCATCACCTCCTGGGGACAAGCCGCCAACTCAAGCTTTTCGTTAAGCCGCAAACCAAAAAACTGTACTGTCTGCGCATATGTCAAAGTTGAAAATAAAAACAAGCCTATAGCTATCCCATATTTCATTGTCTGCTCCTTGAATCGTATTTAATGCACCATACCCCAATGATATTCACGCTCGCCGCTCAACGCCACCGAGGCTCAATCGTGCCCGAGCCAATGCTGCGCTCGGACGCATCGCCGAGGTACTGCGCCTCACGCGCCAGCTCGCCATCGCGCGTCCACCAGCGCCATGGCCCGATACGCTGCCCCTGCTGATACAGCCCTTCCAGCCTGAGCTGCCCATTGTCGTACCAGTGTGCCCAGGCACCCTGCTGGGCCCCGCTTTCATAAACACCTTGCTCCATTTTCTGACCATTGTTAAACCACAGTACCCACTCCCCCTGTCGCAGCCCCCTGTGGTACTGCCCCTGACCGGCCGGCACCCCATTGCTGTACCAGCCGGCAAAACCGCCTTCGTTCGCGCCCTGGTCATAATGCTCCTGCAACATCAGGTTGCCATTTTCATACCACATGCGCCACTGTCCCTGGCGCTTGCCCTGCCAGTACCCTCCCGCAATGGCCTGCCGACCATTGGCGTACCACAGCACATAACTGCCATGCGCAGCCAACTGGTTCAACCATGCATATTGTTGTTTTACCGGTCGCGGTGCAGGCAGGGTTGCAGTCACATCTGCCAGTTGCAGCAACACAAACGGCTCTGTCAGTTTGATTTCAGCCTGCATATCGAAACGGTTACCAGCAGTAGCCGACAACTCTGCCGCCTCCATGCGGTCTGGCAATGGCTCACCATCACGCCTGATCTGCGCTGCCCCGGCCAACCGCTCAGGAAGTACACGCAGCCCGCCACCCACCTGTTGCGGTGGCTGCGTTTGATAAAAGTCCTGCACCCGGTAACCCTGCCGAGTCGTCTCCAAAAAGCGGCGGTAATATGCAGCATTAACCGCGACCACTTCTCCTGACTGCCAGGGTACATTCATGAGTGCCAGTGCCAGGCTGTCGTATCGCCGTTCAACAGGCATTGGCATTGCCACCCCTGATGCCAAGTCAGGCAACAACACCTCTGCAGGCCCCAGCCCTGCGGCAGCATGTAACTGCGTACCGGGTGGCGGCAAGGGTGAATCATCCCCTGCAACAACATCTGTAGCAGATAGAGCAGTTAGAGAAGCCTGCTCATCTGCCAGCACAGCATCCCCCGGCTGTTCCTGCGGCTCTGCCGGTGTTGGCACCGAAGGCCGCTGCGCCGATTCATGCGCATTCTCCACCACAACTCCGGTTGTGCGCTGCGGCAACTGCCAGGGCCGCACCCTGCCCGACTGCGTCACCAACTGCATCTGATCACAGCCGCTTAACACCAGCGCCAGCAGCAGCAACCCTCCGCAGCACACCCGGCCATACAATACCCGTGCGCGGGCCCCATCCATATATACCTGCTTTCTCATGCCTGCATTTTAAAGTACCGAATCTATCCACAAGCATTTTGAGCCACCCACTCTTACAGATCTGTAACTTTTCACATAAAAACAACTTCCCTCTCTCTGAGCTGCTGCACAAACCCTGTATTTTTAATCCAGCATTGCACAAAAATGCAGCATTCGTCTCCTAAAATCCGGCCTGAAGACTTTGTTATCAAAGCTTCAGATAGAGCCTGTGCTAAAAACCATATCCCGTTCTGTTGGCTCACAGTTCATTCCCCAATTGTTTTTTATATTGCTGAATATCATGAGCGCCAAAAAAGAAGACAGTATCCAAAAACATTTCGCCAAATCAGTGCTGTTATGCCTGCTGGCATTTTTCCTGATTCCTGTGATATCACTGGTATTCACCCAGCATGGGCTCAACACATGGGATTCCGAATTTATCGGAAGCGTCATGTCACGCTCCCGCATGTCTTCGGCCGAAAAAGAGGAACTGCGCACCTTCCTTACGGCCAACCCGCCCTCCAAAGCCTGTGCCGGCCCTGTGCTGGACCCTGTGGACAATAAGCCGCTGTACAACTCCAGGGTTTGTGCCCCTTACGCTGAACGCTGGCAGTTTTATCAGGTGGGCCAGTTATCCAAATGGCTGATCATTGGCGGCATTATCGGCGTGCTGTTCATTGCGCTGCTGGGCCTGATCGCATTTACCAACCGCAAGCTGCAATACATCAGCTTTGTCACCGGCTGGCGACTGCTGATTGCCGCCTGCGTGGTTGAAATCATTGCCCAGGGTGTCATCATTACCTGGCTGTCTTTCTGGCTCACGGCATTTTTCTTTAACAGCTACGTGCCCAAACTCATTCTGGTCATCGGCCTGTTTGTCGCTATCGGGGTGTTCTATGCGCTGGTGAGTATTTTCAAACGCCTGCCTCCCATCGGCGATACCGAAGGCGAACTGCTCAGCCGCATCGATGCGCCGGCATTATGGGCACGCGTTGACGCACTGGCCAAAAAGCTCAAAACCCAGGCGCCCGACCAGATCATTGCCGGTATTGACGATAACTTTTACGTGACAGAAAGCCCGATCAAAATTCAAGGCAAAACGCTCAAAGGCCGCACGCTGTATATCAGCATCCCCTTGCTGCGCATTCTGGACACCAGCGAGGCTGACAGTGTGCTGGCGCACGAGCTGAACCACCTGCGCGGCGGCGACACCACCAACAGTGCCGCATTAGGGCCCAAACTGTTTCAGTACGACATGTATTGCGCCATGATGTACGACAACGGCGCCACCCGCCTGGTTTACTATCCGCTGCACCTGTATCGCCTGATATTTGAATTTGCGCTCAAGCGCGAAAGCCGCCAGCGCGAATACATGGCCGACCGCACGGCGGCCAAAGCCGTATCGCCACAGGCCATCATCCACTCACTGGTCAAAATATCGGCCTACTCAAGCTATCGCACGCAGACAGAAAACCAGTTGTTCTCCAGCAACCAGCGGCACGATGAGCGTATCGGCATCTCTGACCGCGTCGCCAGCGGCCTGCATGACTATGCGCGCTCGGAAAACTTTGTTCAGGATATACAGGCCGGCCATGTACCGCACCCGTTTGACTCGCACCCGGCACTGCCCGAACGCATGAAAAATGCCGGCTACAACATCAGCCCGACACAGTTTGGCGATATTGTGACACAGCCTCCCATGCAAACCTGGGTGGACCTGATTCCCGTTGCCACACAGATCGAACAGCGTCTGTGGTCCAAATACGAGCAGGATTTTGGCAGCCAGCATGAACATGTGCTGGCCTACCGCTACGAACCGGCCAACGCGCAGGAAGAACAGATTGTGCTCAAATACTTTCCGCCAGTAACGTTTGAGCTGAAAAAAGACCAGTCCATTCAAATCACTTACGCCGGCATTGTGCAGCCCAAAACCGGCGAGTTACTGGGCTGGGATATGGTCAAAGGCCTGAACTATACCGATGGCTACGGCAGTGATACCCTCACCATCACCCACCCGGAAAAGAAAATGATCGGCAATAAAACCACCGCGATCAAACTGCCCGGCATTGCCAAACAGCGTGACCAGTTTAAAAACACGCTGGGCATGTACTGGGAACGCCATCAGGTCATGCGTGCAGAGCAAGCTGCTGCAGCACAGGACAAGCAGAACGAACCGCCTTCTGCCGCATAACCATACACCATGCCCATCATGCATCAGGCCCCTGACGGGGCCTGATTTTTTGGACAGCTTACTTAAGTTTTGCAAGCAAAAAAGAAATTGCTCCTGCTTGCCTGCCCCTGGACCACTAAGCGGCTAGGGTGCCACCGGAGCCGGTTCAGCAACAGCGGGCTGAGTCGCGGCAGGCTCGGCAGTCACTGCAGGTTCCGCAGTAGCCGGCACCGTTGCAGACTCAGGTGCAGGCTCCACCGCAGGTGCAGCAGGCGATGGTGCATCTGTCGCCTGAGATGCAGGCGCAGGTTCGGCCGGCTCAGACAAAGGCTGCGCAGCAGGCCTGGTCATCGGGCCATATTCCAGCGGCACCCAGGCATAAGCCTGCCCGTTATGCCGCACATGGCCCAGCCCCGGGAACGGCAAGTGCGCGCCGCCCACCAGCCAGCGCTCGTCTGCCGTTTTGGCAAAAACCGCGCGCCTTGTCGCTACCGCCTGCTCACCGTCCACATCAAACACCATAAATGCCTGCGGATGCATGAACTGCACCGCATGGCTGTGCACCACATCGCCCCACAGCAAAATATGATCTGGGCCCGAATTGAACAGATAACCGACATGGCCCGGCGTATGCCCGTATGCCGCTACCACATCCAGATCCGGCAAAATCACATCTCCGACATTGAACGTTTTGAAGCGGTCATTGGCCCGGTACGGTGCCACCGCAGCCCGCGCGCCCGCAAACACGCCACGAACCTCCTCAGGCTGCTGCTGTGCAATCTCCTCATTCAGCCAGTAATCAGCCTCACGCTGCGAGGCATAAACCGTTGCGTTAGGAAACACCGCCTGCCCATCACGCGTCAGACCGCATGCATGGTCAGGATGCAGGTGGGTCAGCAACACCACATCAATCTGCTCAGGTGTAAACCCTGCTGCACGCAACTGCTGCAGCAAGTGGCCCACCGTATTCCCCATGCAGCCACCGCTGCCGGCATCCACCAGCACCACATGCGCCCCCAGCGACAGTACATAGGCATTCACCGCCGTCTGCACCCCGCTGGCATCATCAATGAAAGCCTGCTGCAACAGTGCATGCACCTCTTCAGGCGCCATGCCCTTGACCAGATTGGTCCCCAGACGGACATGCCCGTCATTGAGTGCGGTCACCTCCAGGTCACCTACCATCACGCGGTAATACCCCGGAACCTGCTGGCGCGGCTGCGCCGCCGTATCAGCCATGACCGCCGGGCTTAAAGCCAATGCCAAAGCGCCTGCAATGCCACCAATCCACTTTTTCATAAACACCCCCAAACGTTGATACCCAAACCACCAGCCGTGCTCACCATACCATGGTTGCGAATTCAGATTTTAATTAGCTTAAATGTTCCCCGCACGCCGTGCAGGTAAACAGCTTGGCGTCAGCCAGAAAAACCAGATGGCATCCGGGACACTCCTTGCACGCAACCTGTTGCGCCACCGTGTCAACCGCCTCCTTGGCCTGTGGCTCAGGCATACCCGCATTCACCAGCTTGTTGGTGATCATCTGCAGCGGCATTCCGGCCGCACCATCACGATACACACTGCGCAGCAACTGCTGCCCGGCCGACTCCTCCAGCACCGATGTCTGGTACTCGCACTGGCACTGCTCACACTGAACATAGCGGCCAAGCTCACGTATTGGGAATGTCGGAATAAAAAACAATGTGAAATAACTGGCAACCTTGAACAGACGGTAATTCCGCTCCCCATTGCAGTTGGGGCAAAAAAAGCGCCCGTGCCCAGCCTCTTTGGTACGCCCCTTGGTGCCAAAAATAAAAATCATGCATTTCCCCTTTGTTGCCGTCAGGCACCGCCTGACCATTTTGATTCAGCAGTATACCTATACTGCCAATTTATGTGTGTTCATCTGGCAACCACTTTGCATGTGTCAAATGGATACTTATCACGGAGTTACTTACATATGACCAGCAACTGTTGCGTGCCGACCAGCCCCCTATGATGGCCGGATATGCTCCCGAATCAAACAGAGCATATCAAAGAACGTATCCAAGCCATTTCCGTTTTGCTATACTCAAAGCAAAAGCATTGCCCTCTCTGTCTGACCACGGATGGCTGGCAGCGGGGAACAGCAATATGCATTTAACACAAGGAACCAGAGACATGAGCACCAACAAGCCTGCACACGGCACCACAGAAGACAACATTGAAATTCAAAAACTGTTTCATGCCCTGAAAGTCGACCCGCTGGCTTGGGCCAAATGGTATATGGAAGAGGCCAACAAGCGTCGCCGTCCCTCGGAAATACTGGCTCAGCACCGCCAGGAAGCTATTCATATCATTGAAGAGCACAAAGGCCTGAACCCGCGCGTATTCGGCTCTGTGGCACGGGGAGATGACACCATCAACAGCGACATCAATATCATGATTGATGCGCAGGAATGCTCCATGGTCGACCTGGGACGCATGCGCACCGACTTGCAAAAGCTGCTGGGTGTACCTGTCAGCCTGATCCCGTCGGATTTCATGTTCCCGCAGATTGAGCAGGCCACCACCGTACAGACCATCCCGCTGGACAAATTCCCCAAGTAAATCAGCCCTGCTTTTCACTGATGCCGAAACAGTGTGTCTGTTTCGGCATTTTCATTTGCAATAAGCCTCTTTGACACAGTATGCCCTGCGCCACCAGATCATACGGACATAATTCACAGACATGTTATGCTTGCCACAGCGCTAACCGAAGAGCATGATTGATATGAGCAACAAACTGATCCGTGAAGTCAAAGGAAATGAGCTTTTGATTGACGCGCTGGCACAAGCAATCATGTCTGGCCAGCCATTCCAGCAAACCAAAGATTCTCCTTATGCTTTTATACTGGCTAACGGCGTAGAATGCCTGGGGCTCCATGTGCTTCAATATGTTTTAGAACAAAAACCTTTTGACCTGCAGAAATGCACCGCATTTTGTGACCTATTCAGAAAACACACCCATGAGAGCTTATATACGCTGAGTAGTGCATTTTCAAAATGGACAAACCAGCATGTGGTACAGCCCTATTTTGACTGCCAGAGCAACGGCTGGAGAAAAACTTACACCCTCAAGCCGGAAGCTAAAACATCGGTAGATCCAAGCGTTTTGCACTTTCTTTGTTACATGGCTATTCACTATTTGAAATATGGCGCCAGTTTTGAAAGCATTACCGCTGAATGCTATTTCGACTATGTTTGCCAGCTTGGGGGTACGGCGTTGGTCGAACAGCTCAAACAAAATGGCTCGGGTACGCTGCCGCAACAGTTAACCCGATATCACGACGACGACATCGACTGTACCGCCAACGACGTGACAGCATGTATCAGCATTCAGTTACACCACGATACACAGCAGGCTTACCGAAAAGCGCTGCAGTTCATCATTCCCCTGTTCAAAGAAACCGATTTTCCGCACAGCTACTACATTCAATTCAACAGTCCGAATATCTCTTATCTGCCAATAGAAGACCTGCCGCAGACCGGTGCCCACGCCTTGTTTGCCGGTGCAGTGCAGTATCCTGATTTGCATCCGCTGATCGCTGAATATGCGAACACCGTCATGCGCATATGGCATTGGTATACCGACCTGGAAGAACAGGGGGCCAGCGCGATGCCATCCACCTTTGCCGTTTTTGCACTTGGGCTGGCTGGCAGGCAATACTTCCCTCTTGTCAGCCGCTACATGCAAACCTGTGATGAAGAGCACCAAACAGTTCAGCCGCCATTCACCACGACCTTCGTTGGGCAATACGGCATAGACGCGCAAAGCCTTGCCGTATTCGTTGACTGCATTTTGTCTATAGAAGAACATCCGCCTGTTGAAGGCGTTGCCCAACTGCTAGCGAATACCACCTGCTTACAGTATCTGCTGAAAATTAAAAACGATTTCTCAGACCGCCTTCGCTACAAAGATCTGGACGAAAACACACGCCATGATGCCGACGAATTGAACAGTCTGCAAAACATTCTATGGGAACAAATCTGTTACGCCATTTGGGGCTTACCCAAAACATGGCCGGATATCATTGAACAGGCTCCGCCACAGCTCCGGCCACTGTACCAGCAGATTTTAACCACCGCAGATGACGAATAAACCACAGAAAATCCGGCGGCATGTCCTTGTACCATCTGCCCTTGCCTGATGCACGCAGCAGGCTTATCCATGGCCGGTTAACCCCGCTTGCCAAAAGATACAACCCCAAACCAATATCCCAGGACTACAAGGGCAGATTGCTTGCAAGCCAAAAAGCATCACTTAAAATATAAGGGTAAACCCTTTATTTTCTCTGGTGCCATCCTGCTTCTGGCTGCACTGCCTGGTTCGCATTTGGAAAACACAGCCAAGCATATTCTAAAAAGCAACCACAAAGGTTTACCCACAGCGTGTTAAAAAGTTCTGTTTTCTATCAACTTACAACATATCGCGTAAACCCTAATTGACGAAAAATCCGTTTTTTAAATTCGCAGAGGTTTTACCTCGCTCTGCGAATTGTTCTTACCTCTTTTCCAGAGTCCGTCCTAGGATATAGGTTTTCAGTCAACGCAGATTCAGACAGAATACGTTCATCTTGGCTGTCAATGGCCTGTGGACACTGTTTCCCCGGTACATCTCAGCACAGAAAAGACCCCTTGCACCTTCACCAACCCGTCAGGCCTGCCCTGCGGATGGCTATTTAGAATGTTGTGCCATTGTGCTGACCATCTGCCAATGGCATTCAAGGTGCCGTTGGCGTAAGTTATTTAAAAAGGATCTGTTATGGATGTAGGTACTCCCCTCATCATTACCTTTGTGCTTTATATCGCACTGATGATTCTGATCGGACTCATCGCATACCGTTCCACCAACAACCTGTCAGACTATATTCTGGGTGGCCGTAAATTAGGTGGCCTGGTAACCGGTTTATCGGCTGGCGCTTCCGACATGAGCGGCTGGCTGCTCATGGGGCTGCCTGGTGCGGTATTTGTATCCGGTATTGCCGAAAGCTGGATTGCCATCGGCCTGATACTGGGTGCATGGTGCAACTGGCTGTTTGTTGCCGGGCGCTTGCGTGTGCATACCGAGTACAACGATAATGCACTGACGCTGCCGGACTACTTCACCAGCCGTTTTGAAGATCGCTCACGCATTCTGCGCATCATTTCGGCGCTGGTCATTCTGATCTTCTTTACCGTTTACTGTGCTTCCGGTGTTGTCGCCGGGGCCAAACTGTTCAACTCCACCTTCAACATTGATTACTCCACCGCACTGTGGGTTGGCGCTGCAGCCACCATTTTCTATGTGTTCATTGGCGGCTTTCTGGCTGTCAGCTGGACCGATACGGTGCAGGCCACACTGATGATTTTTGCGCTGCTGATCACACCGGTCATGGTGATACTGGCCATTGGTGATTTCTCAGGCACCATCGAAACCATCAAACAGATTGATCCGGACAATATCAACATGTTCAAAGGCATATTTGATAACGGCTTCATTCCGGGCATGGTGATCTTCCTTTCGCTCGTCGGCTGGGGCCTGGGTTACGTCGGGCAACCGCATATTCTGGTGCGTTTCATGGCGGCCAAATCAGTCAAAACCATGAAAAGCGCCCGCCGCATCGGCATGACCTGGATGATCCTGTGCCTGGCCGGCGCGGTAGCTGTCGGGTTCTTCGGCATTGGTTACTTTGCCCAGCATCCGGAACTGGCCGGCCCGGTTACCAACACGGTGGCAGGTGACAACAAGCATGAAGCCATCTTTTTGGAACTGGTCAAACTGCTGTTCAACCCATGGGTTGGCGGTGTGGTGCTCTCCGGCGTGCTGGCTGCGGTCATGAGCACCTTGAGCTGCCAGTTGCTGGTATGCTCCAGCGCGCTGACAGAAGACCTCTATAAAGGCTTTGTGCGTCCCAATGCCAGCCAGAAAGAACTGGTCTGGTTTGGCCGTGCCATGGTGCTGGTCATTGCGCTGGTGGCCATCGCCATTGCCTACAACCCGCAAAGCAAAGTGCTGGGGCTGGTTTCCAATGCATGGGCCGGGTTTGGCGCATCATTCGGCCCGGTCATTGTGCTTTCGCTGGTATGGAAACGCATTACCCGCAACGGCGCACTAGCCGGAATGCTGGTCGGCGCACTGACCGTGATCGTCTGGATTGCCAATGACAAATTCGGCACCGGGCTGTACGAAATCATTCCCGGCTTCCTGTTCAGCTGCATTGCCATTGTGGTGGTCAGCCTGATGGGTAAAGAACCTTCCGCATCCATCCAGAAACGCTTTGAAGAAGCAGACCGGCAATACAAGCTGGAAAAATAAATACCAGTAAATAACATTTACTGCGCTTTACCATCTTTTCTAAAGCTTTAAAGCCCTGGCAGCAACAGTTGCCGGGGCTTTTCACATGCCAAGCTACACCTTGCTTCAAACAGCCGGTGCATTCAGCTTTATCAATGCAACCGCATCCACTCTTCGCGCGTGATTTCCCAGACCTGGGTTGGCAATACTCCCGACACATAACGCTTGTCTGTCATGCCGATCTGGCGCATGCCGCTGTGCTCGGAAATTTTCACAGAAGCCACATTATCAATGGCCTTGTACACACGCAGACGCGGCTTTTGCAGCACGTCAAACCAAAATGCTGTCACACAGGCACAGGCTTGTGTCGCCAGCCCCTGGCGCTGCCATGGTGGTGCAATCCAGAAGCCCCGGTTCTCATCCTCTCTGTCATGCAGACTGATCACGCCGATCAAATCGGCCGGCTGCCGTTTGTGCCGGATAGACCAGTACCAGCCATGTCCGGCCGCCACATCCGGCTGCACAACGTCACAGATAAACCTCTGCGCACCATCTGCCGGATAAGGCCATGGCACCACATCGGACAAAAACCGCACAATGCCCCACTGTGGAAACAATGCCTGCACCGCCGGCGCATCTTCGGGCACAAGTGGATATAACCATAACTGCGGCGTTTCAAGTATGGGAACAGGCATACCGAAATAATCCTTTTGTGAATGTCGTAAAGCCAACTGCAAAACAGGTATATACACAGATGCAGTAAATACAAAAAAAGAGCCGTCAGGCCCTTTTGCTCTCACAGCCACAACGCGGCGGACTCAGTCCTGCGCCTCGTCTTCTTCAGGCTCCGGCTTGATCGCTGACTCTATGCCCTGCGGCTTTTGCACCGGCTTATACAAACTCCAGTTCAGCGCCAGCACACATGCAATCTCCAGCATGTAAATCGTCGTTGAAATACCGTGTAACGCACCAAAAGACAAAGCACCAGGCCCCACATCGCGCGCATGCACCACCATCGGAAACACCACAAACTGCCCGACAATCGCCAGCGCCAGCGCCGCCAGCACCCACAGCATGGGCGCATTGGGCGTATTGAAACCGGCGCGTTTATTGACCCGCCGCACCAGCAGCAAAATAATGGCGCCCAGCGCCAGGCTGATATAGGCTGTGATGGCAAATGTATCACCGGCAATGGTGCCGGCAAACTTGCGCTGATCAGGCAGCATTCTGAAAATAACCGGCGCGCTCACATAACCCACGCCGATCATGACACCGGCCCACAATCCGGCCAGTGTCGCAGCCAGGTGCTGCAATCTCATTTGTAGAACACTTCCAGAATTTCAAAGCTGCGCAGGCCGCCCGGTGCCTGATATTCAGCCACATCACCGGCCTCTTTGGTAATCAGCGCGCGCGCAATCGGTGAGCCGACCGAAACCCGGCCTTCTTTAATATCGGCTTCATCTTCACCGACAATCTGGTACGTCACATTCTTGCCAGAGTCCTGGTCTTCCAGCACCACAGTGGCACCAAACACCACCCGACCATCTGCCTGCAAGGCCGATGGATCAATCACCTGCGCCTGTGCCAGCTTGGACTCAATCTCGGCAATACGGCCTTCGATAAAACCCTGCTTTTCCTTGGCCGCTTCGTACTCGGCATTTTCTGACAGGTCGCCCTGTGCGCGTGCCTCGGCAATCGCCTGCACAATGGCAGGACGCTCCACGCTCTTCAAGCGCTGCAGCTCAGCTTTCAACAACTCGGCCCCACGTAATGTCAATGGAACGGTCGCCATAACACTGTACTCCTCAAACAAAAATCAAATTCTTCATCATCAAAAAGAACCGCCGCCAGCGTTGCGACTGGCGGCGGCACGCTTGGTACTGATACAAATTAACTATGCGCTGGCTGGCATGTTGCCATGCCAGCTAAAAATCCTGTCTTTAACATCACACGCCTTTGTGCTTATATTGCAATCAGCCATCGAGTTGCATTGGTACTCAAATTATTTCGGCAGGCAAAGCAAACCCCTGCATTACTGCCATACATGTTATATATGATAGACCAAATCACCGCAAGTGTGCAAGCCCTTCCCTCATTTAAGGGAACTTCGTGCCAATAATGTACGGAAAATCCGCCTTTTTCAATACCGTCTCGGTCAATCCAAAACGTATCCTTGCCACTTACAAATACCATGTTATGGGCAGACGCTGTCATTAAAATGACTTCAACCTTATCTTCCTGCGCCATACACCGTATATGCAGATTGTTATCCGAATCACAATCGGCACTTTCAATTTTAATATTTTCGGCAGCATTCAAAAACTGTTCTATTTTTTGCAGATCGTCGCAATCCGCTTGTAACAGTTCAGCCTTTTGCGCATCAAACCTTTTCATCGGCTTTTCCATATCCTCTACTGACAGTGGCTGTTTCATACAATTGCGTGTCTGCATCAACTGATCTTTTGCCAATGCCTGCCGCGAATAATGCCACTGCTGTTCCTTGACTTTCAGACAATGGTCAATCTCCTGGGAACTATTATTGATAGTTGACTTCTGTCTTCCAGAGTTTCTGGTTTAGTTGTGCCGGCCTGACAGAGCTTCCATTACTCACCCAAAGATGGAGAGTTTTCGCCTGTATAAAACATAACACTGTGATTTGATACCAGTGCCAAGTAATGGCACAAACACATTATGTCGCTCAATCCTCCTGGTTAACCGCTTCAATCACTTGCATGATAAAAGGGGCTACCAGTTTTGATCCATACCAAGAGTAGTGTACGCTGTCACCAAAAATTACTGTGGTTTGATCTGCATGGCACAAACCTTCTGGGCACAAAATATCAGATACGTCGACAAAATAGACATTCGGATGTGTAGAGGCATAAGTGCGCAATATCTCATTAATCCGAAATGCATACGTGTTTTTTACATCATAAACAGAGCCTATCCTCTCTTGACAAATTTGATAAACAAAGTTTGGCCGAAGCATGCAAGACAAAGGTTCAGTACCCCAACGGTAATAAGGAGGTAACCCTAAAAGAATCAACTTCCCTCCACGGATATCACGATGCACATCATCGAAATGCTTAAACAAAAAGCTCCGCATTTCCTCATCCGTTTCCACAGTAAAAATTGCCCCCGTGTCTTGATCCTGCATCCTTCTGTCTAACACACTGAAATGCATATACCATCCTTGAGCCACAACCAAGGGTACACCACTCTCCAGTACATCATTAACGGCTTGACTATATCGATCAAAACATAAGCTTTTCAGCCGGGGAATAATCTTTGTTGTTGATATATGGCTGGACATAAAGCATCCAGGATAATAAATAGCATCTACAAATTTCCCACTATTTCTTAAGGTGTCATTTAAACCTGTTTTTAAATGCCCTATCTGACTATCTCCCATCAAAACAGCTGCTTTAATACCATCTGAATCACCGAACACAGAAATTAAATTTTCCGGCTCTTCCGTGTCTGAATTCCGATACTCAGACAACATGTACTTTTCAGTATCAACTCTCCAACTGTAATTTAAAACACCATTATTTATAAAAACAAGCATTAATATCAAACATAAAAACTTCAACGCACTTTTAAATAAATTAACCGAATTGATTGAAAAATTTTTTACATTGTATTTTTTTTCAACAAATTTATATAAAATACCAGAAATCAATATAGAAATTAATATTAATATCAACTTATCATAAACATACAAGTCTCTAAATATATAATATTTATAGATTAAAATTAAAGGCCAATGAACAAGATACAATGAATACGATATTTTTCCAATATAGACTAAAAATTTTAACCGAAAAATCTTTCCTGCAATTGAATGCTGAGCTCCCCAAATACATCCCACAGCGCCCAAACAAGGAAGCAATGCAGCCGTTCCTGGAAACGAAATCGGTGGTTCATATATTATAGCTGGACTTAATACAAAAATAATCCCAAGAATTAAAACTATATAATAAAAAAAAGACCTAATTTTTTTATCATACAAAAAAATTAAAAGTGTGCCTAAACTCAATTCAAAAATACGAAATGGAAGCAAGTAATAAGCAGCAGCCTGATCTGACTTTAAAATATATTCCGACAAAAAAACAGCGCATATTGTTACTATAAAAATAACAATATAAAAATATTTTTTACAATATTTTATTAAAAAAATTATTATAAATGGCCATAACAAATAAAATTGCCACTCAACCCCCAGTGACCATGTATGCAAAAAAGTTTGCTGATCTGCTGAAACATCAAAGTAGTTTTGATGTTTGTAATAATATATATTAGATATAGAAAATAAAGCATATATAGCAGTTTTTATGGTGTTTTTCAAATAAAATGGGTCTGCTATTAAAAAACAAATAACACACGTCAGCAAAACAACAACAATGAGAGCCGGATACAATCTTAAAATTCGACGTATATAAAACTTAATAAATGAAAACTGGTTATCGTTAATAATAATAGATGTTATGAGAAAACCAGAAATTACAAAAAATACGTCAACACCAATATATCCACCTGGAAAGCCTAAATCTAAATGACAGAACAATACCAGCAATACAGCTACTGCTCTGAGGCCATCCACTTCTGGTTTATATGTCATATCAATTCAGGTTTTAAAAATATCCGGTATGTTCATACGATTATATTGCCATTATTTTTATTAATTTACATGGCGTTCATCGAAGAGCAGAAACGGCCTGTAATTAACAGGCCGTTTCCGTTACAACATATCAACAAAGCATCAATGCAGCTTCTTGTGCAGCTCCTGCAATGAATACACCTGCAACTCCTCGTTGCCATGCTCCATCGCTTCGGTCACCGCTTCAGCACCTGCCATTGTGGTGTAGTACGTCACACGTTCGGCCAGTGCAGCCATACGGATCTGGCGCGAGTCGGCAATCGCCACCCGCGTTTCATCCACTGTGGTAAATATCATCGCAATTTCGCCGGCCTTGATCGCGTCCACAATGTGCGGGCGGCCATCCTTGACCTTGTTGATGACGGTTACCGGCACACCGGCTTCACTGATAGCGGCTGCAGTGCCTTTGGTTGCCATGATCTGAAAGCCCAGCCCGCTGAGCGTTTTTGCAATGGCTGCTGCGCGGTGTTTGTCGCTGTCTTTCACGGTAATGCAGATGGTTCCCTGCTTGGGCAGTTTGCTGCCTGCACCAAGCTGGCTCTTGAGCATGGCCTCGGCAAATGTGCGGCCCACGCCCATCACCTCGCCGGTGGAGCGCATTTCCGGCCCTAGAATCGGGTCCACCCCATGGAAACGGCTGAACGGGAACACGGCCTCTTTCACCGAGAAATAAGGTGGAATCACTTCGCGCGGTGTTTTGCCATCGGGCAGTTTCTGGTCTTTCAGTTTATCGCCCACCATGCAGCGCGCGGCAATCTTGGCCAGCGGCTGGCTGGTTGCTTTGGATACAAACGGCACCGTACGTGAGGCGCGTGGGTTCACTTCCAGCACAAACACGGTGGCATGCTCCTGCCCGTTTTCCTGGCGGATCTGGATGGCAAACTGCACATTCATCAGCCCCACCACTTTCAGCCCCTTGGCCATCGCAATGGTCTGGCGGCGCAGTTCATCCTGCAGGTCTTTCGACAAGGTATCCGGCGGCAGTGAACATGCCGAATCGCCCGAGTGCACCCCGGCCTGTTCAATGTGTTCCATGATGCCGCCAATGATCACGTCATCGCCATCGCTGATCGCATCCACATCCACTTCAATGGCATCATCCAGAAAGCGGTCCAGCAGCACCGGAGAGTCTTCCGACACCTTGACCGCCTCGCGCATATAGCGTTCCAGGTCTTTCTCACCGTGCACAATTTCCATCGCACGCCCGCCCAGCACATAGCTGGGGCGTACCACCAGCGGATAGCCGATTTCGGCGGCTTTCTCTTTGGCTTCGCTCTCACTGTGCGCAATGCGGTTGGGTGGCTGGCGCAAGCCCAACTGATTGAGCAGTTGCTGAAAGCGTTCACGATCTTCCGCCATGTCGATTGAATCGGGCGTCGTGCCCACAATCGGCACGCCATTGGCTTCCAGCCCCAGGCACAGTTTCAGCGGGGTCTGCCCGCCATACTGCACAATCACGCCCGCCGGTTTTTCCACCGCGACGATTTCCAGCACATCTTCCAGCGTCACCGGTTCAAAGTACAACCGGTCCGATGTGTCGTAGTCGGTTGACACGGTTTCCGGGTTGCAGTTGACCATGATGGTTTCATAGCCGTCTTCACGCATGGCAAGCGCGGCATGCACACAGCAGTAGTCAAATTCAATGCCCTGCCCGATGCGGTTCGGCCCACCACCAAGCACCATGATTTTTTTCTTGTCGCTTGGGCGTGCTTCGCACTCGTCGTCATAGGTCGAGTACATATACGCCGTTTGCGTGGCAAACTCGGCCGCACAGGTATCCACACGTTTGTACACCGGACGGATATTCATCTGGTGCCGCGCTTTGCGCACATCGTCCTGCTTGACACCCAGCAGCTTGGCAAGCCGCTTGTCGGAAAAACCTTTTTGCTTCAGGAAACGCAGTTCCTGCGTGCTCAGGCTATCCAGTGTACGGCCCTGCAACGCTTTTTCCAGCGCAATCAGTTCCTCAATCTGCGCCAAAAACCAGCGGTCAATATGCGTTTCTTCATACACTTCTTCGAGCGTCATGCCAAGGCGGAAAGCATCCCCCACAAACAGAATACGCTCAGGCCCGGGCTCACCGATTTCTTCGATGATTTCATCTTCATCGGTGCTGCGTTCATCCAGCCCGTTGATGCCGGTTTCCAGACCGCGCAGGGCTTTTTGGAAACTTTCCTGGAAGGTGCGGCCAATCGCCATCACTTCACCCACCGACTTCATCTGTGTGGTCAGGTGTGCGTCGGCAGCCGGGAATTTTTCAAACGCAAAGCGCGGAATCTTGGTTACCACATAATCAATGGTCGGCTCAAACGATGCCGGCGTGGCCCCACCCGTAATGTCGTTGCGCAGTTCATCCAGCGTATAACCCACCGCCAGTTTGGCGGCAATCTTGGCAATCGGAAAACCGGTGGCTTTGGACGCCAGCGCCGACGAGCGCGATACACGCGGGTTCATCTCAATCACAATCATGCGGCCGTTTTCCGGGTTCACCGAAAACTGCACGTTGGAGCCGCCCGTTTCCACGCCGATTTCGCGCAGAATCGCAATCGACGCATCGCGCATGATCTGGTATTCTTTATCCGTCAGTGTCTGCGCAGGCGCTACCGTGATCGAATCCCCGGTGTGAACCCCCATCGGGTCCAGGTTTTCAATCGAACACACAATGATGCAGTTGTCCGCCTTGTCGCGCACCACTTCCATCTCGTATTCTTTCCAGCCGATCAGCGACTCTTCAATCAGCAGCTCGCGCACCGGGGAGAGGTCCAGCCCGTTGCGGCAGATCTCTTCAAACTCTTCCGGGTTATAGGCAATACCACCGCCGGTGCCGCCCAGCGTGAAGCTGGGGCGAATCACCACCGGAAAGCCGTTCGAGCCGGTCAGCTCCTTGATCTGGCGCTGCACCGTCCACGCTTCATCCAGCGAGTGCGCCACGCCCGATTTGGCCGACTCCAGCCCGATGCGGGTCATCGCATCCTTGAACTTCTGGCGGTCCTCGGCTTTTTCAATCGCATGCTCATTGGCGCCGATCATCTCCACACCGTATTTGGCCAGCACGCCGTTGCGGTGCAGTTCCAGTGCGCAGTTCAGCGCGGTCTGCCCGCCCATGGTCGGCAGCAGTGCATCGGGGCGCTCTTTTTCAATGATTTTTTCCACCACCTGCCAGGTAATCGGCTCAATGTAGGTGGCGTCCGCCGTATCGGGGTCGGTCATGATCGTCGCCGGGTTCGAATTCACCAAAACCACGCGGAAGCCTTCCTGGCGCAGTGCTTTACACGCCTGCGCTCCCGAATAGTCGAACTCGCACGCCTGACCAATCACGATCGGGCCGGCACCAATGATCAAAATACTTTTTATGTCTGTGCGCTTGGGCATGTTATCACTCTAATTTTCCGCTCAGTTTTCGAGCATGTATTTTTCAACTCAAACTCAACTCTGTGCTTGCAGTGCCGGGGCATTCCGGCACTTCCTATCATTTCCTGCCAGACTTCTTGAACCAATCCGGCAGCCAACACCACAGGCCAGCACCAAACCAGCCCATAGCAACATCAGTTGCACACGGCTACTTCACACTTATCCGCGTCGTGACGACATCAGCGACACAAAGCGGTCAAACAGGTAACCAATATCGTGCGGGCCAGGAGACGCCTCCGGGTGCCCCTGAAAACTGAACGCCGGCTTGTCGGTACGCTCAATTCCCTGCAAGGTGCCGTCAAACAGACTGACATGCGTGGCACGCAGGTGCGTCGGCAATGTGGCTGCATCCACCGCAAAACCGTGGTTCTGGCTGGTGATTGATACACGGCCAGAGTCCAGGTCTTTCACCGGGTGGTTGGCACCGTGGTGCCCGGTCTTCATCTTGAATGTCTTGGCACCGGAAGCCAGCGCCAGAATCTGGTGTCCCAGGCAGATGCCAAAAGTCGGCAGACCGGCATCCACCACCGCACGCGCCGCCTCAATCGCGTAATCACAAGGCTCGGGGTCGCCCGGCCCGTTGGAAAGAAACACACCATCGGGCGCCATCTTGAATATTTCAGACGCCGGGGTCTGTGCCGGCACCACCGTCAGGCGGCAACCGCGCTCAGCCAGCATGCGCAGAATATTGAACTTGACACCATAGTCATACGCCACCACATGGTAACGCGGCGCGTTCTGCTCGCCATAACCGCGGCCCAGCTTCCATTCGGTCTGGTTCCATGGGTAGGATTCTTTCACACTCACCACTTTGGCCAGGTCACACCCGGCCATGGAAGGTGCCGACCGGGCGGCAGCAACCGCCTGCTCCAGCACATCAGGCGTAGCCTGCTGTCCGGCAGGCAGGGCCAGAATACAACCGTTCTGTGCACCTTTTTCGCGCAGCAAACGCGTCAGCTTACGCGTATCGAGTCCGGCGATGGCCACTGTATTGTGTGCCTGCAAATACTGCGGCAGCGTCTGGGTAGCACGGAAATTGGAATGCAAAAGGGATAAGTCTTTGATGATCAGCCCCGCAGCGTGCACTTTTCTGGCTTCACCATCTTCTTCATTGGTACCTACGTTACCGATATGCGGGTAGGTCAGCGTCACAAGCTGCTGAAAATAGCTGGGATCGGTCAAAATCTCCTGATAGCCGGTCATCGAAGTGTTAAACACCACCTCTCCGACTGTACTGCCAGCAGCGCCGATTGAATAACCATGAAAAACGGTGCCATCTGCGAGCGCCAAAACCGCGGGCGAATGGGATTGGGGCAAAATCGAAGGCAAGAGAAAATCTCCAACAGAGTTTTTTTGGGACTTGAAACTGCAACAATGTGAAAAATGTGCAGTTAAACCTCTATATTGTAGCCCAAAACAGCCCCGCTCCCCTGAGATGCCTTGGAAAACCTGTAAGCTATCGGCTTATTGTTTTCTATCCCAAAACATCTGGCGAGATCTTCAAACACCAGCAAAATCAAATACTTAAAAACCTGCTTTTACTCACCTGCCTTTTTCAAAGACCATTTTCCCCCCGCGTAATTCTGACCGTTTGGCCTCAAAGCGGCTGGCAAATGCACCCGCAAATGCCAGCCGGGCCTCAACATCCCTCACTTCATTCTTAAAAGCGCCCTTTGCTCAACGGCGTACCGAGTACTTGTAGTACAGCGCGCCGGCAATCAGCAGGCCGATAAAGAACGAGAAACTGCCCAGCACTTTCAGGTGCGCCACCCAGGTCGTGCTCAACACGCTCAGGCCGGGCACAACGGCACACACAATGCTCACCAGTGAGGCCGGCAGCAGCGACTTCACTGCCGCCGGGTTCACCCCGTTTTTATACCAGTAGCTGCCCTTGGGCGAATCACTGAACAGGTCGGGCACGTTGATCACCTGCTTTTTCACCAGGTAGTAGTCCACCAGGAAAATACCGTACAGCGGGCCAATGCACGCGGCCAGCATGTCAATCGTGTAGTGGATGATTTCCGGCGAGTTGTACAGATTCCATGGCGTGATCAAAATGGAAATGACCGCCGCAATCATGCCGCCCCTGCGCCAGCTGATTTTGCTGGGCCACAGGTTTGATACATCGTTGGCGGCCGATACAAAATTGGCCACAATGTTAATCCCCACCGTGGCCGTGACAAAGGTAAACGCCAGCAACAGCGCCACCGCCAGGTTATCGACATAGCCCACCGTTTCCAGCGGGTCTTCAATCATGCGGCCAAACACCGCAGGCGTACCGGTAATGGTGATGATGGCAATCAGCGAAAACGCGGTGAAGTTCACCGGCAGGCCCCAGAAGTTGCCTTTTTTCACATCCTTCATTGTTTTGCAGTAGCGCGAGAAGTCACCAAAATTCAGTGTCGGCCCGGCAAAGTAGCCCACAATCAGCGACATGCCAATCAGAAACTGCAATACCGTCTGCCCGAACGTCAACTGCTTGGTGGAAAGGTTGAAATGGATGTTGTCCCAGCCGGCGTGATAGACAATCCACGCCATCAGCAGGAACATCACCACATACACCGCAGGGCCGGCCCAGTCGATGAAGATTTTGATCGCATCCATCTTCATCAAAAACAGCGCGGTCTGCATGCCCCACATCAGCATGAAGCTCAGCCAGCCCAGGTAAGACAGGTTCAGGAAAGAAACGTTCTGCCACGCCGCCAGCGAAGGGAAAAATTTCAGCAGAATAATGGCCAGTGCGGCAGAAGCCAGATAGGTCTGAATACCGTACCACACAATGGCGATGATGCCGCGGATCATGGCCGGAATGTTGGCCCCGTAGACACCGAAGGGCATGCGCGAAATCACCGGATAGGGCACGCCCGACACCTGGCTGGGCTTGGCGATCAGGTTGGCCAGAATCATCACAATCCAGATGCCTGCAATCAGCACCAGCAGAATCTGCCACGACGTCAGCCCCAGTGCAAACAACGTGCCGGCAAAAACATAGCCGCCCACGCTGTGCACGTCTGACATCCAGAAAGCAAAGATGTTATACCAGCCCCACTTTTGCTTGGCAGGTATCAGGTCTGCATTGGCCAGCTTGCGGTTGAACCTTTTGGGTACTGCTTTAACTTCCGGGGCGCCAGGGTCTGTCATGCTTACTGCCCTTTACACTACAAGTGGTTTATGATTTGAGTGTATAGGAGCAGCCCCGTCATCGCCTGTCTGACAGTGACAACCAATTGGCTTTGTACGCCAGATCATCGACGCATTCGAAACCATCAGGTCGGCAGTTTCAAACTGCGCTGGCGGTACTGTACCGGCGAGCAGCCAAACCACCTTTTACAGGCCCGGCTGAAATTGCTCGGGTCGGAAAACCCCAGCAGAAAACTGATCTCGGTCACTGCCGTATCACTGTGCGCCAGCAGATCGTGCGCCAGATTCTTTTTACCCTGGTCCAGCAGCACATTGAACGCACGGCCCTCCTGCTCCAGCCGCCTTTGCAACGTTCTGGGAGAAAGGTTCAACTGGCTTGCCACATCGGTCAGCTTGGGTTCGCCCTTGGGCAGCATCAGGTGAATCTGCAGCAGCACCCGGCTGGAAATATCGTTCTTCTGCAGTTGCGACATGTACTGGTTGATCACATATTCATTGATTTTGACCAGTTGGGCATTGGCACCGGCGTAAGGCTCGATCGTATCGGCATAGCGAAAACAAATGGAATCCACCTCCGCGCCCAGACTGACCGGTATTTTAAAGTAGTCGTCCAGCCGCTCCATATCGCTCGTATAAGGCAGCGCAAACGTCACAAACTCCGGCACCACATCATGCTGCACCAACTGGCACGCCTGGCGGTAGACAAACGCAATCATCGCAATGCGTGCGGCATGCATCGGCTCGCTGCCCTCTTTGGTTTTGAGCACCAGAGTGGTTCCCACCTTGTCATGCTCCAGGCTCATGTGCATGGTGGTTGAAATGGCTTTGCAGTAGCGCACAATCAGTCCGAGTAGTTCTGAGAGCGAGCCGCTGGACATCATGGCCAGCCCCAGCCCATGCAGCGTGGGCGCCTGAATTTCCTTGCCCACCCGCAGGCCGATCAAAGGGTCACCGGTCTGCGCAATCACCAGCTCCCACAAGCGCCTGACACCATCCACCTCGTAGCGGGCATCGGGAATATTCATCAACGTTGCATCCAGCCCGGCTTGCGCCATCAGAGGCAGCGGATCAATGCCATAACCTCTGACTGTCTGGCAGATGGAGCGGATCCAACTGGATAAAACGCTTGGGCCTATGACCCTGTGTTTACCATCAGGCATGTCACTTCACTTTACATCACAACCGGGCACAACCCCAGCCACAGCTACCGGCCTCAAATCATCTGAAGGTTGCCCGGCAGGCATCCTCATTACGATATGAGGGCACTCACAGCAAATACAACCTGGCAGCCAGACATCCCGTACCGAGTGGACGCAGCAGCATACCTTTTCATTGCGTGTGATTCACCCCTATAAACACAATACATTCTCAATGTATTGAAGCATCTGCTCGCGCTTTTCATCGTGAAGCCATACACGCCTCATTGTCATCGCGAATCAACCCTGTCAGTGTGTCAATTTTACCTGCTATTTCAGTGCATTTATTTAGTCTGAATCAAATGCTGCGACTCCGCCGCGCAACGCTTGACAGATAAAAAAAGGGACCCCGTTGCCGGCAGTCCCTTATTAAAAGAATCAGCGATGATTCTCGGAGTTTGTTCTTTCCTTCAAGCATGTCTGTCAGCACCCGGGCGAAAATGCGCCAGTGATACAGTGATAGTGAGTAGTCCGAAAAAGCATGCAGCCAGGGCACTCAATACGGCTCACAAAGTCCCATGGTTTACCGTACCCCATTCAGATAGCCTGCACTGCACCCGTTAGCGAACTGCGCCTTTTGCACCCAGGTGCGAACAAACCCTGCTCAATTAACCATATACAACACCTTTTTCCCGGCCGGTGATACGCGTGCCCGCCTGCCCGGCAATGATTTTTTCAATATCGTGCAATGCACCAATCACCGCATCCTTGCCGGTGGCTTTGGCAAAATTCACTGCCGCCTGCACTTTGGGCCCCATCGAACCTTTGGCAAAGCCGAACTCCATGATGGAATCAGGGTCCGAGCGCACAATCTTCTTCTGCGTCGGTTTGCCCCAGTCGATGTAAGCGCCGTCCACGTCGGTGGCGATCACCAGAATATCGGCATCCACCGATGAGGCCAGCAGCGACGAAGCCAGATCCTTGTCGATCACCGCTTCCGCGCCACGCAACATGCCTTTTTCATCGTAGTAGGTCGGAATACCGCCACCACCGGCACAGATCACAATGTAATCATTCTCAATCAGCGTTTGCAGCGGACGCAGGCCAAAAATGCGCGTCGGCAAAGGGCTTGCCACCACCCGGCGGAACTTGTCATTGTCCGGCGCCATGGTCCAGCCCTTTTCTGCGGCAATGCGGTCGGCCTCCTCTTTGGTATACACCGGCCCGACCGGCTTGGTCGGGGTCTGGAACGCCGGGTCTTTCGGGTCCACTTCCGTCTGCGTCAAAATGGTAGCCAGCGCAGCGGTCTTGGGTACAAAGTTCACCAGCTCCTGCTGGATCATGTACCCGATCATCCCGACCGACTCTGCCCCCAGCACATCCAGCGGATACATCGGCACATCCTTGTAGGCATTGCTCTGCAAGGCCATCAGCCCGACCTGCGGCCCATTGCCGTGCGTCACAATCAACTGGTTGCTGCCATCATAAGCCTTGGCAATCTGCTCGCAAGCCGTTCTCACATTGGCCCGCTGATTGTCCGACGTCAATGGCTCACCGCGTTTCAACAGCGCATTACCGCCCAAAGCGACAACGATTCTCATATCAGTTCCTTATACAAATTAACAAATTAAAAATTTTGAAAAACACTTCCCCTGGCGGCAACACCGTCTGATCCGGCTTGTTGCTGCCCGCATAGCTATTCAATGATCTGTCAGCCGCACCCGCGGCGGCCGATTACGCGCTTATTTGCATACCACCATACGCTGCCCCACCGGTTCGCTGACAATGCCCTGGCCCAACTGGTACACCAGATGCCCGCGCACAAACGTGTGCGTGACACGGCAGCCAATCTCAAACCCTTCGTACGCGCTGAACTTGTTTTTGTAGTACAGCTCGTCACTGGTCACGGTATAACCCTGGTTCGGGTCCAGAATCACCACGTCAGCATCTTTACCCAGCGCAATTTCGCCTTTGGCCCCCAGCCTGAAGCGCCGTGCCGGCTCGGTTGCCAGCGCCTGCATCAAAGTCACCGGGCTGATGTTGCGCTTTTTCACCGCCGCATCAAACATCGCATCCACACTGTTCTGGCAGCCGCTGATGCCGCCCCAGGCCTCAAACGCATTGGGCGACGACTTCAGGTCCGGCGTACAGGGTGAATGGTCCGAACCCAGTATCTGGATCATGCCGCGCTCCAGCAGGTCCCACATGCGGGCCTGGTTGTTGCGGTCCCGGATCGGCGGCGAACATTTGGCCTTCGGCCCGATTGCATCCAGATCCTCAGTGGCCAGCAGGAAATAATGCGGGCATGATTCAAACGAAGCATCCACCCCCTGCGCCTGCGCCTCAAACACCGCTTCAATCGCTTCGGGGCAACTGCAGTGCGCAATATGCACCCGGCAGCCGGTTTCCTTGGCCAGCAGCAGCACGCGGCGCACCGCTTCCACCTCGGTAAACACCGGGCGCGTGGCAACATAGTCCGACACCTTGGTTTTGCCGGCCGCCTTGGCCGCCGCCCCCAGCTTATCGGTCAGTGCCGCGTTTTCGCAGTGAATCACCAACAGGTCGTCGGTTTTCGCGAGCGCCTGCATGCCGACGTACAGCTCATAGTCGTCCACATTTTTAAAGTCGCCCGGCTTGCCCGAACCACAGGTCGCCACAAAACATTTATACGCTGCGACCCCGGCTTCGGAAAGCCGCGGCAGATCCTGCAGGTTCCACGGCACCAGCCCGCCCATCGGTGAATAATCCACATAGCTTTTGCCCTGCGCCGCTTTGAGCTTGACGTTCAGCGACTCCACATCAGTCGTGGCCGGCATCGTATTGAGCGGCATTTCCACAAACGACGTGGTACCCCCGGCCGCCATGGCCTGCGTACCCGTTTCGTAACCTTCCCACTCAGTACGGCCCGGCTCGGAGATATGCATGTGCACATCCACCATGCCCGGCAGCACATAGCAGCCGGTGGCATCAACCACCTTGCGCGCCTGCGCGGCATCAATGTGAGGTGCAATATGGGCAATTTTCCCATCTTTAATCCCCAGATCAGCCGTGATGTACTGATCGGCCAGAACCACAATGCCCTGCTGAATAATGGTGTCAAACATATATTGCTCCTTCTCCTTGTCGATCAGACAGGCTGCCCGAAGTTTCCCGGCAACCTGCCTGCCCAGCCATCGCTAGCCGCCAATCCCGGTGGACTGCATCAGGTACAGTGCCACGCTGGCAATGGCACCCAGCATCAGCATCAATGGTGTATAAAAACGCAGCCATTTGCCCAATTCCACTTTCGCGATCACCAGTGTGGCCACAAAGAAGCCGGAAGTCGGGAAGAAAATGTCCGTCAACTGGCCACCCCAGGCGTTTGCCGATACCACGGCCTGCTGCGAAATACCCAGCAATTCTGCCAGAGGCGAAATAATCGGCATGGTCAGCACGGTCAATGCCGTTGCACCCGGAATCAGGAAGTTAAAGATCGACTGTTCCCAGAAAATCGCAATCGCTGTGAGCTCCGGCGGAACCGAGCGCATCATGCTTTCCAGCCAGAATACCAGTGTATCGGTAATGATGCCTTTATCCATCACCACCGCAATGGCGCTCGCCACCCCGCACAGCAGTGCGGCTACCATCATGTCGCGCATACCGGCGTTCACATCGTCACAGATCTGCTGCGGCTTTTTACCTGCCAGCGCAGCGGTAATGATACCAATGAACAGGAACAGGCCGCCAATGGCTTCAAACCCCAGGTTTTTCCACAAAATCAGTGCAATGGCAATCGGGAACATGACCAGGCAGGCAATGCCGGCCATTTTCTGACGCCCGGTGAACACCTGCACGCCTTTTTGTGCATCTTCCTCTGCAATCAGCGCCCGCATTTCCTGATCGGTTTCTGCGGTCAGGCTCTTGCTCGGGTCTTTTTTCACCTTGGCGGCATAACGCATCACATACGTTACAGCCACAAAAATGACAAGCACCAGAATCAGCGCACGGAACGCAGAGCCGGAGAACATCGGCAACTGGGCAATCTGCTGCCCAACCCCGACCGAACCCGGAATCGTCAACCCGAATGTAAAGCCCAGACAGGGGCCCAGCAGCGCCACGGCTGTAGCGGTCATGCCGTCATAACCCAGCCGGTAAAACAGCGGCAGCAGCACCGGCAGATACGCCAGCGAGAGCTCCGGCACCCCGATGAACGCAGCCAGCCCGGTGAAAATACTCATCAGAATGGGAATCACCAGAAAGCCCTTGTCACCCACCGCGTTGCTGAGGTTATGCACCCCCATATCAATCAGCCCGGCCCGTTTGATCAGGCCCATGCAGCCGCCCACCATGAAGGTCAAAAACACAATCCCTGCGGCCCTTTTCAAGCCATCAGGGATTGCGGTTACCAGGTCCATGAACCCGACCGGGTGCTGCTCAATCGTGTGGTACGTGCCGGCCACCACCAGCGTCTGGGCGCCATGCGATGTCTGCACCACCTGTCGCTCATACTGCCCGGCTGGGATGATATATGTCAGCACCGCCACCACCAGAATAAACACTGCCAGCACAATGTAAATATCAGGCATCTTGAATTTTTTCTTGGCGGGCTTGTCCGCTACATTCGATGTCATGATCCGTTCTCCCGTATTTGCAGCAGCACCACCTGCGCCCGTGGCACAGGCAGCGCCGCTATAAAGAGTCTTCCAACAACCAATTACCCAATCAGTTCACGCCCACCACGGAGGCCAGCAGCGCCATGCGAATCGCTACCGAGAAGCCGATCGCGCGGAAATACAACTGGTGCTCTGTGTTGTCGATGCCAAAATCAAACTCACCCGGATTGCGCGGCAGCGAATGATGCACGCCGACCACCTTGCCCGTTTTCTTCTTGATGTTGTTCAACATGTCCATCGAGACATAGTAGTTCGCCATCTTCTTCATGAAGTCTTCACGGTTCGGATCGTCTTTTTTCACCGAGCAGCCCGGCAGGTAAATCAGGTCAACCTTCTTCTCGGCATACAGTTCTTCATTCTGTTTTTCCGTCAGGTCAAAATGTTCTTCAAACTGCGCGCCCATCTTGGTCAGCTTGTTGCGCACCACTTCAGGGGTACGCAGTTCACTGGTGCCGGTGTAGATGATCTTGGCACCCATATTGGCCAGCGCCAGCGCAAACGACTGGCCCGAACGTGCACGCGAGAGGTCGGGCGTGGCAATCGCCACTGTGGCGTTGCTCAGGTCGCCAAACGCTCTCCAGCAGGTGTAGCTGTCCAGCAGGCCCTGGGTCGGGTGCGTCACATGGCCGTAACCGCCGGAAATCACCGGAGACACATAATCACCCAGTTGCTCCAGCGCACCCAGCGCTTCCTTGTCGTCCGGGTGGCGCATCACAATCACGTCAGCGTATTCAGACGTCACACGCAGGCTGTCGTACAGGCTTTCATTTTTAGCCGCAGAAGAGTTATGCAGCGGATCGGCTTCGGTGATCACACCGCCGCCCAGGCGCAGCATGGCATTTTCATGGCTGCAACGGGTACGGGTGGACGGTTGGAAAAACAGCGTGTACAGCACTTTACCTTTAAGCAGATCCACACCGGTGCGCATAAAGGGTTCCAGCATTTCAGCAGCGTTATACAGCGCCTGAATCTGATCCCGGCTGAAATCATCCAAGAACGTAATATTCTTGCCTTTCATGCCGGTGGCAGCCAGTTGCTCGCGGATGTCACGTGCCTTAAAGTTTTGATCGAGAGCCATAGTTACAATTCCTTTTCATTCAATCTTTGTCAAGCATGACAAGGGGTCGTATGACACCTTTGCCTTAAATTTCAACGTCGCGGTGGCAATCTTTGGAATAGATGTAGGTGAACGGTTCACGCCCCACACCATAAGATGCCTGTTTGCAGTACGGTCCAAACCAGATGAAGTCCTCTTTCTGGATCAGATACCAGTCGTCATCCAGCAGGTAGCAGCCCTGGCCTTCATACACATAGGCGCCATGCTCCTGCACGTGTGTTTCAATGATGTTGTGGCTGGCACCCGGATCAAAGCTCAGCACATGCATGTTCATGTCAAAGCATTCTTCAATCGGCAGCAAATCTTTGATGTGCACATTGGGCATGCCGTCGTAATCGGCCCAGGCAATATCGTTGGTGTTGCCAAACACAATGTAGGGCTCCAGCCCGCCCGGATGCGGCACATAGCGCTGTTTGTACAGCAGGATGCGGCCAGCCTTGTGGTTCACATTTTCAAAGTCGATGCCCACACCAGCCGGTGCATAGGCATAGCCACCCTGTTTGAGCACTTTGGTTTCATTTCCGAGTTTGACTTTCAGCTCTGCTTCACCATCAAGCAGATAGATGAAAGACTCTTCATGCGGTTTGGCACCGTAGGTGATGGTGGTTTTCGCGTTAGGGCCCAGTGTCCCGATCAGCTGGATAAAACTTGCACCCATTTTTGGGGTGGCCAAAATGGTCATCTTGCAATCCACAATGCCCGGAATCACATTGATTACCCGGCCATCAGGGGAAATGATTGCAAAATTGCCATGCTCAACGACGGAACGGTTTTTCAACAAACCCTCTGGATAACCTGGCATATCTATTCTCCTTTTCAATCGATACAACAAATACCTATTTGTTAAAGAGAAATGTACGCCTGGGGGGGCGTTTACTCGATAGCCCGCAGCGACAACCGCCTGTCTTTGCACGACAAAAAGAAAAACCGGTGTTTTTACCGGCAGAAAACAAGGAAAACCACGAAAAACCGGCGCTGGCAAGTGCATGACAGGTATATGGCAGACACATGGCAGATACAGTCAGGCAGCACGAGATATATTCAATCAATCAAATGCGCGCGTGACAGATAGAGACAGATAGATATAGATATGCGGGGATGTATGACACGCAGGCACAACCGAGGAACTGTGTGCTGTGTGCTGCTGGAGAAAATACATGTCCGGCATCAGCCCCCTGATGCCGTTAATAAGAACATGCCAGCTCAAACCGTTTTAAACATGGCAGCGGTTCTGATCAGAATATGGCTGGTCAAAATGCGGTTGCCCAAATTCTGCATGGGCCCGTCATGAGCCAAGGGGAAAACAGGCGGCTGACACCTTCAGGCATGGCAAAAATACCTGCTCTCTGCCCACAGGCTCACACCATCCGGGCAGGTGACAGAAACTTCTAAACACACTCAAACTGTTTGTCAATAGCCCAAAATACCCTCTTTACAGCCAAAACGGGGGTGTATAACAGCTCAAAGGCCGAAAACGAAACGGAATTACAATAAAAGTTTCAAAAATCCCCTACTTATTTGATCTATATCAAATAAAAAGTGTATCTTGCACGCTACATGCTACTATAATCAACTCAACCGGCGCAAAGTGGTTTCAAAACCTTTCGTGATCATTTTCATTTCTCCGCTCTTTTCAGGTTGTTTTTAGCACATCAATAACTTCAACCTGTTTCGCATAACTGCAGTGTCGGCCAGGCTCATGTATTTTTTGCATGGGCCGTTTTTCTTTTTGTCTTTCTGTGTGTGTGCTGCGCATCCCGCGATAACGTATACAAAAACCGGCTGCCTCCAGCCCGGATCATGCACACCCCCTCAGTTCCGACACCTCCTCAAACGCATCATGACCCGGCAGGTCTGAAACAGCGCAAAGCGGAAAAAAGGACGCGAACCGCCTTCAATGCAAAATACCAGTCTATTGCTCCTGCACGAAACTTCTGTGAAGTTTTCGTGAAGTCCCTGTGAAGCCTGACTGCCAACACAGACATCTGCTGGCACAGGCCCCGGGTTCATGCTAGCATCGTCAACACCATGGGAAACCACTCCCCCTGCCGCGTGCTCTTGGGCACGGATCTTCTGATTTTATGAATATGGCAGGTGGTTCTCTCCCCTCATCAAACAACCCGATATTGCAGAAAACCAAATAGCCCAATGAAACCTATACAACACGCTATTGCACTGATTTCGCTGAGCCTGGCGGCCATGTCCGTACAAGCGGCCCAAATCACCGCCTTGTCGCCACAGGGCGAAATTGCCCAGGTCAGGCAGGTTGCCGTCAAGTTTGATGAAGCCATGGTCCCGATGGGAGACCCGAACGCGACAGCGCCGCTGACATTGGCATGTGACCCGGCAGCAGTTCTGGAAAGCGGCCAGGGCCGCTGGGTGGACGAAAAAAACTGGGTGTTTGACTTTAAGAGCGATCTGCCCCCCGGTGTTAAATGTACCGCCAAAATCGCCGAAGACCTTCAAAGCGTTGCCGGTAATGCTTACAGCGGTCAGATCCATTACAACTTCAATACCGGCGGGCCGTTCGTGAAAACCATCCGCCCGTGGGAAGGCAACACCATTGCCGAAGATCAGGCCTTTATCCTGCGCCTGAACGGTGACGCCACCGCCCAGACCATCAGCCAGTATGTCTGGTGTGAATCGTCTGCGGTCGGCGAGCAGATTCCGGTCAACATCATCGAGGGTGATGAGCGCACCAAGATTCTGACGCACTTCGGCTGGGGCAAGGAAGCCACCGAACACCCGGCCCAGTATTGGGTACTGCAATGCCAGCAACGCCTTTCTCCCAATACAGCATTCAAACTGGTATATGGCCAGGGCGTTGCCACACCCACCAACATTACCAACAACATACAAAAAGTATTCAACTACACCGTACGCGAAGAATTCAAGGCCAATTTTTCCTGCGTGCGCGAAAATGCCCAGGCCGCCTGCATGCCGCTGGAATCCATGCGCCTGAACTTCAACGCCATGCTGCCGCTGGCCTTGGCTGAGCAGATTGTGCTCAAAGGCAGCAACGGACAGACCTACCAGCCCATCATCAGCGATAACGACCGCCAATCCGGCCTGGTTTATGGGCTATCGTTCCCCAAGCCCCTGCCTGAAGAAAGCACTTTTCAGGTCGTGCTGCCAGCCGACATTCAGGACGACAGCGGGCGCAAACTCGCCAATGCCGACCAGTTCCCGCTGAACGTGGCAACCGCCGAAATGCCGCCGCTGGCCAAGTTTGCAGCGGCTCCGTTTGGCATCGTCGAACTGTACGGCACACCCGATGCGCCACCCATGGTGCCGCTGACCGTGCGCCGGGTTGAAAACACGCTGGATGTGCTCGCACAGTCCATGCCCGCCAACCGGGGCACGGTTTCCAATGTCCGCCTGACCTCTGACAAAGAAATCATCCGCTGGCTGCGTGCAGTTGACATCTTCAACCGCGGCTGGATTGACCGCAGCGAAGCCACCAACCTGATGCCGCAGGCGCAGATACCGTCACGCGTCAACCCTGATAATGGCCGCGCAGAGTCCTGGGTGCCCACGCGTGAAATATCATTGCTCGCAGAGATAAACAGCGCCAAACCCATCGAACTGCCCCAAGAAGGTGACGGCCAGGGTGCCACACGCCCGTTTGAAGTCATTGGCATTCCGTTAACCGAACCTGGCTACCATGTGCTGGAAGTGGCCTCACCCGCACTCGGTGACGCACTGCTGGAGCCGGAATACGGCCAGCGCAACATGTATGTGCGCACCGGTGTACTGGTCACCAACCTGGCCGTGCACGCCAAAATCGGCCGGGAAAACTCACTGGTATGGGTCACCACGCTCAATGAAGGCAAGCCGGTACCCGATGCCGAAGTGCGTATTCTGGGCTGCAACGGCACTGAGTATTTCAGCGGCAAAACCGATGTGCAAGGCATTGTCAACATCGACGAGCAGCTTCCTGATGGCACATGCCCGGGTCGGCGCAACTGGGAGAAATTCCTGTTCATCAGCGCCCGCGCGGCAGATGAGAAAGCCCCCGGCGGCATGGACATGGCGTTTACGCTGTCCACCTGGGACCGGGGTATTGAATACTGGCGTTTCAGCTATCCGACCAATTTCAGCCCCAAAGCCAGCAGCGTTGCCACCACCGTGTTTGACCGCACGCTGCTGCGCGCCGGGGAAACCGTCTCGATGAAGCATTTCATCCGTGACCTGAACCTGGGTGGATTCACCCTGCCTGAAGGACGCCTGCCCGACATTGTCAAAATCATCCACCAGGGCAGCGGACAGGAAACCACACTGCCGTTGACGTGGGAACGTACCGGTGGCGGCCTGAGTGCATCCAGTGTCTTTGAAATTCCGACCACCGCCAAACTGGGCAACTACACCATTACGCTGGCACGCAAATCCGGCGGCGACTCTTACGACCGCTATTACACCGGCGGCTTCCAGGTGGAGGAATTCCGCCTGCCCGTATTTGAAGGCAGCATCAGTGTCAACACCCAGGGCGACAGCAAGGCGCTGGTCCAGCCCAAAGATGTACCGCTGGGGCTGCAGATCAATTACCTTTCGGGTGGCGGCGCGGCACAGTTACCGGTGCAGATTTCCGCTGTGGTACGCGAAACCGGCATCAGCTTCCGCGACTATGACCGCCGCTTTTCGTTTAACCCGCCACCGACAGGGCCATACCCCAGCCGTTCTTATGGCGACGAGGATTATGATGACGACTACAGCGACGAAGCCGCTTCATCGAGCGCAACAGGAGCAAAACTGATTGCCGACAAGCTGCCGCTGACACTGGACCGCAACGGCTCCGGGCAGATCACGCTCGCACAGATTCCTGTGGTGACCCGGGCTCAGGACCTGCTGGTGGAAGCCAGCTTTGCCGACCCCAACGGCGAAATTGTCACATTGCGTCGCAATGAAACCCTGTGGCCGGCAGCGGTTGTGGCAGGTATTCGCAACGATAACTGGGTTGCGGTCAAAAACAGCAACGTGACGCTGCAAGCCATTGCCCTGAGCACCGACGGCAAACCGCAGGCCGGTGTGCCGATGGAAATCCGGGCCCAGCAGCGCCTGATCACCAGCACGCGCAAGCGCCTGGTCGGCGGTTTTTACACCTACGACAGCCATACCGAGATCAAAGACCTGGGCACCATCTGCTCAGGCACCAGTGATGAGCAGGGGCTGCTGACCTGCACGCATAAGTTCGGCCCCAAACCTGAACAGCTTGCTGCCTGCGCCGAGGCATCCACCACCAGCGGTGTGACGGTTTCTGTCTGCCAGGCCACCGAAGGCGGGCAGATTGAACTGGTTGCCGTGGCAAAAGATGAAGCCGGCCGCACGGCCCAGGCGTTCACCTCATTGTGGGTTTTGAGCCGTGACGAACTGTGGTTTGGCGGCAGCGACAGCGACCGTATTGACCTGCTGCCGGAGCAACCCGAATACCGTCCGGGAGACACTGCACGCTTCCAACTGCGCATGCCGTTCCGTGACGCCACGGCACTGGTCACCGTAGAGCGTGAAGGCGTGATCGAAAGCCATGTGGTTCCTGTGAGCGGCAGCAACCCTACCATTGAGCTCAAAGTCGGCGAACACTGGGGTCCCAACGTCTACATCAGTGCTTTGGTGCTGCGTGGCCGCCTGCATGAAGTGCCGCTGTACAGCTTTTTCACCTGGGGCTATAAAAACACCGACCAGTGGTGGAATGACTTTCAGAACAACGCCGACTACGCGCCGCCGACTGCGCTGGTTGACCTGAGCAAACCGGCCTACCGGCTGGGGGTGGCAGAAATCCGTGTTATTGACCCGGCCTACCAGCTCAACGTTCAGGTAGCAACCGACCAGCCCAGCTATCAGGTACGCTCAACAGCCAAAGCCACCATCACCATCACACTGCCGGATGGAACGCCTGCGGCCCATGCCGATGTGGCGCTGGCCGTGGTGGATGAAGCACTGCTTGAACTGAAGAAAAACCAGAGCTGGGATCTGCTCTCGGCCATGCTGACACGCCGTTCTTGGGGTGTGCGCACCGCAACCGCGCAAATGGAGATCATCGGACGCCGCCATTATGGCCGCAAGGCACTGCCCGCAGGTGGTGGTGGCGGTGATGGCGGCGCCAGTGCGCGCGAACTGTTTGACACGCTGCTGGTGTGGAACCCCAGCGTCAAGCTGGATGCCAACGGGCAAGCCACCATTGATATCCCACTGAACGATTCCCTGACCACCTTCCGCGTGGTCGCCATTGCGGCGGATGGCAGCTCGCGTTTTGGCAGCGGCAGCGCCAAGTTCCGCAGCACGCAGGATCTGCAACTGATCAGCGGCCTGCCGCCGGTGGTGCGCAGCGACGACAGCTACCGCGCCGGCATCACGGTGCGTAACGCAACCGAGCAGCCGATGAAAGTGGATGTCAGCGCCACGGCCACCGGCCTGACGCTGGAGCCGATCACGCTTGAAATTCCGGCCAACTCGGCGCGTGAAGCGGTCTGGGACGTTACCGTTCCGGCAGAACTCGCCGGCATGTATCAGGGCCAAATGGCGTGGGAAATTAGCGCCAAAGACACCAGTACAGAAAAAGGCGCCACAGATGCCATCAAGGTCAGCCAGCGCATTCTCACCGGTGTACCCATCACGGTACGCCAGGCCACGCTGAAACAACTGGACGGCACGCTGGAGCTCCCGGTTGCACCGCCGTCTGACGGGTTGCCCGGCCGCGGCGGCATTCAGATCAGCATGGTGCCTCGCCTGGCCGAAGGACTGCCGGCGATTACCGACTGGCTCAACCGCTATCCTTACATTTGCCTGGAGCAGCGCGTTTCCGTTGAGCTTGGCACCCGCGACACCGCGGGCTGGAAAGCACTGGCGGCACGCATTCCCTCCTATCTGGATGAAGACGGCCTGGCCTATTACTACCCGCCGTCAGGCAGCATTTCACGTCGCGGCAGCGATATCCTTACCGCGTACATCCTTTCTTCTGCCGACGAAGCGTCCAAGCTCAATGCCGAACTGGCGCTACCAGCAGAAGTCAGCAAACTGATGCTGGCAGGCCTCGCTAAATTCGCCGAAGGCAAACTCCAGCGCGACTACTGGTCACCGCGTAAAGACCTGGATATGCGCCGCCTGGCTGCAATGGAAGCGCTCTCGCGCTACAACCAGTTCCACCCGCGCATGCTCAGCACCATCACTCTGGCACCCAACCAGTGGCCTACCACCAGTGTGATCCAGTGGCTGCAGATTCTGCAGCGCACACCATCCATTGCCAACCGTGACGAGCGCATGGCCGAAGCACAGCAGATTCTGCGTTCACGCCTGAACGTGGCCGGCACACGGCTGGGCTTTTCCACCGAAGAAAATGACTACTGGTGGTGGCTGATGTGGAACAGCGACCTGAATGCCGCCTACCTGTTGCTGGCCACATTGAACGATGACGGCTGGCAGGAAGACCTGCCCAAACTGGTGACCGGTTTTATTGCACGGCAACAAAACGGCGCCTGGCACACCACCACGGCCAACCTGTGGGGCAGCTTTGCACTGGAACAGTTCTCGCGCAAATTTGAACACCAGCCGGTGCATGGCCTGACCCAGATGCGTATGGTCGATGCCGACGGAAAAACAACCGGCTCCGGCACGGTTGACTGGAAACTGGTGCACCGCATTACCGATAATGCCATCGGCACCCATGCGCCAGGAACCAATGTAGCCTTTGGTGCGCCTTCGGCCGCAGCCTCGTTTGCCAATAATTCAGTGTTCATGGCGTGGCCGACACCACCGCAACAAAGCACCGTCATCCTGAACCAGGATGGCAGCGGCAAACCCTGGGCCACCATCCAGAGTCTGGCGGCCGTGCCGCTGAAAGCCCCCTTCTCGGCCGGCTACAGCATCACCAAAACCGTCACACCGATCGATGAGCAGGTGAAAGGCGAAGTCTCGCGCGGCGACATCTGGCGCGTGCGCATTGAAGTCAATGCCCAGACCGATATGACCTGGGTTGTCGTCAATGACCCGATCCCGGGCGGGGCCAACATTTTAGGCTCCGGGCTCGGGCGCGACTCTGAAATTGCCACCAGCACGCCCACACCGGCATCCGACAGCAACACAGGCAACAACTGGCGGGCCTGGCTTGCATATCAGGAGCGCGCGCAGGACGGCTTCAGGGCTTATTACCAGTTTGTTCCCAAAGGCACCTTCAGCATTGAATACACGGTACGGCTGAATAATGTCGGGACATTCATACTGCCGCCGACCCGGGTAGAAGCAATGTACGCGCCTGAAATGTTTGGAGAATCGCCCAACGCCAGTGTCACCATCAAACCGGCACCTGCCGCAGGCCATTAAACCGGCGGCCTGTTACACTGTGAAAACAGACATGCGTTCGTATAATCACCAACGCATGTCTGTTGGACTGCATTTTGACTGGTATTTTGATCATTAAACAGGTATTCGCGCCATCATGAAAACACTTCTTTCTTTGCTATCCAAACTTTTTGGACTGATCCTGGTGGCTCTGATCATCTTTGTTTCTTTCCTGCAACTGACCAAACCCGCCGTTCCCTCTTTTGAAAGCATTCAAAACCATTTTGAAAACAACTTTCGCAGTGGTATCGCACGCTGGGTTCCAGCAGACCAGATCTCAACTGAGCTCATGCACATGACCATTCTGGGCACCAATGGGTTTACTCCGGAGCGCAAAGCCGGTTGGTCAGATGGCATTGCGGGTTCTTTTTGCATCGAGCGCGGCTCCAACAACGGCCTTGGCTACAGCAATCTGGCATGGCGGGTCACCCGCGCCATGATCCAAACACAAAGCCCGATATCCATTGCAGACGACTCCAAATCCCTGCTCAACAAATTCAGCTTCTGCACATCGGTTGCCGATCTCGACCGGGCCTACACCTTTAATCAGTTGCTGGAAGTCTATTTCAACCTCTCACGCTATCACAGCGACATCATTGGCATCTCCACCGCATCCCAGGTACTGTTCCAGAAGCCTCCGATGCAACTCAACATTGTTGAATCGGCCATTGTGACCGCCCTGGCTGCAGCACCATATGCGTCGGAAGCCACCATTACTCAAAATGCCTGTAATCTGCTGCATGCCTCCTCCTACGTGCCGTCGCCCGAACAGGAGTGTGCCAAACTGACAACGCTGGTGGTGCGCGGTTTTGAGCGGGCACGTGTTTTTTCCAGACCCGCCCCGGCAAGCCCGGCAGAGCCTCCTGTGACAGCACCGGCCAACCTGCTTTAAAGCCCTGTTGATACATGGATGCATCCGGCATGCTGTGTCCCGCTGTACCGCCTGAATTTGCACAGGATGCCTTCACATGGTGAAACTGCTGATACAACTGGTACTTGCTATATTTGGGCTGGTGGTACTGGCGCTTATTGCGCTGGCCATATATGTCCAGTTCACCAAACCGCCATTACCGGCATTTGAGCAACTCAAAAACCAGTTTCATCCGAATGAAAATGCAGCGCTGAACCGGTGGGTCAACATTGAACACATTCCGGCTGAACTGCAGGCCATATACCTTGCAGAGACGAACGATCCCACTTTTTGGCAGCGTGAACAGCCAGGCTTACTGGAGGTGGTCATCAGCGGCACTTGTCTACTCTCTTTATGGCCAACAACGAGGGAAAACCCTGCTGGCTTTTACAGCAGAGTCTCCACCAAGACCGCCCTTCTTGTATATCGTTATCAGCACAACACTGTTATGCCTATAGATCGAAAAGGCAGATGGTTCTATGAATGTATACTGCCCGTAGACATTGAGCGTCAGTGGACAAAACAGCAGATCATCGAAGCCAGCTTCAACCTGAGTTTTTACGGTGCCCGCCTTAACGGGCTGTACGCCGCTTCGCACATTCTGTTTGAAAAAGAACCGCAACAGTTGACAACGCCTGAGTCTGCCATTCTGGTTGCCATCATGCGCACCCCTGTCAGCTGGCATGAAGAATCTGCGGTTCGAATTGGCTGCACAAGACTTGAGCAGGCCAGTATTCCCAATGCACAACAGCACTGCGCTGAACTGCCAGCTCTGGCGCATGCTGTCTATCAGCGTAGAGAAGCCTATATGGCACGTCCAGGCACTGCCAGCCCTGCCACACCGCCATCCATTCCCGGCATACCCGCTTCACCATGAACGCCACCCCTGCACCCAACACTCCCAAAACATCCGGCTGGCGCTGGTTCTGGCGCATCACACTGGGCCTGCTCAGTAGCGGCACGCTGGTGCTGGTGATTCTGCTGGCCATATTGCTGATTCAGGCACCCCCGTCACCAAGCTATCAGGAAGTGCGGCAGACATATCACCCGTCAGACGCTGTGCTGCTGGACCGTCATGGTGAAATACTGCACCGGCTGCGCGTCAACTTCAACGTCCGCCAGGGCACATGGACAGCACTGGCCGATGTTTCGCCGGCGCTGCAACAGGCACTGCTGGTATCAGAAGACAAAAACTTCTATACCCATAGCGGCATCGACTGGCTGGCTGCCATGGCGGCTGCCTGGAACAACCTGAGTGGCTCGCAAACCCGCGGTGCTTCCACCATCACCATGCAACTGACCGGGCTGTGGCACCCCGAGCTATCCTCCAGCGGCAACCGCACATTGTGGCAAAAACTGCAACAGGCTGTAGCGGCCAAAGCGCTGGAGCGCCATTGGCAAAAAGACCAGATTCTGGAAGCCTACCTGAACATGGTGCCTTTTCGCAGCGAGCTGGTAGGCATCAGCGCCATGTCTGAAGGCCTGTTCGGCAAAGCCCCCAATGGCCTGAACGCGCGTGAATCCGCCATCGCAGCCGCATTAGTCCGCGCCCCCAATGCTTCTGAAGCCACCGTGGCACGCCGGGCCTGCGCCATCCTGCACGCCATGCAGGCAGACAATGCCGAACAGGAGTGCACGACCCTGCCTGACTTTATCCGTGTGCGTTTCAACCTGCCGCGGCAAGCCCCCTCTGAAGGCATTGCACCGCATCTGGCGCAGCGCCTACTCAGCGCGGCGGCAGCTTCCAGCAACGACACACTGACCGTACAGACCACGCTGGATGCCCAGGCGCAACGCATTGCACTGAACAGCCTGCGCCAGCATCTGCTGGAAATTTCTGAGCAGAATGTGGAAGACGGTGCCGTCATCGTCATCGACAACGCCAGTGGTGAAGTGCTGGTGTGGGTAGGGTCGTCCGGCGCCGATATTTCACAGGCGGCTGAAATTGACGCCATCACCGCCATGCGCCAGCCCGGCTCCACACTCAAACCGTTTTTGTACGCACAGGCCATTGAACAGCGCCGGCTGACCGCTGCTTCACTGCTGGACGATTCAGCCGTTAACCTGAATGTCGGCAGTGGCCTGTATGTGCCGCAAAACTATGACAAAAGCTTCAAAGGCTGGGTCAGCGTGCGTACGGCACTGGCTTCGTCGCTCAATATCCCTGCGGTGCGCACACTGGTCATGATCGGGCCGGACGCCTTTTCACGCACACTGCTGGCGCTGGGCCTGCCGCTCAAGGAAAGTGGCGACTATTATGGCTACAGCCTGGCGCTGGGCAGTGCCGAGGTCACCCTCCTGACACTCACCAACGCTTTCCGTGCCCTGCCCAACGGCGGCCAGGTTGCTGCCGTGCGCTGGCTGCCGCTGCCTTCAGCCGCCCCGTTGGATACAGCGCCAGAGCATACGCCTTATACGTCTCATGCGCCTGACCAAGCGCCTGCCAGCCCCAACGCCACCCCACCGGCCAATCCACCAACCATCCCGCTTTATGCGCTGAACCTGCCCACGCATTCATCAGGCATCGGGCCACAGGCCGCATGGATCATTGGCTCTATTCTCTCTGACCGGGAAGCCCGCGTTCCCACCTTTGGCCTGGACAGTGAACTCAACACCCGCTACTGGAGTGCGGTCAAAACCGGCACCAGCAAAGACATGCGCGACAACTGGGCCATTGGCTACAGCCGCCGTTACACCGTTGGCGTCTGGGTCGGTAATGCCAGCGGCGCAGCCATGTGGGGCGTTTCCGGCACCAGCGGCGCTGCACCGGTATGGCGCGACGTAATGAACTTTCTCTACCAGCGCGACCTGGATAACGGCCACGGCGCCGACTGGGCCACTCCCCCTGCGCCCGAAGGCATCGTCAGCAGGCAGATTCATTACGAGCCGCCTCTGGAGCCGACGCGTACTGAGTGGTTCATTGCCGGCACCGAACGCGACGTCATTAAAACATCCGCCCTGGTCAGCCCGGCAGCACATGCGCTTGACCCCGATGCCCCGGCCCGCATTACATCGCCTGTATCAGGCACCATCATCGCCCTGGACCCCGACATACCACCTGCCAACCAGCGCCTGTGGCTGCGCAGCAACCACCCCGATGTCCGCTGGCAGATCGGCGACATCGTCATTGCCGAAGGCGCCAATGCCGCGTGGCTGCCGGTGCCCGGGCACCACCGCATTACCCTGGTCAACCGTCATAGCGGCCAGGAGCTTGATAGCATCCAACTGGAAGTACGCGGTGCCAGCCTGAACCCAACGCCTCCCTGATACAGGCCATACTTTTTTTGAAACTGTACCGCAGGGCAACTGTGCTGCAACGGCTTTCCAACGGTGTTTTCCAATGGTTTTCACATGGCAAATCTGTAGCCGCACAAATGCAATACGCAGCACCCCGTCACAGCCACACCATCGGAATGTATTGTTGCCTGGAACGTCCCGGCAACCTGTGCATAACCCTGTTGGCAAGTTGTTGAAAAAGCCTGTATATCTGTGTGAACAAGCCGTGCATATTCCCGGCCTCCTCCCTTATAAAGGCTGCAATGACCATGCTCACGCGTTCCCTCACATGCAAAAATGTGACGGCTCACTATAATAAACACATTATCATCACCCTCAGGGTGAGACAAGGAGACCACGTTTCATGCGCTTTCAGCCAGTACTTGTTTTGCCGTTGTGTGCATTGGCTGCCAGCCAACCATGCACCGCTACCAGTTAAAAGTACAGGCTAAGCAGGAAAGCCTGCACGCACCAAACAGAACCATGCTGGCAGCGTTTGCAACCCTTCATAACAGCCAAACCAGCATATTGAAACAGACTGTCATTGAACCCTACGGATTTTTGACCATTTATTATTAACCAAGGATAACCTGATCATGCGTTTTCAATTTCTTCTTCCCGCCTTGCTTTGTGTCACTTTGGCTGCGTGCCAGACCTCAGCGCCATCCACTTCCGCCACTGAGACACGTCCTTCTGCGCAACCCACAGCACCGCAGACTGCCGCAGGCAACCCGTCTAACCGCGAGCTGGCACTGAAAATCTGCAGCGCCGACGCGCAGAAATGCAACTGCCTGGCTGACCAGATGCTGCAGACCCTGACCGCCAAGGAATGGAGCATTCTGAATGCCGCCTATAACAAAGACCCCAATCCACCTGCAGGCACTGCCGACAGTGACCTGCAACAGTTGGCTAATAAGCTCAACAGTGCAGACAGCGTCTGTAGCCGGTAAACTCCGTTTACAATGCGTGTGCGTTGTGCAGTGTTTTCAGAACATATATTATTTGACCCGACAAGCGCACCCGCATGATCTATAGATTTTGACACCAAGGAAAACATGATGAATTTGAAACAACTCTCTTTGCTGGCAATCAGTACCGTCTTTTTTGTTGGAACGGCTGCCGCCCAAACTCCCAACCCCAACAACAAAGAAGAAATGCGGCAATTGGTCATGACCATGTGCCCGGCCGAACAGGCACAGTCCTGCACCTGCCTGGCAGATAACATGGCCAAAGACCTGACCACCAAAGAATGGACCATCTTTATTGCCGCCATGCAAGATGCGCCGGAACCTCCGGCAGGCACAACCGAAGAAGAACTGGTGCAGTTTGCCACCAAGCTGCAAACCGCCCTGCAAAGCTGCCAGCCAGCAGGCAATTAAAATCTGCCGGCATACGCATCAGGAGCCTGATATCGCAGGATTTCAGGCTCCTTTTTATTTCACCCGCAACCCCAAACCACACGATTGCCACCATGAACATCCAACGACACATTTTGCTGCTGTTATGCCTGCCTTGGGTATGCCTGAGCGCTACAGCCCAGCCCACCGACATGAACGACACCCAACAATTGCGTGAATATGTTTATCAGCAATGTATCGCAGAAGAAGGCGAAGACAACGGCGGCTGCCGCTGCATTGCCGACGCGCTGGCACAGCAATTCAACACCAAGGAATGGGCTGTTTTCATCAGTGCGCTGAATAATTCAGACCAACTGCCCGCAGAGGTAACCATCAATGACCTCAACTCCATGCTCAGCAAAATGGAGCAGATCGACGCCAAGTGCAGCAATCTGTAAAAACCCTGCGCTGCCATAACACGAAAGCCATGCATTGCATGGCTTTTTTCATACCGTGTTTAGGCCTGAAACAGGTTTGCCATCAAAGCGAAAACCCCAGTGACAACTGGTCACAACCGCTGGCCTCCGGCTGGCGGCTGCTACTAGCCCTGGCACCACAGCGCTGTACGCTCAGTGCAGCAACACGTGTTTGCGCTTTCTGAGCCGAAGGCACACTGGCGGGCAGGCCAGCCCGCACTACCGGTGCAGCCACCTCTTGCTTCGGTATCTGCCGTTCTTTGCGCAAATCATGAATCACCTGGTTACTGCTGCCACGCCAGACCAGATTGGCGTCCTTGAGCGCCTCGACAAAACGGCCATCAATCAGCACATCCACCAGGTCAACCACGGCCATCTGCTCGCTGTCCAGTTCATCGAACGTATAGCCTGTCCATACCCAGATATCCTTGCCCGGACACTCCGCACGCACCCGCTGTACCAGCTTCAATACCGCCGCCACATTGCCGGGATACAGCGGATCACCGCCGGAAAGCGACACCCCCTGGCGATGGATGCGTTTATCCTTCAGGTCGGCAATGATCTTATCCTCCACCTCCTGCGTGAACGGCTTGCCCGAATCAGGCCGCCAGGTGCTCTTGTTGTAACACCCCTGGCATTTGTGGATGCATCCGGCAACAAACAGGGCGCAGCGCGTCCCCGGCCCGTTGACCACATCGACAGGATAATACCTATGATAATTCATGACGCTTCCCGTTACTTGTGCCAGCCCTGCCGCGCAGATTCAGCGCTGCAAGGCCGGTACTTTTATCATTCAGCCGGCAAACAGGCGTTCTGCTTTTTGGCCTGCATATCGCTTTCAGAAACACGCTCCTGATAAACCTTCTTGGCCTTGGCTGCCACTTCCCGCTCAGCCGCTTCATACTCGGTGTCCAGCCCCTCGTCCAGTTGTCCGTTGGACAAATGCTTGACGCGCCGTTTCACCTCTTCCTGCTTGCCTTTGTTGAACGGGCGTGCATCGGGGCTGCCCAGGTAACCGCACACGCGGCGCGTGACAGACACCTTGGCCGGGTCGTGGTTATGGCAGCTCGGGCAGGTAAAGCCTTTGCTGGTACACAGGAACTCGCCCATGTAGCCGCACTCATAACACTCGTCAATCGGCGTATTGGTGCCGTAGTAGGGCACATGCTCGTAGCTGTAGTCCCACACATCCTCCAGCGCTTTCAGGTTATGCTGCATGTTCGGATATTCGCCGTAGCAGATAAAGCCGCCGCTGGCCAGGTGCGGGTAAGGCGCTTCAAAATCCAGCTTGTCGTACGGGTCCACCTTCTTCTCCACATCCAGGTGGAAGCTGTTGGTGTAATAGCCCTTATTGGTCACGCCCTCAATTTCACCAAACTCGTTGATATCGAGCCGGCAGAAACGGTCACACAGGCTTTCGCTGGGCGTGCTGTACAGGCTGAAGCCGTAGCCGGTTTCCGCTTTCCAGCGTTTGGTCGCTGCAGACAGGTATTCAACAATTTCCAGCGCTTTGGCGCGCAGTTGCTCGCTGTCATACACATGCTGCCCATACAGCGCATTGATCATTTCATGAATGCCGATATACCCCAGCGAAATCGACGCACGGCCGTTTTTGAAAATATCGGCAATCGGGTCGTCCGCCTTCAGGCGCACGCCGCAAGCCCCTTCCATGTACAGAATGGGTGCGACGCGTGCCTTCACATTTTCCAGGCGGGCAATGCGTGTCAGCAGTGCCTTTTTGGCAATCGCCAGCCGTTCATCCAGCAACTGCCAGAAATGCTTTTCATCGCCCTTGGCTTCCAGCGCAATGCGCGGCAGGTTCAGGGTCACCACCCCCAGGTTGTTGCGCCCGTCATGCACCTCCTGCCCGTCCTCTTCATAACGGCTCAGGAAACTGCGGCACCCCATTGGCGTTTTAAACGACCCGGTCACTTCCACCACCCGGTCATAGTTCAAAATATCGGGGTACATGCGTTTGCTGGCACAATCCAGCGCCAACTGCTTGATGTCATAGTTCGGGTCTTCCGCTTTACGGTTCAGCCCCTCCTTGATCGCAAAAACCAGTTTGGGAAACACAGCCGTTTTGTGATTCTTGCCTAAACCGGCCAATCGGTTTTTCAAGATAGACTGCTGGATCAGCCGTGCTTCCCAACTGGTGCCCAGCCCAAAGCCAAACGTCACAAACGGTGTCTGCCCGTTGGCGGTGTGCAGGGTATTGACTTCATACTCCAGCGACTGGAACGCGTCATAACATTCTTTTTCAGTACGCGCCCGGGCATACGCCAAAGGATCTGCCACCTGCCACTCCTGCGCCACTTTCAGGTGCTTGTTGTAGCTCATCGTGACATATTTTTCCAAAATGGTGTCAATGCCATTGATGGTGGTGCCGCCGTAAATGTGGCTTGCCACCTGCGCGATGATCTGTGCGGTAACCGCTGTGGCGGTGGAAATCGACCGGGGTTCCTCAATTTCGGCATTGCCCATCTTGAAGCCCTTGGTCAACATGCCCTTCAGGTCAATCAGCATGCAGTTGAACATCGGGAAAAAGGGCGCGTAATCCAGGTCATGGTAATGAATCTCGCCCTTTTCATGCGCCTGCACCACATCACGCGGCAGAATATGCTCTTTGGCATAGTGGCGTGCAATGATACCGGCCAGCAAATCGCGCTGGGTCGGAATCACTTTGCTGTCCTTATTGGCGTTTTCCGTCAGCAACGTCATGTTGCTTTGCTCGATCAGCCCGCGGATTTCCTGATTCAGGCGGCCACGGCGTTCACGCGCCAGGTCGCGGTCATGCCGGTATTCAATATAGGCACGCGCCATCTGCTTGTAGGGGCCGGCCATCATCTGGTTTTCCACCGCGACCTGAATCTCGGCAATATCCACGGTCGGTTTGCCCTGCATCAGCGCGGCCACACAATGGGCCACATACGTACAGTAAGCATCGTCATCTACCTGACAGGCTTTGGCCGCTTTGACCACTGCATTTCTGATGAAAACTTCATCAAACGGCACACGACAACCATCACGTTTAATCACCATCGGATTCACGGCAGCACTCCTCGTTTTTTCAAAATTATGGGCCCACAGCAGCAACGGAGCCGGGAGCATCCCTTTTTTGAATGATAATTCAGGGAAACACTACATATAGTGTTGATGGAATGAATAATACCCCATCTATAGTGTTTAGTCCATCATCTGGAGGTACTAGTTATTTGATCTTCATCAAACGGTGTCCAACATTTTCTTGTATGTGGCAATCATAGTTACATGATTTGATTCAACAATTTAGGCGTTTTCTTCAAGTAGTTTCTAGAGTTGCCCAAGGGCAACAAACCATGAAGCCCGCAGGGATCAGTCCGCCTTACACCCAAAGAGTTATTTCGCCTGGCGAACCCCTGCTGCCCGCAGCAGCCATCTGGCTACCCACTGGTGTGCGCTGACCAGCATGATGCCGGCAAACACCGCCAGCGCCCCGACAATAAAGCCCGGCTCCAGCCGTTCATTCAACAGCACCACCCCAAACCCGACGCCAAACAGCGGCGTCAGGAAAGAAAACACACCCAGGCGCGACGCCAGATAACGGCGCAACAGCCAGAACCACATCAGAATGCTGAAAAAAGACACCACCAGCGTCTGGAACAGCAGGCTGCCCCACACCACCGGCGTCAGCACAAAATGCTGCTGTCCCATCCAGAACGCCGCAAGCGTCAGCAGCACAAACGTTACCAGCAGGTGGTACAGCATGGTCTGCCCGGCCGGGGTCTGCGACAGGCGCGAACTACGCACAATCGCCGTATTGCATGCCCAGGCCATTGCCGCCAGCAGTGCATAAAAATCACCTTTCAAAGCTTCACCGTTAATCCCGCCACCTGTGCCTGCACCGGATGCACCGCCAAAAAACGCATAAACGAGCCCGCCAAACGCCAGCGCAATCCCCAGCCATTGCAGGCGCGTCAGCCGCTCCTGCGGCAGCCGCCAGTGCAACAGCAAGGCAGCAAAAACCGGCGCCGTATACAAAAACACCACCACATGCGATGCACTGGTATACAGCAAAGCCTGCGCCACAAAAAAATACTCCAGCGCAAACATCAGCCCGGCCAGCAGACCCGGCACCATCGTTGCGCGCCAGGAAATCCAATCACGCCGCCACAGCACGACAGCAGCCATCAGCAGCGCCGAGCCACCGGAGCGCAGCGCAATCTGCGTCACCGGCGACATATCCGCCGCGCTCATTTTGATTACCACCTGCTGCAACCCCAGAATGGCGCACAGCAGCAGCATCAATGCACCGGCTTTGCCGTCTATATCTTTTCTCTCATTCACGATACACACCTGCCACCGGGCCGGACGGCCTTTGACTTCAACATGAACAACAGTATCACCGTGACTGAATCAATGGATATAATGAAATTATGACAACATGTTATGCAATGGCGACACCACCGCCAAATTGCAATCAACACAGAGCGAACACAATGCCCAAACCAGCCAGAACACGCATGCAACCTTTTGACGGCAATTCACCGATGCCGATCCACTTTCGCTATGACGTCATCCATGCCGCTTCCGGCTACCATGCGCATCAGCACGACCGGGGCGAATTCTATTACTCATTTTGCGGCGTCATGAACATCAAAACCGGCACCCAGCATTTTCTGGCACCACCCCAGTATGGCCTGTGGCTGCCGCCCGGTACCGCACACGAATGCACCAGCCTGCACGGCACCAGTTTTTGTGCCTTGTATATTGATGCCGCACTGGTCGGCCACCTGCCCGCCAACCCGTGTGCACTGACCATTGAACCACTGGTACGGGCCCTGCTGGAACACCTGCGCAGCGTGCCGGAGCACCAGTTGCGCAACGGCGAAACGCAGCGCCTGTTGCAGGTGCTGCTGGACCAACTGGCGCAGGCCCCGTGCAGCGGCAGCTACCTGCCCGGCTCCACCCATCCGGTACTGGCGCCCTTGCTGCAGACATTGCAGGCCAATCCGGCCGACGACCGCTCTCTGGCAGAACTGGCACAGCAGGCCCACATCAGCGAACGCACGCTGATGCGCTACTGCCGCAAAGAGCTTGGCATGTCATTGGCAGAATGGCGGCAGCGCCTGCGCATCATCAAAGCCATGGGCATGCTGGAAGCCGGCGACAAGGTGGAGAGCATTGCGCTGGACCTGGGCTACGCCAGCGCATCATCGTTCATTGCCATGTTCCGCAAAGCCACAGGCACCACGCCCGGCGAACTGCGACAGAACGCATAAGCCACAGGCAGGGGACATCCGCCCCCTTACTCACCAAGCAAATACCACACCGCCTAGCCCTGTTTCGCCAGTTGCGGCGTTACCGCAGGTGAAGGCGGATTTTCATGCGGGTATTCATGCTCGTGCGAAAGGTCATGCTCCACGGCCCGCTCATGGCTGCGGGCAATGCGTTTGAGCGCCGACCAGGTCGTCCATAACAGAATCAGCGCCGCAAATGCCAGAAACACCGCACTGATCGGTCGCGACAGAAACGTCATGCCGTCGCCTCCGCTGAGCTGCAACGCACGCCGCAGGTTCTCCTCCATCGGCGCACCCAGCACATACCCCAGCAGCAGCGGGGCCGGCTCAAACTTCAGCACATACAGAAAATAACCTACCATGCCGATGATGGCCGCCATGTAAATATCGTAATAATTATTCTGCTCGCTGAACACCCCCAGGCAAATGAAAATCAGAATCGCCGGAAACAGCCATTTAAACGGAATCTTCAACATACTGACCCATATGCTGATCAGCGGAATATTCAAAATCAGCAAAATAACGTTGCCAATGATGAAACTGATCACCAGCCCCCAGAACAGCCCCGGCTGTTCAGAAATCAGCATCGGCCCGGGCTGAATCCCATGGATCATCAGCGCCCCCAGCATGATGGCCATCACCGCGTCTCCCGGCAGTCCGAGCGACAGCGAAGGCACAAACGCCGTCTGCACCGCCGCATTGTTGGCCGCTTCCGGCGCGCTGACGCCTTCAATCGCGCCCTGCCCCAGTTCCTTCTTATGCTTGGCCACCTTCTTTTCTGTGGCATAAGCCATGAACGACGCAATCGACGGCCCCACCCCCGGCAACGTGCCCAGGAAAGAACCAATGGCGCTGCCACGCAGCATCGGCATGCCCGAACGCTTCCACTCCTCCTTGGTTGGCAGCATGGAACGCATGGTGATCTTCTTTTTCATCAGGCTGGTGTCATGCGGAATGTTGATGCTGTTGATCAGCTCTGCAATCCCGAACAGCCCCATCGCCAGCGCCACCAGCTTGATGCCGTCCATCAGCTCCGGCCGCTCAAACGTGAAGCGGAATTCACCGGTTTGCACATCGCTGCCCACCATGCTGATCAGCAGCCCCAGCACCACCATTGCCAGCCCCTTAGCCGGCGAACCCGAAGACAGTGTAGAAGCCGCCACCAGCCCCAGCAACATCATCGAAAACAGCTCGGCCGGCCCGAACTGCTGGGCTGCCTGCGCCAGCGCCGGCGAAAACAGCACCAGCAACACCAGCCCGATCAGTGCCCCGACAAACGATGCAATCGTCGTGATGAACAGCGCCAGCCCGGCCTTGCCTTTTTTCGCCATCGGGTAGCCGTCCAGACACGTCACCGCCGAAGAAGGCGCTCCCGGCAGATTCAGCAAAATGGATGCCGTTGAGCCGCCATACTGCCCGCCATAATACACACCGGCAAGCATCACAATGCCCGAGATCGGATCAATATTGAACGTAAACGGCAACAGCAGAGAAATCGCCGCCACCGAGCCAATACCGGGCAGCACGCCGATGATCATGCCCAGCAACACACCGAGAAAGCAATACCACAGCGTGGTCAGCGAGATGGCGGTCTGGAATCCAAGAATCAGGTTTTCAAGCATGGTTCAATCACTCCGTTATTTATCCGTTAGGCTGCATCAGACCGACCTGCTGCAAAAAAGCCGTGATGTTGTACATGTCCGGCCACACCGGAATAAACATATTGAGCCCATACTTGAAAACCGCCACGGTAATTGCGGTAATCGCCACGCACACCACAATGCGCTCCAGCCGCTTCATATCCTTGGCGGCGTACGAAGACAGCAGTGCCGTCACAAAAGTAGAAATCACCAGCCCCAGCTTATCCAGCAAAAAACCATACAGCAGCAGACTGATCACCACAAAAAAAGCATTCTTCCACTTGACCTTGATCGGCTTGCCTTCCTTGAACCATGCCGGCAGCGCCACCACCACGCCCAGAAATGCCAGCACCCAGCCTAACAGCACCGGGAAGTAACCGGGCCCCATCTCAGAGGTGGTGCCAAATTCATAATTTCTGCCATACAGCGCAAAAAACAAACCAACCGCTATCAGAAAAACGCCACCGATGACGTCATGATAATCACGTACCTTCATGAATCATTATCCTTATCCGAAAACCAAAAGACCTTTGCCATGCGGTGCTGCGGCACACCAGCGGCAAATGCGGCGTTTTCCGGAATTGCTGTGTCCACCGTTGCGGCGCAATGGTTGGGGCAACCGGAGGCACACAAGCACACGGCACGCCCTCTGGCAGCACCAGGCCAGACACAACAATTCTGCTATCGCATTGAACCGATACGGTTCATCAATGTCATGAAATTTGCAGGCCCTGTTTTTCCACCACTTCGCGATAGACCTGATACTCGTCTTGAATCTGCTTGGCAAACTCAGCCGGGGTATTGCCAATGACCATAGAGCCGGTATCTTCAATGCGCTTGATCACCTCCGGCTCCTTGAGGGCGACCAATGCGGCGGCATTGATCACCTGCACAACATCCTGCGGCAGCTTTTCCGGCCCGACCAGGCCGTAATAGGCCATGCGGTTCACCGGCTCAAGCCCCAGCTCCTTGAACGTCGGCACATCGGGCAGAATCGCTAAACGCTGAGGCGCTGCAACAGCAATCGGTACCAGCCTGCCGGCCTGAATAAACTGCAACGACGAAGGCAGGTTGTCAAACAGCATTGGCACATGTCCGGCCACCACATCGTTGAGCGCCGGGCCGGCACCGCGATACGGAATGTGTTTGACATTCAGCCCAGTCAAACTCTTATACAGCTCCATCAACATGTGCGTGATGGAACCCTGCCCAGTACTGGCATAGCTGTATTTCTCCGGGTTCTTTTTAATCTCGGCAACAAACTCCTCGTGATTTTTGGCCGGAAACGACGGATTCACCGCAATCACATTCGGGGTGGCTGCCAGGTTCACAATCGGGGTGAAATTTTTCACCGGGTCATACCCTACTTTGGGATTGATCGCCGGATTGGTTGCTGTCGTGGACACCGTTGCCACGCCAAGCGTATAACCGTCAGGACGAGCGCGCATCAAATCAAGCGCACCAATCACACCGCCACCACCGCCCTTGTTTTCCACCACAATGGTTGAGCCCAGCTCACGCGACATCGGATCACTGACCACACGCGCCACAATATCCGTGGTACCCCCGGCGGCAAACGGAACAATCAGCCGTATATTACGGCCTTTAGCAGGATAACTGCCCTGCGCCCAACCCCATGTATGCATACCGGCCAGTGCCATACCGGCAGTGACAGCGCTGATCAGTTGACGTCGTTTCATGTGTACTCCTTCACGGCATCCAGTGCCCGGTTGTCGTTTGCGAAACCGTAACAATGCCAAAGAAATAATTCCCTGTCATGCGGACTTTCCCTACAGAATCCTGTGTGATGAGATTACCCGCACCCATGAAAACCCTAGCCAATTTTTATGCGAGCATAAAAAAAGAGGGCCTGGGCCCTCTGCTGCAACACACTGTTTTTTTATTGTGCACAGTTCATGTTATCGCTTATCGGATATGCACCGCCATGCGTGCAGCGCCTTCAGCCAGCCTGGCAGATGCCGATTTATCCACCCAGGACGTACTGAGCAAATGCGTTGCGGCATCCCACGCAAAAGGCTGCTGCGTATAAGGGTTCAACCCTTGTGCTTCCAGCTTTTGCAAAAATGCATTGACTGCTTCGGCATTCTGCGTATCCACTCCAGCCCACAGCATGCGCTGCTTGGCATTGACCAGCGCCATATACACCTGCACATCGTAAAGCCTGCCAAGATAATCATCCATGCTGGGCAATGCCGTTTCCACCAGAATTCTCCCGACCATATTGCCCGGTGCATTGCTTTGGTCAGCCAGTGCAAACTGCTGCTGCATGACAGCCGCCATTTGTTCCGAAGTCTGCGTCAACCGCCCCTGCCTGAACAACTCAGACACCTGGGGCAATGTCAATGAAGCCCTTTCAATCGCCGGCTGAAACGACAGATAATAAATATTGCTGGTGGCATTGCCATCGTATTGCTGCGCAAATAAGGCCTTATCTATATCGGATGAAGGAGTGTGCTCCCCCATCAGCAGACTCACCTGATCCATGGCGGTCTCTTTATTCAGGGCATAGAACATCTGTATGCCAAAATCACGCTCGTTCATCAATGCTCCTGCCATGCCCTTTTGCTGCTCATCCGTCAGCGGGGCCAATAATGCAGTGAAACGCTTGGTCGCGATATGCTCCTGCATGAAAGGCATGTCCATCAATGCATTGACCACATGGAAATAGTTATATAAACGCCGTATGGCAATCATCTGTCCGATCAACGTACGGTCATGCGCCAGCATTCTGTCGCTGAATGCCCTTTCCTGCTCCAAAATCACAAACCCCTGTGCAGCATCTCCCGCCTCAAACGCCTCCATCGCCTGTGCCAGGCGAAGGTTGGACAGAATAGTGACATACTGGTACGAAGGCAAATAATCACTGGCTGTGTACAGATAGGTTCCATAATACGGCAGGCTGGTCACCTGCAAATACCTGTCCAGCGCTGCCGCATTGTTGGCCACCAGCGTATGGATGGCAGCTTTTTGCGCCAGTGTCTGCGCCACACAATCATGCGCTTGCAGATTGGTGCACGGAAACGCAAACCGCTCTCCACCCACTATCAGGTCAAGCTCCTGTCGCGCCCGCCCGTCGTAATAGCTTGTGATTTCCGGCGCTTTCAAATTGATATTTTGGGTTGCAAACATCTGTTCCAGGCGTGCATAGTTATCCTGTGCAATCCGGCTGCCTGCTGCCATGAAATCCACACCTTCCGGCGCATTGATCGCCAGCAGGCCGGCATATACATCCTGCCTGAGCACCGCTTCATCCGGTTTGGGTGGATGCAATATTTCAGCCACCTGTGGCAGCAGCTCTGTTCTCACAGGCTCAGCCCCAGCCCATGCCGAAACAGACAGCATCAAGGCTGCCACGACACTTCCCGATAGCATTCTGATATTCATATCCACTCCTGTTATTACCTTTTCAACCCAACCCCAAAACAAAACCGCATATTTAACGCATCGGTTCTATCTGCACCGCAATCAACAGGCTACCACCACCTAACAGTAGGTACTCTACCTGTCGTCCCGTGTGGCGTACTTGCCCGGCTCAGCTTCCCAATGGAATGGCTGCTGCATCTATGGGATCAAAACTCCTGGCCCCAATTGGCGCAGGCAAACCTCCACAGCATGATGCGCATCACAGTTTTATATTCATGCAATAAATGCATAATATAACACATATATACAACGCGATATAATACATGTTGCTTATGCGTAACGATTGAACACCATGAAAAAGGGAGCTCTTGCGAGCCCCCTTCGGGTCGACAACGATCCAGCAGTTACAGAGTCGTTATTCTTTAGGCGCAGTGGCGCGGATCAGGTGGTCAAAAGCACCCAATGCCGCTGTGGCTCCTGAGCCGATGGCAACCACAATCTGCTTGTAAGCCGTATCGGTACAGTCACCGGCAGCATAAACGCCCGGCACATTGGTTTCGCCGTGTTTGCCCACCACCACTTCACCGCGCCAGTTCAGATCCACCGTGCCTTTGAGCCAGTCGGTATTGGGCAACAGGCCAATCTGCACAAAAATACCTTCCACATCAATGCTCTTGGCTTCGCCGGTTACGCGGTCTTTGTAATTCAGGCCAGTGACCTTTTTACCATTGCCCACGACTTCGGTCGTCTGCGCATTGGTCAGCACTGCCACATTCGGCAGGCTGCGCAGCTTGCGCTGCAACACCGCATCGGCACGCATCTCTTCAGAGAACTCCAGCAGCGTCACATGCTCCACCACACCGGCCAGATCAATCGCGGCTTCAACGCCCGAATTACCACCACCGATCACCGCCACATTTTTGCCCTTGAACAGCGGGCCATCGCAGTGCGGGCAATACGTCACACCCCGGGTACGGTATTCTTTTTCGCCGGGCACATTCATATCGCGCCAGCGAGCCCCGGTAGAAATGACAACCGTTCTCCCCTTGAGCTTGGCGCCGCTTTCAAACTCGATCGTTATACCATCGTCTGCGGGCACCAGCTTGCTGGCCGTCTGCAGGTTCATGATATCGACATCGTAGCTGCGGGTATGCGCTTCCAGCGCAGCAGCCAGCTCCGGCCCCTGCGTTTCCTGCACAGAAATAAAGTTCTCAATTGACAGGGTATCAAGCACCTGCCCGCCAAAACGCTGTGCCGCCACGCCGACGTTCAGCCCTTTGCGTACGGCATAAATCGAAGCTGCCGCCCCGGCCGGGCCACCGCCAACCACCAGCACGTCAAACACGCCCTTGGCGTTGAGTTTTTCGGCTTCGCGCTGCGCGCTGCCAGTATCCAGCTTGGCCAAAAATTCTTCCACACCCATGCGCCCCTGGCCAAATACCTCACCATTGAGATAGATGGTGGGAACCGCCATGATCTGCAAACGGTCCACTTCATCTTGGAACAGTGCACCATCAATCGACTCCACATGAATGCTCGGATTGAGCACCGCCATGGTATTGAGGGACTGCACCACTTCCGGACAGTTCTGGCAGGAAAGCGACATATACACCGTAAAGTTATATTTGCCCTTGATCGCCTTGACCTGCTCAACCACGCTGGGATCCAGCTTGACCGGATAACCACCAACTTGCAACAACGCCAAAACCAGCGAAGTGAATTCATGCCCCATCGGAATCCCGGCAAACCGCAGGCTGATTTTTTCTCCGGGGGAATTCAAGGAAAACGAAGGCTTGTGCTGAACATCGTTGGTTACGATTTTCAGCGTCACTTGGTCTGAAAGCGACTCAACCTCCGACAGCAATGCCAGCATTTCGTTCGACTTTTCGCTGCCGTCCACAGAGGCAACGATCTCGATCGGACGAACGATCTTTTCCATGTACGTCTGTAATTGGCTTTTGAGTGCAGCATCCAACATAATGACCAGTACCTTTCTTGTTAATGTGTTTGTATTTGTAAAAAAGCCCGGGCACAGTCTGCCCGGGCCCATTTTGCCCAAGGGAGGGAACTGTTCTTGTTTTTAGATTTTACCAACCAGGTCCAAAGAAGGTTTCAGAGTCTTTTCGCCTTCTTGCCATTTAGCCGGGCAAACTTCGCCAGGGTGATTAGCCACATATTGTGCTGCTTTCACTTTACGCAAGAGTTCTGTTGCATCACGGCCAATGCCATTATCGTGAATTTCGCACAGTTTGATCTGGCCTTCAGGGTTGATCAGGAAGGTGCCGCGCAGTGCCAGACCTTCTTCTTCAATCATCACGTCAAAATTGCGGATGATGGTGCCGGTCGGGTCGCCCAGCATGTAGTATTTCACTTTGCCGATAGCTTCGGAAGTATCGTGCCATGCCTTGTGGCTGAAATGCGTATCTTGTGACACGGAATAAATTTCAACGCCCAGTTTCTTGAACTCGTCATAATGTTCGGCCAGATCTTCTAATTCTGTTGGGCAAACAAATGTAAAGTCAGCAGGATAGAACACCACCACGGACCAATGGCCCTTCAGGTCTTCACTGGAAACAGGCTCAAACTTGCCATTGTGGAAAGCAGTTGTTTTAAAAGGTTTAATTTCAGTATTAATCAAGGACATTACAGTTACTCCTGTTGGTTTTGTGTTGTCGATGTTGTAATGATACGGCCTCTCAACCAATAAATCCAATTGATTGATAAGATGATGTCGATTGATAAAATTTATCAATCATCCCGACGCCTCTGTCCGTACACCCCTACAAATACAGCCATAGCGGTGCGACCTGCCTATCATGCCTGAGAATCAGAAGTATTGCTCTGCGCAGTGGTATCCCCAATCAGGAAACAGGGGCCTGAATGAAAAACGGCTCCTCCTGCTGAAAAGCCGTTATCACTGCTCTGCCAACAGACCTATCCAACGTCAGAATCAAAGCACCCTGCGGATGGAAATCGGTTTGTAGTTGTCGAGATCCTCCACGCCTTCCTCTTTCAGCCGCTCGATAAATGCGCGAATGGCCTCCACATCGGCAAATAGCCCATGCGAATTCAGGTAGGACAATGCCCACGTGCGCTGCGGATAAGCGGTAATTTCCGATTCAATCAACGAGTACCCGCCTTCTGGCGAGCCAAAATCGTAGCCCTGGTGCTGGCCCAGCTCCTCGGTGCTGAGTTCAAGCAGCAAAGGATCATTGGCAGGCTGCTGCCGCCGCAACCCCTCCCACAATGCCTGGGCGGCCTGCAGGTCCGGGCACACCTGAATGTACTGTCCGTCATCCAGCTCATAAAAACGCAGGCTTTCACCAACTTTTTTCAGTTCCAGATAACAAGCCGGCCGGATCACCCCAAACTCCTGCGGCCAGATATCGCCTCCTAACCCAATATGCTCACAATTCAGGTGTTCTCTACAAAACTGGTCGGTCTCCTCCCAGTTGTACTTCACCACATACCACGATGGACTCATTGCTTGTCTCCTCTTCAAGATATTGAAAAGAGCCGGTTTTTCCGTTTTTTACTGTACCGACTTTCCAAGCTTACCCGTTTTTTCACAGTTTGCAAACAAGCGAAAACCATAAGCCCTAGCCCTGCGGACGCCCGAGCAGTTTTCTGCAGCACCGGCAATCGCATACACTCGCTGTTTCAGCATTCAAAACACTCCATCCAGAAGAACATCATCACCATGCCTGCAACGCTTCTGTCCTACCTGTGTCTGGCAACCAGCATGGCCCTGGTCGGCATCTACGTGGGCTTGTCCAAACCACTGCTGGCCATTTTCCCCGTCATATTGCTGGCATGGCTGCGCTATGCCATCGCGGCGGTCGTCATGGTCGGCTGGCTCAAACGCGCCCCCGACGAAGCACCAATGGGCTTGCGCCAGATACTGTTGCTGGCCAGCGGCGCGCTCATCGGCAATTTTCTGTTCACCTTGTGCATGCTCACCGGCGTCAAACTCACCTCGGCACTGTCAGCCGGCATTGTCATGGCCGGCATTCCGGCCGCAGTGGCACTGCTTTCACGCATTCTTTTGGGCGAACGCATTGCCCGCCGCACGCTGGCAGCCATTGCCTGCGCGGTACTGGGCATTGCACTGCTGGCCATTGCCAACCTTGTCGCACAGCCCGCATCGACTACCGATACAGCCCAAACCGGCACAGCAGGGCAGACCCTGCTCGGGCATGCGCTGCTGCTGGCAGCCGTTTTCTGCGAAGCCTGTTACGTCGTTATCGGCAAACAGCTTTCCGGGCGCGTTTCAGCCAAACGCATCAGCGCCTACCTGAACCTGTGGGGCTGGATTTTTGCCATGCCCATAGGCACCTACCTGCTGCTCCGGTTTGATTTTTCCACGGTAGGCTGGCAGCAATGGGGCCTGCTGCTGTTTTACGCCCTGTGTGCCAGCATGGTCACCGTATGGCTGTGGATGACCGGGCTGAAAACCATCCCTGCATCCTCTGCTGGCATCTTCACCACCATGCTGCCCATCAGCGCCACGCTGGTGGGTATTGCGCTGGGAGAACAGTTTACCGGGATACATGCCCTGGCTTTTACGCTGGCCTTATGCGGTGTGGTGCTGGCAACCTGGCCCAAACGCGGCCCAGCTATTCTGCAGGCAAACCACCCCGACCATGAAAAACTGGAAAAACCGCTGAAATAAATTCCCCGCTGCGCTGACATGCCGGGATGATTCAGTCATATGCCAAGAGCTACTCGCCCCACTGGCGTGTGACGGCATCCTGTTGTTGCAGATACATGTCGGTGCGGTGCCCCTGGCACTGCTCAATAACCTCTTTATAGAGAGACTCACGCCCCAGCCACAAATTTCCTGCATCAACATACCGCCCATTGGGCAACAGACAAAAATGCTGTAATACCAGCCGGTCCTGCATCCCCGCTGTCAACCAGCCATGATCCTCGCAGAAATCAAGAAAGTCATCTCCGTTATCCTGTTCATGGTCAGATGCAATCTCACTTTGATACAGTTGGTGGCGCTCATCGGCCATCAGCACCAGTGCATCTAACGTCCGTTTCCCGGCATTGCTTTGAACAACCTCCTGATAACGTCCGTTTTCCTTGCCGCGAAACAAATCCCACTGCTCAAAATAACGTCCATCAGGCAGCAGACAATACCCGTCGCTGCCATGCAAGGCATATGCGACACGCCAGCCCTGGTCAGAACAAAAAACCGCAGACGGATTAGGCAGCGCCCAGACCGCCCCGCCCCAGAGCAGGCACATCAGCAACGCGACAACACCTTTGCCCATGAAAACCTTCATACCACCCATCAAACGCTTTCCACTGCTTTTGTCGCTTTTGCCGCTTTGGCACTTTTGACAGGACACACGCCATGCAGATCGCAGGCATGCAGTGCATTGATCAGCGCCGCTATCGCCTGCGAACGCGGAAATGACTTGCGCCACGCCAGCACCACACGCCGTGTGGGCACCGGTTTGTCAAACGGCACATAGCGCACCAGGTCGCTCTCAACGCCCTGGCCCTTCAGCGCTTCATCGCTGATAGCCAGACGCGGCACAATCGTAATCCCCATGCCCGAGGCAGCCATCTGCCGCAGCGTTTCCAGTGACGAACCTTCAAAACTGCGCTGCATGCCCTCGGTGGCATCGGCTGAAATACGGCCAAACTCGGGGCAGATATCCAGCACCTGGTCGCGGAAGCAGTGCCCGGCGCCCAGCAGCAGCATCGTTTCATTCTTCAAATCATCTTCATGAACGCTTTTGCGTTTGGCAAACGGATGGCTCTTAGGCACGGCCACCAGAAACGGCTCGTCATAAAGCGGCTCCACCTCCAGCCCGGTATCCGGAAAAGGATCGGCCATAATGGCACAGTCAATCTCGCTGCTGCGCAGCATTTCCAGCAGGTTCACCGTGAAATTCTCCTGCAACAGCAATGGCATCTGCGGCGTCAGCCGTACACTTTCGCGCACCAGTTGCGGCAGCAGATAAGGGCCGATGGTGTAAATCACCCCCAGCCGCAATGGGCCTGCCAGCGGGTCCTGCCCGCGCCGTGCAATGTCCTTGATCATCATGGCGTCTTCCAGCACCAGCCTAGCCTGGCGCACAATCTCCTGACCCAGCGGCGTTACGGCCACATCGCCCACACCGCGTTCAAAAATCTGCACGCCCAGTTCATCTTCCAGCTTTTTAATGCCAACGCTCAAAGTCGGTTGCGACACAAAACATGCCGCCGCCGCTTTGCCAAAATGCTTTTCACGCGCCACCGCCACGATGTAACGCAGTTCTGTCAGTGTCATGATGATTTATCCTTGTACAACCCGTTAATCAATCCTGACCAGCTCCAGTACGCCTTTGGTATCCGGGTCTTCCAGCATCAGGTGACCTGTTTTGGCATCTAGCCACAGCACCGGTGCCGGGGCCTGAGACCCGCCATTCGCACCGCTCCATTCGCAAACCAGTTTCCCATCCGCATATTTTGCAACCAATTCAAATTCATTGCCGAACGGCTGCCCGGCCTGCGCGCCGGTTACCTGCACCTTCAATACCACCAGAAAGTCATCTCCCTGGCGCCGGATCCGAACCGTCGTCCCATCATTGACCTGCTCAGAATGGGCCACATTGTCATCCCGAACCGCAGACCAGTCGCCTACAAACTCATAACCAGGCTTGACAACAGAACAGCCTGTCATCAAAAACAGCATCACCAAAATCGTGCCAAACAATTTCCTCATGCCAACTCCTTGCGGGTTAAATGCGCCGGAGCGCCCCCCTCATTTTATAAAAACTGCCTGTCTGCACTGCACAGGCCTTGCATACCGGTAGCGCCCGTATGCTCACTCTCCTGCGAGAACATTCCCCACCCGCACCAGTTCCATACGCACGCCGATTTCAGGCAGTTCCACAACCAGACGCCCGGTATCTTGATCCAACCACAATTCAGGCGGCGTCTCTGTGCTTCCCTCATCAATTCCAGTCCACTCACTGATCAAGCGGTTATTCTCATTGCGCGACTTCAGCTCAAGCACCATACCGCAGCCATGGCCGGTTTCGGGGTGTTTTGACACCGACAGCAATCGGATATGAAGCGGATACTGCTCATCCTCATCGGGGCTGATATAAGCCGTCAGCCCCTCGCCTTCCAGTAAAGACAAAACCGGCTCGCGGCTGCAACCGCCGGTTTCATCCACAACGCAAAAAATAAACCATTTGCCGACCAGATCATGTTCTTTTACCGACGATGCACACCCTGCCAACAGCATACAGGTAATTACCAGCCCAATCCCAGCCCATCTTTTCATATAAAAACTCCCGCAGCAGGTTTAACCGCATGATACATTCTGATATTTCCACTAAGCAGATATTTACTCATTGTTGATTCTGACAAACTCCCGGTCCCATTCCCTCTGAGCATTTTCCAAAACCAGGCGTCCTGTTGTTGAATTTATTGACAATACAGGTGCAAATCCCAGCGGCCCCATCTCCGGATTTGATAATTCACATTGCAACTGGCTGCTGCTGCCCATATAGCTGCAATCAAGCTCAATTCGTGCACACCCGGCAAGCTTTAACCCTGTATAAAGCGCTGCGTTATCAAGATAAACGCGGAAATCTGCCCCATGCGGTTGAATACTCAACTTTTGTCGGGGGCACTGCCCCTCGAACAAACTTCCTACAACCTCCCCCTGAGGCTTGGTATCTATCCATTCCCCTAGAAAACCTGTCTCTGCATGAACTGCTGCACCCCCTGCCAGCATGCACAACACCATAACCGCTATAAATTTTCTTATCATAATTCCCATGGTCTCTCCTATACAAAAATCAAGCCTTTAAAAACTCCGCTTTGGTCCCCATCCAGCGTTCAATGTGCTGCCTGGCCGCCACCGGATATTCACGCAGCAGAATCGGCGCCATTTTACGCGCCGCTTCCAGCAGGTCGGTATCCTCCGACAAGTCAGCAAAACGCAGCAGCGCGTCCCCCGACTGCCGCGCGCCCAGGAACTCACCGGGGCCGCGAATTTCCAGATCGCGCCGCGCAATCTCAAACCCGTCATTGGTTTGCACCATCGCTTTCAGGCGCTCGCGCCCGGCCTGCCCCAACTGGTCGCCAAACAGCAGCACGCAGGTGGAAGCCACCGTGCCGCGCCCGACCCGCCCGCGCAACTGGTGCAACTGCGACAGGCCGAAACGCTCGGCATGCTCAATCACCATCAGCGAGGCATTGGGCACATCCACCCCCACTTCAATCACCGTGGTTGATACCAGCACCGACATGCTGCCCGCAACAAACTGCGCCATGATCTCTTTTTTCTGCGTGCCGGGCATGCGGCTGTGCAACAGCCCGATCTGTACCTGCGGCAGTTTTTCCTTCAGGTACTCATAAGTGGCCGTCGCGTTGGAAAGATCCAGCGCCTCGCTCTCCTCAATCAGCGGGCACACCCAGTACACCTGCCGCCCCTGCGCCACCAGTTCGCCAATGCGTGCGGCCACCTCATCCTTGCGCTGTTCGCTGAACAGGCGCGTTTGTATCGGCGTGCGGCCTGGCGGCAGCTCATCAATGGTCGACACATCCAGATCAGCGTAATAGCTCATCGCCAGCGTGCGCGGAATCGGCGTAGCGCTCATCATCAGAAAATGCGGCTCCAGTTCCTGCTCCTGCAGCTTGTCCCGCAGCGCTAGCCGCTGCGCCACCCCGAAGCGGTGCTGCTCATCAATAATCACCAGCCCCAGCCGGTGAAACTTCACCTGCTCCTGAATCACCGCGTGCGTGCCCACAATCAGCCCGGCCTGTCCGCTGGCAATCGCTTCCAGCATCTGCGTGCGCTCGGCCTTTTTCTGCGCACCGGTCAGCCATGCCACGGTGACACCGCGCGGCATCAGCCAGTCCACCAGTTTGCGAAAATGCTGCTGCGCCAGAATTTCCGTAGGCACCATCAGCGCGCACTGCCAGCCCGCGCCCATCGCCACCGCTGCGGCAATGGCCGCCACCACCGTTTTGCCGGAGCCGACATCGCCCTGCAATAGCCGGTGCATCGGCACGGTATTCCCCATGTCACGCACCACCTCTTCAGCCACACGGCGCTGTGCCGCCGTCAGTTCAAACGGCAGCACCGCCAAAAACTGCTCATGCAGCGGCGGCAGGTTACCCTGATGGTGCGGCCGCAGTTCCGGCGCCCGTAAACGGCTGCGGGCCATGCGCGCCTGCAACTGTGCCAGTTGCTGTGCCAGCAGCTCTTCAAACTTCAGCCGCCGCCAGGCCGGGTGCGTATGGTCCTCCAGCGCAGCCAGCGGCACATCAGGCCCCGGCAAGTGCAGCAGATGCAATGCCATTTTCAGCGGCATCACACCATGCAGTTGCGGAAACAGCCCCAGCAGTTCCGGTGCAATCGTTTCATGCAGATCGGCCCGCGACAATCCGCCCAACACCGCTTTGCGCAGATACGCCTGCGGCAACCCGGCCACTGTCGGATATACCGGTGTGAGGCTCTGCGGCAACTCGCCTGAGGCCGCCTTGAACGCCGGGTGCATCATCTCCCAGCCACCCCAGATACCACCGCTTTTAATCTCACCGCGCACCCGCACCCGCTGCCCCACGGCCAGCGCTTTCAGATGCGACGGATAAAACGAAAAAAAACGCATGCGCAGTGTATCGCTGCCGTCATTGAGCGTTACCAGCAACTGCCGCTTGTGCCGGCGCACAATCTCCTGCTGCGTGACCTCGCCTTCCACCTGCACCACCATGCCGTGCCGCGCATCACGCAAACGGGTAATGCGGGTTTCATCCTCATAGCGCAATGGCAGGTGCAGCGCCAGATCAATATCGCGCACCAGCCCCAGTTTTTTCAACCCCTGCTGGGCCGGGCTGGGTTTGAGAGGTGCCTCTTTGGAAACCTCCTGGGGGTTTCCTTCAGCCATATCCGTTGCCACCCGTTCCGCCTGCGCTGTTGCAGTACGCCGCCCCGCTTTTACCCGTGCGCGGTCAGCCACCTTTGCAACGGGTGTTTTCTGTTTTTTCTCAGAGACCGGCACTTTTCGCTCAGACATGGGACAATTCAGCTTTCTCAACACATGATCTTTGCTGCCCTGCTTCAAACTAGGCGGCAAAAGCTCTATATTAACATCTGCTTTCCTTGGTACGGGCCCGTCCGGCCCTCAACGGTATGAATACAACAGCTTTTTCTCCTGACACCTCCCGTGAATTTACCCTTTCCGATTTCGACTTTGACCTGCCACCGGAACTGATTGCACAGCATCCGGCCACAGAGCGCAGCGCTTCGCGCCTGCTGGACGGCACAGCAACACAGCCCGCAGACCGGATATTTCGCGACCTGCCGCAACTGCTGGCCCCCGGCGACCTGCTGGTATTTAACGATACCAAAGTCATCAAAGCCCGGCTGTATGGCGAAAAACCCACCGGCGGCAAACTGGAACTGCTGATCGAACGCGTGTTGCCCGATGCATCCCCCGCGCAGGCCGGCAGCCGCATCGTGGCTGCCCACATGAAAGTCAGCAAAAAACCGGCCATTGGCACCGTGCTGCACATGCACGGCGGCTTTACCGCCACACTGCTGGGCCGCTGGCCCGAAGAAAATGGCCCGCTGTTCCGGCTGGAACTCAGCGACGACCCCTACGCGCTGATGGAGCAACACGGCCATGTGCCGCTGCCCCCCTATATTGAACACGACGACACCGAACAAGACCAGCAGCGCTACCAGACCGTATTCGCCCGCGAACCCGGCGCTGTAGCCGCCCCCACCGCGGCACTGCATTTTGACGAAGCCCTGCTGAGCGCATTGCAGGCCAAAGGTGTGCAACTGGCGCATGTCACACTGCATGTGGGCGCGGGCACATTTGCCCCGGTCAAGGTTGAGAACATTGCCGAGCACCAGATGCACTTTGAGCGCTATGAGGTACCCGCAGCCACCCAGGCCGCTATTGATGCCTGCCACGCACGCGGCGGGCGTGTGCTGGCTGTAGGAACCACATCGGTACGCGCGCTCGAATCATGGGCTAAAACCGGCCAGATGCATGGCGACACCAACATCTTCATCACCCCCGGTTTTCAGTTCAAGGTGGTCGACATGCTCATCACCAACTTTCACCTGCCCAAAAGCACACTGATGATGCTGGTGAGTGCCTTTGCCGGCTATGAACATATCCGCTCCCTCTACACCCACGCCATCCGCGAACGCTACCGCTTTTTCAGTTATGGAGACGCCATGCTGCTGAGCCGCAACCGCTGAGACCGGCCCGTTATTTTCCAATACAGAAAGCCCTGCCGCAATGCTGCAGCCAACAAAACGTTCAGGGCAATCCTGGCGTTTTGTAAGCCAAAGCCATTGAGCTTCACTCACCACCGCCAGGCATATCTGCATACCCGTCTGCAATTGCTGCACACACATTTTCCGCCTGCCAGTTGCCTTGCAATACCGAAACCAGTGCCCTGCCAAAATCATCCCAAAAGCAGTTGCACAAATAAAAGCACTGCATGTAAACAACCGCCACCCAAACAAGAAACAGACCCATGCAGCAGACCGCTGTCACAGCAAACACAATCACACCCGCAGTTTTCCGGTTGCGACAGACGAAATAGGTCCCTAGAAAAATAACCACCGGCAGCCACATCCACAGCCAGACAGTCTTCAATACAGCCTGAGTCAAAGCAGGCATTAACAAACCCGCCATCTGCGGGTATTGCACCGCCAGGCTCAACGACACGTGGCAGAAAAACCATGTGGCACTGAACGCCACGGCTACCGCCAGCAGAAGGAAACTCTTTTGAACCTTACTCATACAATGACAGGTATAGAAAAAATCGGGAGGTAAAGCGCATAAATCATGACCACCATCAGAAGCAGATTAGCGATTGATATAAAAATCAATACAGATGTTCCAGGTCTGCGCGCGCGCAAATAGCTCATGATGCTCAGCAACAACAGCACAACCGGCAATAACATCCAAAGCCAGTTCCAGTGGATGACCAGCGCCGTCAGCGCCGGTAAATTATTCGCCCCCATTTCGGCAAATACCCTCCCATACACGGGTGGCACCATGTATATGGTGACAGACACCAGCAGTGTCAGCAATGCGCTCAAACCGATCAGGCCTTTCTGCGTTTTATTCATCACCCCTACAGTATAGCCACTCGTCAAAATAAAGCGATAATTCGCATGACACACTTTTTGATCAAAACACACATGCTGCAATTTGAACTGCTTAAAACCGAAGGCCAGGCCCGCCGTGGCCGCATGACGTTAAACCATGGCGTTGTGCAAACCCCCATTTTCATGCCGGTAGGCACCTACGGCACCGTCAAAGGCGTGCTGCCCCAGTCGCTGCTGGACATGAACGCACAGATCATTCTGGGCAACACCTTTCACCTGTGGATGCGCCCGGGGCTGGATGTGATGCAGCAGTTCGGCGGCCTGCACCAGTTTGAAAACTGGGGCCGCCCGATCCTTACCGACAGCGGCGGCTTCCAGGTCTGGAGCCTGGGCGAAATGCGCAAAATCACCGAAGAAGGCGTGCACTTTGCCTCACCAGTGAACGGCGACAAACTGTTCCTCTCGCCCGAAGTCAGCATGCAGATTCAGACCACACTCAATTCCGACATTGTGATGCAGTTGGACGAATGCACGCCCTACGAAACCAAGGGCCATATCACCACCGAAGACGAAGCGCGCCGCTCCATGGAAATGAGCCTGCGCTGGGCCGGACGCTCGCAGGCCGAATTTGCCCGACTTGAAAACCCCAATGCCCTTTTCGGCATTGTGCAGGGCGGCATGTTTGAACACCTGCGCGCAGAATCTGCCGCCGCACTTGCCGAACTCAATTTCCCCGGCTATGCCGTCGGGGGCGTGAGCGTGGGCGAGCCCAAAGAAGACATGCTGCGCATCATGGCACATACGCCGCGCCTGCTGCCCGCCCATAAACCCCGCTACCTGATGGGTGTAGGCACGCCGGAAGACCTGGTCGCCGGCGTTGCCAACGGTGTAGACATGTTCGACTGCGTCATGCCCACCCGCAACGCACGCAACGGTCACCTGTTCACCCGTTATGGTGACCTGCGCCTGCGCAATGCGCGCTTTCGCGCCGATCAGAACCTGGTTGACCCCACCTGCACCTGCTATACCTGCCGCAATTTCAGCCGCGCCTACCTACACCACCTGGATCGCTGCAGTGAAATGCTCGGCCCCATGCTCACCAGCATACACAACCTGCACTACTACCTGAACCTGATGCAGGAAGTGCGTGACGCGCTGGACGCAGGCCGGTTCAGCCAGTTCCAGCAACAGTTTGCAACTGAGCGCGCCCAGGGCGTTTAAAAAACACCCGACATTTCAGGTAAACGCCAACGGGATGAAACGCCACCCATTCATTCAAACCCTGCTGCGCCCGCTGCGGTCATTGCTGCGCACCATCGGTATGGTGCTGATCGCGCTGTTGCTGCTGTTTGAGGAATGGGGCTGGGAGCCGCTGAAAAAACTGCTGTCCTGGCTGCTGCGCTGGCCTTTCTGGCAAAGACTCAGCGCCCGCATTGCAGCCTTACCGCCTTACGGCGCACTGGCCACATTCGCCATTCCGATCATGGTTGACGAAAGCATCAAAATTATCGGACTGATTCAAATGGCGCGTGGCCATGTTGCCTGGGGCATTGCCATCATCGTGATTGCCAAAATCATCGGCACAGCACTGGTTGCATCCATTTACAACATCACTGAACCCAAACTGCTGCAACTGCCCTGGTTCGCGCGTTTTCACGCGTGGTGGATACCCTGGAAAAACCAGATGATGGCCAAAGTCCGCAGCACACCTTTCTGGCAGCGGATGACTGCGCATCTTCATGCAACCCGCCAGTTACTGGTATCGTTTTTTGTGCGCCTGAAAGCATGGCTGAGCCACATACGCAAGCATTAGGCAATATCAGAGTCAGCCCGGTTTGACGCCGGTACGGCACCCCTGTGCTTTAAACCACTTGCGCGCATTCATATAGCCGGGCTGTAACTGCGTTACCCCACTGTCGAATAGTCTCTGTTTGGCTTACACCGCTTTTACTTTCAAAACCCTGTATTTAATCAACAGCCCATGCGGTGCTGATAGAATGTGCTTCAAAATCTTCATAACTTAACGCCATGAACCCGAATTCTGACTCCACTGCCCCTGCCTTTAACACCACCCCAGAATCAGAAAATCAACACAGCACCCTGTTTTCCATCGGCATTCGGCAGATGCTGGCCCAACCCAAAATCAAAGACAGTTTTTTGCTGTCACTGTGCGCAACCCTGAGCCATCTGCTGGTATGCTGGATTATTTGTACAGTCATCCATAGTCAAAGCCGTATTCAGGAGGTACTCTCTCTGCCCGGGTTTCTGGTTTTAAATACATCCATTCCAACTCTCTTATTCATACTGACACTGTTCATGGCCTATATCTACAGATGGCCGCAGGCACACCCGCCAGTCAACAGACAAACCATAGCTACTTTTGCACTGGCCGGCGCATTGATCAATGCCCCCATCTTTCTTTACGGTTACGCTACAGCGTTTTTACTCCAATATACCGTCAGTTTTGGCTACAGCCTTTCAGAAGCACAGTACATCATGTTTCTGCTGACTCCCCTGAAACTATTGCTAATATGGGTATGCGTCTTCCTTTGCATGCTCGCCATAGGTCAACTTTTTGCGCAGAAAACCACTTTTTCGAAGCCGGAACAAATCGGCTACCAACCCATGCTGGGATTATTTGCCGCCCTGCTGGTTTTGGCATTCCTCCAGACACAACCCAGCGAAATACTGATAGCTCAAAGTCTGGTTCCGATGCTCAAATCCATGTTTGAATTTGAAGAATATGGTACGGTTGTAGCTGTACTTCAAATTGTTGCGCAGTTGATTACTCTGCTGTTTATCGCACTGCTGATCCCTCTGGCATACGCTTTTGCGTCCACAGCGCTCGAACACAAACGTCTGTCCGGCCTGACCTTGCGATACAGCATCAGTGCGGTACTTGCCTCTTTGGTGATCCTGTATTTGATCGGTTTGGCAATTTCATTTGTTGTATTGAAACTCATAACTTTTTTTAAGTTTCTTTATTTTGCCCAAGAGTTCTTCGGGTTACTCATCATCGGCATGTTAACAACAGCTATTTTTCTGGCAATTGTGGTATGCAAGCACCTCAGCACCACAGGCTGGCGGATTTATGCCATTGCCGTTGGCTGTGCACCTGCCGTATGCTGTTTGCTGATATTGCTGATTCAGCTGACATTGTCATATATGCCGGCAAGTTTGGCATTTGCAGCGGCTGTGACATGTCTGCTGGCATGGTTCATATTTTTTCTGATGCTGGATTACAGCATCAAAATAGGTATGAGTGTGCTGGTTCGTACCAACGCGCATCTTACCCAGTCACCACGTCTTTAAAGCCTCCCTGCGCATACCCGATGTTTCCGGCATATTTGGGACCCTATTTGGGGCATATGTCGGATTTATTCAAGACCTTCCACCCGCACACCGTTTAACATATTGGCATCACCAACCAACTGTCAACGAGACTACCATGCAATTTACCTATGCAATTCTGTATGTGGACGATGTGCGCCGCTCACTGGCGTTTTATGAACAGGCTTTCGGCTTTAAACCCCGCTTTATACATGAAGACGGCAACTGGGGGGAACTCGATACCGGCGCCACCCGGTTGTGTTTTTCATCGCACCAGCTAATGGCTCAGCTTGGCAAGCAGACTTCCCGTGCCAATGCCAAATCACCCTGTTTTGAAATTGCCTTCACTACCGATGATGTACAGGCCGCCGTGAATAAAGCCGTGGCGGCAGGCGCTGAACTCATCAGCGAGCCTGAGCAAACACCCTGGGGGCAAACGGTTGCTTATGTTGCCGACCTGGACCATGTGCTGGTTGAAATCTGTACCGCAGTTGGCGATTAGTCGGTGGTTAGCCAGCCTGGACAATGGTTAATGCCGTATCGCGTTCAATCGTACCCGGGCTGCATCACCGCATGAATCAGCGCCGGCTGCTGCCTGAACATTGCAGGCGTCAGCCCGAACCAGCGCTGAAACTCACGGTTCATGTGCGCCTGGTCGGCGTAGCCCTGTGCAGCCGCTATATCGGCTAAAGCTTGCTCCTGCACCAGCAAAGCCCGGGCACAGCGCCGTGCGCGCACCAGCCCTTTCCAAAATGATGGTGTTTGCCCTGTGCCCTGCATCACCACACGCTGCAACGTGCGCTCTGAAACGCCCAGCGCCCGGCCAGCTTTGCCAATACCGGCTGTATTTGAAATCGCGGCCAGCGCCTCACTTAAAGCGGCGTCCAGCAGCACAAAATCACCCAGGATATTTTGTACCCGTGCAGGCGCACAATCATTCAACCCGGAGAGCGCATCCAGCAAACCCTGGCTATCTATGCGCACACCGGGGCAAAAACGGTAGCCTGAAAACACATCTCCCGGTTTATAAGCCACCGCATAGGAACTTGCATCCAGACTTGAAACCATGCAGCTTGGTTTCCCCTGCGGAGAGAAGCGCATGATCAAATCGCGGCAACCGTCAGGCAACACCATCATCTGGCCACATTGCGCCGGCGCAAAATGCCATTTATCCAAAACACCTGGAGGTAACGGTGTACAAGCCACATTCACCATGTCTTATTGTAAACCCACAGGCCAGCACATGAGCTGTCTCAGCCAAACATGCTCTATTGACCTGCCCAGCAGGATTTATCACATAAACCACAAAGCCGTTGCACAAAGGCATTGCTCTACTCTGCCCGGGTACAGTAAACTGGCGCTCAAACACCTGTGCCTCACAGCGCCTGTCCGCTTGCAGGCTGTGTTAAGCAGCGTTGATTATGTTATGTTTTTACCAAAACTCCACACTCTATGGCACTGACAACTGAACAGCAAATTCTGATTGAACAAAAAGTCACCAACTACGGCAAGTCCACGCTGCTGGCCTACCTGCTGTGGTTCTTCCTCGCGGGCTGGGGCGTGCACCGCTTTTATCTGGGGCATATCAAAAGCGCTCTGGCCATGATTGCGCTGACTCTGATCAATTCCATTTTTCTGGTCATACCATTTATGATCCAGTTATTCAAACTGTCAGCCTGCATGGAGCGCTACCCCAGAAGCTATGACCGTATGTGCGGCGGACTTGACAATCTATTTGGTGGCCTGATGTTCATTGGTGCAGCAGCAGCCATCGCCATAGTCATCTGGTTCATTGTGGATGCATTTCTGATTCCCGGCATGGTACGTCACAAGAACGATGAATTGCGCCAGCGCCTGTCTGCCGAAATGGCTGCCACGTCTGCGATACCTGCCGCACCCACGGCCCCTGCAAGCATGTGCAATGGCACACAAACGCTTCCCATGTAAAAGCCGTTTCTGCATACCATGCCATTGAATGCCAGCCAGCAATACCTGCTTGAAAGCAAGCTGAAAGCGCAAGGCAGATCAGCCGGCGTGGCGTTTGGCATCTGGCTGCTGGCAGGGCTTTGCGGCGGACACCGTTACTATCTGGACAAGACCAAAAGCGCCCATGCCATGCTGTTGCTTTCCATACTGGTCACGATACTTCTGCTGGCTGCCATCGTCGGTGTAACCCGCACGGCACTGGCAACCACAGGCCTGAATGAACCACATGGTAGTGCTCTGACAGGCCTGCTTGCCCTGTTTGGCGAAATAGCATCCGGTAACCTGACACTGCGTGAACTGGTATTCACGCCTGTGACCCTTTTTCTGCTGAAAGCAACCGGCACTTGTTTTGGCGTATTGCTGCTGTGGTGGATAGCGGATGCATTTTTCATTCCTGCCGCCGTTCGCCACTATAACGCAACCCTGAAAGAAAAGCTGCTTCAGGAACTGGGCGACAGCCACACCGCAGATAACTCAACCCAGACGCCGCCTGCACACGTCAAGCCGTCAGCTTAAACGCGCCCTTGGCTAAAATACGGCCATTCACCTGAATCTCCACCACGTGCCTGCCCAGATAATACCGGCGTGTGGTCACTTCCTTCATCGAATGCAGCTTTTCCACGGCCCGTTTTTCGCCTGCGGCAAGCGAGAGTTTCGTCAGCTTGAACACTTTGGGAATGCTTTTACCATTCTGCCGCACATGGTGCACCACATAATCCACCGTCAGCTTGTGCGCCTGCTGGTCCTGGTTCTGTATTTCAAACGCAATCTTCACATTGCCGCCAATTGCCACAGAAGCCGGAAAAATTTTCAGTTTGCGCACGTCAATGTGCTCGCCCCCGCTGGCCCCCACGATCTGCAATGCCTCCTGGTTACCTTTTTTAATCAGCGTGCGTAAAGCATGTTTCACAATCCAGGTGGTTTCCGGCGTCGGACTTTCCTGTAGCCAGCGCCGTGCGGTCGCCAGCACCACATCCGGGTGGTCTTTCGATATGTCATTGAGATTATTTGCGACTGACTTGCGCACATATTCCGACGGATCACTGCGCAGCATTTCCAGCACCGCCAGTACCGGTTGCGGATCTTTCACAAACATCGCCAGCACACGCCCCCACGGCAAACGCGGGCGCGTACCCTCACTGGCCGCCCGGCGCACGTGTGCGCTTTTGTGTTTAGCCCATTGCCTCACCGTTTTCATTGTCATGCTGTGATGCTGTTCAATGAAAGGGCGAATCGCAAATTCAGCCGTGTGCCGCTGGGTAATTTCGCGCAACGCCTCCAGTGATTCTTTCGGATGCTGCAAGCCGTACTCTTCGACAAAGCGTGCCACTGCCATCAGGTACCAGCCATCATTGAACATGCCCTGCCCGACCTCAAGCGCTTCATCCAGCGAAGCAACCAGCATACCAACCGCTTCAGGATAATCCTGCGGCAGCCGGGTACGCAATCCTTCGGTCATGACCTGTACCCGGTCTTTGAGTTCTTTGCCTGGAATGCGCCGGTCCACCTCTGCGGCATAGCCTTCCACATCAAACTTCTTGTCCAGCCTTTTGATTTTCAGCCCCAGCACCCGTGCCGCATCACCATTGAAATACTGTTTGAAGCCAGATTCTGCTGCTGCCATATATGCTCCAGTTTCATCATCAACCCTCAGGCATAAACGCCCGCATGGCACATTATAAATTTGAAAATGCCTATCGCTCTTCAAACTTCATGCGGCCACCCGAAAGTGATTCATGCTTTAAAACCCCTGTCACACGCAAAGCACTGCATAATAGGGGCTGGTTTTTTATATTTTTGACTTTGCTGTAGTTCATGACATCACCTGCTCCCCATCCATACGCCAAAAACACCTCCGATTCAGCCGCCAGCAAACAGGCGCTGGCCTGGCTGCACACGGCCCGCTTTTACACCACTGCAGCACAATTGGAACACCTGCCGCCGCCCGACCTGCCTGAGATCGCTTTTGTCGGGCGCTCCAATGCCGGCAAATCCACCGCCATCAATACACTCACGCAGCAAAAGCGCCTGGCTTTTGCCAGTAAAACACCTGGGCGCACCCAGCACATCAACCTGTTTGCACTGGGCCGCCAGCAGCAGGTCAATGCCCGTTTTGCCGACCTGCCCGGCTATGGTTACGCTTCGGTACCCAAAGAGGCCAAGTGGCGCTGGCAGCAGGTGATGGTGAATTACCTGCAAACCCGCCCCAACCTGCATGGCATTGTGCTGCTGATTGACCCGCGGCACGGCCTGACCGAGCTTGACGATATTTTGCTGGATGTGATGCGTGAACGTGTGACGGCCGGACTCAATGTGATGGTGCTGCTGACCAAGGCCGACAAGCTGACCCGCAGCGAAGGGCAGAAAGCGCTCTCGATCGTACGCATACAGGCTGGGGGCGCCAGTGTGCGGCTGTTCTCATCCACCAAGCGTACCGGCGTGGCAGAAACCGCGGTGGAACTGTACAACTGGTGCCATCCTGACGCGCCGATAGGCGCAGCCGTTGAGCCGTCTCCCGCTGAGCCGGCATAAAACGTGCGTATCATTTGAAAATGTGCAAGGACACAACATGATCAACACCCGGCTTATTCCGATTGCCTTAGCCTGCCTGTTTGCCAGCCATGCATTTGCAGATGACCATGCGATCATGCAAAGAGGCTATTCACCTGCCGAGTCTTTCAAAAATTTTGCACTCAGCCAGTGTGTTGCCAATGGTTTTCAACAATATGCCGATATTCAAAAAGACGCCCAGATAGCAGCAGGCGGCTATCTTGAAATCGGCCATTACCCAATTGAAGCATACGAAGAAGCCGTGGCACTCAGCAAACAGTTTCTGGCACGCGAATACCGCACCATGGCAGGCCAATCGCTGACACTGATGAAATGCATCGACCTTTACCACAGCGATGAACTGGCGGCCCTGGTCGAAAAATACGAATACGCATTGGCCCACCCCGATCAGGAGCACGGCAGCAACTGACCTGACAGCAGGCTTGCCACCGGGTGCCCGCCTGCTTAGCCAAATACCATCAGTTGAACATCAACAATGTTTAATTGCTGCTGTCGTTAGGTGGCCTGTGTGCAGACAGCAGATGGCGTGAGAAAAAGTAGCACAATGCCAGTGCTGCCATCAGGATCACCGCACCCACATACCCGACATAGGCGGTTCCCAAGTGCAGCGATACCTGCCCGCCGATCAGCGCCCCGCCGCCAATGCCAATATTAAAAATGCCGGAAAACATTGCAATTGCCACATCGGTCGCGTCAGATGCAATGGCCAGCACCTTGGTCTGCAACGTCAGCGCAATCATCACCATCGTCGTACCCCAGAACAGGCACAGCGCCGCCGTACTGTACATGCTCCCGGAGCATAACAGCAGCAACGCCAGACACCCGAACATGATCCCCATTGGCACCATCAGCATACCTATGGGGTAACGGCTGCTGTACCTGGAAAAAAAGTAACTGCCGATCAGCCCGGCACCACCCACCACCAGCAGCAGCAACACCACATCGTCCTTGCTGAAGCCGGCGACATTCTCCATGAACGGGCCAAAATAGGTATAGGCGGTAAAGTGCCCGGTTACGATGATCGCGATCAATGCATACACATGCAACAGTGCACGCCGCCTGAACAGTGACGGCAGGCTTTTCAGCGAACCGGCATTGCTGCTGGGCAGCAGCGGCAACAGGCGCCATAACACCACCATCACTGCCAGTGCCACCGCACCAATACACAAAAACGTCACCCGCCAGCCCAGATGCTGCCCGATGACGGTACCAATCGGCACGCCCAGCACCGTCGCCATGGAAGAACCGGCCACCATCATGCCCAGCGCCTTGGCCCCCTGGCCTTTGGGCGCCACACGCACCGCCAGTGCAATGGTAATCGACCAGAAAATCGCATGCGCACAGGCAATACCCATGCGCGCAGCCATCAGCGTGCCAAAACTCCACGCCACACCGGCCAGAATATGGCTGAGCACAAACACGCAGAACAGAAACATCAGTAGGCGGCGCCGCTCGAACCTGGCAGTCAGAATCGTCAGCGGCAGTGACAGCAGCGCCACCACCCAGGCATAGCCGGTAATCAGCAGGCCAGTATGCGCCACATCCATCGAAAAACTCGGCGCAATAGAGGTCAGCAGCCCGACCGGCACAAACTCGGTGGTATTGAAAATAAACGCGGCAAACGCCAGGCTGATAACAGGAAGCCAGGACTTAAGCGCAGGCAATTGAGATGAGGTTGTCATAAAACACGAATCTATATTACATCGGTATACACCCGGCATTCTCCGCCCCGCACGCAGCGCGACAGCACAACGCAGGTGACAGGAAATCAGGAGGTCAGGAAAAACGAGCGCAAGGCATTAATGGGTTTTGCCTTGGTTCCTGGGCTAGATCCTGGGTATGCAAAGCTGTAGATTCTGAATATCCATAAATAGACTTTTGTTAGGCTGTTTTCAGCCAAGATGGGCCCGTGTAATCTTATCGGCCCGTGTAGCAGGTTTATCAGACGGCACTGTATTGTCGCTCTGTTTTGCGCCGGTTACACCACCCAATGAAAAAACCCCGAACACCGGTTCGAGGTTTTTTCTCAGCATTTCAACAGGTGCTGCCTGAACAGCCGCACCTGAAGGGTATACCGGGGGCTGATTACATCATGCCGCCCATGCCACCCATACCGCCCATGCCACCCATGTCAGGTGCGCCGGCAGCGCCTTCTTCCTTGGGCTGTTCAGCAATCAGGCAATCGGTGGTCAGGATCAGGCCAGCCACAGAAGCAGCGTTCTGCAAAGCAGAGCGGCTCACTTTGGCCGGGTCCAACACACCCATTTCAACCAGGTCACCGTATTCGCCATTGGCGGCATTGTAACCATAGTTCTTTTTGCCTTCGAGCACTTTATTGATCACAACGCTGGGCTCATCGCCTGCATTGAACACAATCTGGCGCAGCGGCTCTTCCAGAGCGCGCATCACGATCTTGATGCCGGCATCCTGGTCAGCATTGTCACCCTTGAGATCTTTAATGGCAGAGCGGGCACGCAGGAACACCACGCCACCACCAGCCACAACGCCTTCTTCCACAGCAGCGCGGGTTGCGTGCAGTGCATCTTCGACGCGGGCTTTCTTCTCTTTCATTTCAACTTCGGTCGCAGCACCCACACGGATCACGGCTACACCACCAGCCAGTTTGGCAACGCGTTCTTGCAGTTTTTCGCGGTCGTAGTCGGAGGTTGCTTCTTCGATCTGTGTGCGGATCTGTTTCACACGGGCTTCAATCGCATCAGCCTGGCCAGCACCGTCGATGATGGTGGTGTTTTCCTTGCCGATTTCAACGCGCTTGGCCTGGCCCAGTTCAGCCAGAGTCACTTTTTCCAGTGTCAGGCCAACTTCTTCAGCAATCACCTGACCGCCGGTCAGAATGGCGATGTCTTCCAGCATGGCTTTACGGCGGTCCCCAAAACCAGGGGCTTTCACAGCCACGGTCTTCAGAATGCCACGGATGCTGTTCACCACCAGGGTTGCCAGCGCTTCGCCATCCACGTCTTCTGCAATGATCAGCAGCGGACGGCTGGATTTAGCTACCTGCTCCAGAATCGGCAGCAGATCACGGATGTTGGAAACCTTCTTGTCATGCAGCAAAATGTAAGGATTGTCCAGAATGGCAACCTGTTTTTCTGCATTGTTGATGAAGTAAGGTGACAGGTAGCCGCGGTCAAACTGCATACCCTCAACCACTTCCAGTTCGTTTTCCAGGCTCTTGCCGTCTTCAACGGTAATCACGCCTTCTTTGCCCACTTTGTCCATTGCATCCGCAATGATCTTGCCGACGGTTTCATCAGCGTTGGCAGAAATGGAACCCACCTGGGCAATTTCCTTGCTGGTGGTTACTTTTTTAGCGGTCTTTTTCACTTCTTCCACAATGGCGTTTACAGCCTTGTCGATACCGCGTTTGATATCGGTGGGGTTGAAGCCAGCAGCCACATATTTGAAGCCTTCACGCACGATGGCCTGTGCCAGCACGGTAGCGGTAGTTGTACCGTCACCAGCGATGTCATTGGTCTTGGAAGCCACTTCCTTCACCAGCTGGGCACCCATGTTTTCCAGCTTGTCTTTCAGTTCAACTTCTTTTGCCACAGACACACCGTCTTTGGTCACGGTCGGGGCGCCGAAGGAGCGTTCCAGCACCACGTTACGGCCTTTGGGGCCCAGCGTCACTTTAACGGCATTTGCCAAAATGTTGACGCCGTTAACAATCTTCGAGCGGGCGTCATCGCCAAATACGACTTGTTTTCCAGCCATGTAAATCTCCTAAAATTCAGTACAAATAATCAATTACTTTTCAACAACTGCAAACAGATCGTCTTCTTTCATGACGAGCAGTTCCTGGCCGTCAACCTTCACGGTCTGGCCGCTGTATTTGCCAAACAGCACGCGGTCGCCGACCTTGACATCCATAGCCACCAGCTTGCCATCTTCACCGCGGCGCCCCGGGCCTACAGCCAGCACTTCACCCTGATCGGGTTTCTCGGTAGCAGCATCAGGAATCACAATGCCAGAAGCGGTTTTGGTTTCGCTTTCAATGCGCTTGACAACAACACGGTCATGCAGCGGACGAAGTTTGAGGGTCATTTCAGCTCCTTAAAAAACTGATTGATAAAGCGGCAGGTTTGTCATATCAGACCATGTGCTGCCGCTTTGTAAAACTAAAAACCAGTGAGTGCATTGATGTATGCATAGGCATTATTAGCACTCACCCCTAACGAGTGCTAATAATAGAGACTTCACCACCAAATTTCAAGGGGGTTAAGGGAAATAGCATCAATAAAAATGGATATTTCATCACATGTAACGATTGAACTATGCAGCAACAGCTTCTGCGCCTGTCACACTCAATGCAAAAGCCCCGACACTGGCAGACACCTCCCCCAGCGGGCAAAGCAATGACAGCTCATCATGCGGGCTTTCATAAAACCGCAATGTCCCCGCCGCCTGATGAAATGCGCCGACCATACTTGACGCCACACTGGCCCTGACCAGTTGATGCGCACCGGAACCCGGCGTGCCAATGATGCTCGGCGCGCACACCAGCCCAAATGTCGGCAAAGCCAGAAAACCCAGCCGTTCTCCCGGCGCACCGGTCAGCGTCAGCGCCAGATCGGCCAGACGCCGGTCTTTGACTGCCAGGCTCGCACCCATTCTGCACCCGGCCTTGCGGTAAGCCGCAGCCGGGTGGTCAATGCCATAAGAACGCGTCATCCAGACCTGTCCCAGTTTTTTTGGCCAGCCTTGCAACAACCCCCTCATCATGGAAATATCCTGATCCACCCAGATCAACGGGCAATACAGCCTTTTGCTCCCGGCCTGGTCAATGGCTTCAATCAAAACAAAAAACTCCTTGTACTGGGCATATACAGGGTCAAGCAGTTCCCAGCCATCGGTGGTCGATTGCCAGTCGCAAAAATGCCCGTACGCTGTTCCTGTCGCATTGCCAAAACCGGCTGGCAGCAAAGTTTGCGCGGCTTTGGTATCAACAGCAAACCGCAACGAAATCACTTCGCCCGCATAATGCCATGGCGGCAGCGGCACCAGTGCAGAGCGCCCGGATGGTGTCAGTGGTGGTGTGAGGCCAGATAAATGCGGCATGGTCAATCTCCTGTAGAAAAATTAATGCCTTAATATATTCCTCATATAAAGAAAAATGATTTCTTTTTTACTTTAAAAAAACAATAATTAGAAAAAATCTTTTTCAATTAACTAAAAATCGGGAATAAATAACCATGTCACTGGAAAAAACGGATATTCGCATACTGCGCACACTGCAGATGGAAGGAAAACTGACCAACCAGGAACTGGCCACCCGCATCGGCATGTCAGCCTCGCCCTGCTGGCGGCATGTCAAGAAGCTGGAGGATGAACACATTATTACCGGCTACAAAGCCGTCATTGATCGCAAAGCCGTTGGGCTGGGCGTTTTGGTGTTTGTCCGCATTCAGATCGACACCCACTCACACGACGAAGCACTGCGCTTTGAAAACGCCGTGCACAGCCTGGACAATGTGATCGCCTGTTACGCCATTGCCGGCGAAGCTGATTTTTTGCTTCAGGTGGTTGCAACCGATATGGACAGCTACGCCGACTTTGCCATGACCGTGATACGCCGGCTGCCGGGCATCAAAGAAATGCACACCATGTTCGTATTGAAAGAGATCAAGCCCCTGAGTCCGCTGCCGATCCCGGCCTGAGCAGAGCTGCCAGGCGGCAAAACACCTGGCAGGCTGGCACTAGCGATAACGCTGCCACAGCAATTCAAAATGCTGCAAATACTGGCTGACCAGCACCGGGTTATCCGTCGTCAACACATTTTCCTCATTGTGCCGGCTGGCCGAAAGCGTCCAGTTGAAACTGCCATTCAAAAGAATTCTGCGGTCAAACACCGCAAACTTATGGTGCATGTGGTATTCGCTGTGGTCCATACACAGCGCGATGCCGGCCTGTTGCAGTATTTCGATATCGCTGCCCGCATCATGCTGCTTTTCGTTATCGGTAATCACACGAACCTGCACACCACGCTTGTGGCATGCGAGCAGCTCGTCGCTGAGCACATTGTCGGCAATGGTAAATACGCAGACATCCACACTGCTGCGCGCACCACGGCATAACGAACGAATGGCATGGCGGCAGGCATCCCCCGGGCTGAAATAAGCGCTCGCCTTGATACGCTGCGGCGCAGAGGCGGCATCCAGCGTTTTCACCACCTGCTCCAGCCATTTAAACCCCTGCATCACTTCTTGCCGCTCCAACCCGGAATGCATCATTTCGCGCACCATGTCAAAAGCACGGTTGCGCATAAAACGGATACGCTCAGGATCCAGCACCTTGCCAAGCTGCCTGAGCTCGTCACGCTCCTCATTGCTCAGCCGCCAGTCCGCCGCAGTTTCACGCAACTGCTCATCCAGGTGATCAAAATCCATATGCTTCCTTATACATGGCCCTGATTGCAACACCGTGCATGCCAACCGCATGCTGTCAGGTCATCAACCGGCACTCATCATTGAATTGCAGAATGTACCATTGTGATACGATTAAATGCAACTATCAGCCCCGCTGATAAAAGCCACCTAGAACCCCACAAACACTATTTTGCACTTCGCTGGAGATGTCGTAATGCAGCCTTATATCTGGGCAATCGAAATTCTGGGCCAGTCTGGTCATAGCTTTCCCGTTTTATTCAACGAAAAAGGCGATTTACTTGATATTGGTGTAAGCGGTGTAGGAGCCGTTGCCCTATCAGATGATCAGCAACCCTACCTGAACGCTTGTGATGTCAGCGGCCAATGGGGTTACATCAATCACACGGGTCAGTGGGCCATTCCCCCTCAATACAGTGAAGCACGCATTTTCAGCCTGGAAGGCTATGCCCGTGTGTGCCAGAACAAACGCTGGGGCATGGTCAACACCCAGGGCAAACTGGTGGTTCCCTGCGAATACCCGCAACTGACAACAGCGGACCAGCACCTGTGCCTGGCGTTAACCGAGCAAGGCACCCTGCTGCTCATCGACCTGCAAAGCGGTGAAAAACAACCCCTACCTTCTGCTGTTTCGGAGCAGGCCAAAATCCATACCATCGGTGGCTTTGGCGCATATGGCCTGGCCCCCATCGTTTATCGGGAAAAGAGTAAAACCTACACCATTTATCTGAACCGCCAGGGTGAAAAAGCCATTGATGCCAGGCAGGGCCGGGGACATGCATTCACCCCTGATGGCATTGCCCGCTTTGAAGATGAAGCCTCCCGCCAGTTCGGTTTAATCAACGACAAGGGCGAATGGACCGTCAAACCCAACTACAGCTTCATGACGGACTTCAGCGAACAGGGGCTAGCCGTTACGTATTACAAACCCAGCGTGTGCCTGAATACCCAGGGCGAAATTATTTACGACAACCGGTATCACGCCTTCTCCCCGCAAGACCTCAACTGCGGGCTGATCCGCACTCACAATGGTTTTCTCAAACAGCCCGGGGGTGAAATGCATATCGAATTTGCGCCACTCGATATTGAATATGCCCACCCATTCTTTCAACACAGCGGCGTCACACTCATCTGCACCAAAGCTGCACGCTGGGGCCTGCTGACGCCCGAAGGGCAGACCATTTTCAAAGACCATTGGATAGAACCGCTGAGCAACCACGACAGCAGCAGGAACAACTACCACGAATTGGTCGGGAGCCTGCGGTTTTTGCCTGCTTTTATCACACATCAAAACACCATTGAATACGTTTTCCCGGACGGCTCGGCCATCGCCACACTTCACTTTGACCATGAACATGCCACATTAAAAAACGCTGCCGGGCAAATACTGAAAACCTACCCCATCGAACAGATGAAGCAACCCGGCCTGTTCTTTAACCGCGACGCCTGTCGCAACTTAAACTATACCAATGAGCAGTTACAGCAACTGATTGACACATTGCGCGCCGCACCGGCACGTGACTTCTGTTTTATTGACCATGTATTTGGCGGGGCACGCGAAGACGATACCGCAGATGAATATGCCATTGACGAAGACCTGGAACCTGAAGATATCCTCCACGGTGCGATCAAAACACTGGCCGTGAGCTACTACAGCGAAACCGACTGGTCCAGTTATCCGTTTTTGAGCGATCAAAGCGACCATGCCTTCAATGAAAACTACCAGCGACTGCAACAACAACTGGTACAGATTCTAGGGGAACCGGAGGAAGATGACGTGATTTTCAAGGGGGACTCCAGCCAGTCCAGCGCATGGCAAATGGATGATGAACGCTGGCTGGTGCTGTTATTTTTCAGTCAATATGGTGATGGCGACTTTCAGCATACGCTGTGCCTGTTTATTTGCGACACCTTTGATCATGGATGAAAAAGCGCCGCATGGCCTGCTGTACCGGAATTGATCCGGTACAGCAGAACATACCGTCAGACGATCAACGGATTCTCGCCAAGCCGCAGCATGTTGCAGTAAACATCTTCTTCCAGAAACTGTTTTTTCGATTCGGGATCAGCCTCCACACATAGCGGCTGAAATACCTCTGTCAGTTTTTGCTGTACGCCTGTGGCACGATCCAGCCGCATGGCTGCATGTTCCTGCCCATCGGTCTGAATTTGATTCATGCCCGACAGCACCAGATCAGCCTGAACATCGCCCATCACATGGATATGCTGACCAAACTCCACCAGCGATTCAGCCTGCACATTGCCACCAACCACCATGCCACAGTTATTCGAAGAGTTTGCGTATACATGCCCGGCATGAAAGTTACCGCTAATCACGCACCATGAATCATGCACAATCACATTGCCGGCCGTTACGTTGCCCAATACGATCAATGCGCCTTCTTCAACCTCGTGGCATGTTTCAAGCAGCCCTTTCACATGCAGATTGCCGTTCACAATCAGGCAATCGCATGAAGCTGCAAGTTCATCAAGCTCAAAATCACCATCACAAAAACGAATCTCAGCCGGGCGGTAATCATCCTCTTCAGACTCATGCGCCTGCAGCGCCACCTCTGCATCGTTCAATACGCTTCCCGCATGCTTTTTGATCAGTTCCTGTGCCTGTTCGTAACTCAATGTCGGCAATGCAATCAGCTCCATGTTACGTACACCTCACTTCTCATAACATCAACATACTTTTTGTGAAAAAAACCACCGGCAGAACAATACCTTCTGCCGGTGGTGTTCCAGATTTTATTGTAGCTTAATAGCGATAAGTGTCCGCTTTATACGGCCCCTGCTTGGACACGCCGATATATGCGGCCTGTTCATCGGTCAGCACCGTCAGGTTGACGCCCAGCTTGGAAAGCTGCAGGCGCGCCACATGCTCGTCCAAAATCTTGGGCAGCACATACACCTGCCCTGCCTTGTATGCATCGGGCTTGGTATACAGCTCAATCTGTGCCAGAGTCTGGTTGGCAAATGAAGAAGACATCACATAGCTTGGATGCCCGGTGGCGCAGCCCAGATTCACCAGACGGCCCTGTGCCAGCAGAATGATGCGTTTGCCATCGGGGAAAATCACATGGTCCACCTGCGGCTTGATTTCCTCCCACTTGCATTTGGAAAGGGATGCCACATCAATTTCATTGTCGAAGTGACCAATGTTGCACACAATGGCTTCATTCTTCATCTTCTCCATGTGCTCGTAGCGGATCACATCCTTGTTGCCGGTCGTGGTCACAAAAATATCGCCCTTGTCCGCGGCCTCTTCCATCGTCACCACTTTATAGCCTTCCATCGCGGCCTGCAGGGCACAAATCGGGTCAATCTCGGTTACCCATACCTGTGCCGAGAATGCACGCATGGCCTGTGCGCAGCCTTTGCCTACATCACCATAACCGCACACCACCGCAATCTTGCCGGCAATCATCACATCTGTGGCGCGTTTAATGCCATCCACCAGCGATTCGCGGCAGCCATACAGATTATCAAACTTGCTCTTGGTCACCGAATCGTTCACATTGATGGCGCGCAGCAGCAAAGTACCCTTGGCCGACATTTCATTGAGGCGATGCACCCCGGTAGTCGTTTCTTCGGTCACGCCGACAATCTTGGCCAGTTTGCGGCTGTACCAGTTGGCATCTTTCGCCAGTCGTGCTTTGATCGCTGCAAACAAAGCCTGCTCTTCCTCGCTTTTCGGGCTGGCAATCACAGCGGCATCTTTTTCTGCCCTGCTGCCCAGGTGCATCAGCAACGTGGCGTCGCCCCCGTCGTCCAGAATCATGTTCGGGCCTTCGTTTTCAGCGCCCTGGTCGCCAAACTCAAAAATACGGTGTGTGTATTCCCAGTATTCTGTCAGCGACTCGCCTTTCACCGCAAACACCGGCGTACCCTTGCCATCCGCGCCATTGGCCACAATGGCCGCAGCCGCATGGTCCTGCGTTGAATAAATATTGCATGAAGCCCAGCGCACCTGTGCACCCAGCGCCTGCAGTGTTTCAATCAGCACGGCAGTCTGAATCGTCATGTGCAGGCTGCCTGCAATGCGGGCACCCTTGAGCGGCTGTTTGGCGGCGTATTCTTCACGAATCGCCATCAGCCCGGGCATTTCCGTTTCAGCGATCTTAATTTCCTTGCGACCCCAGCCAGCCAGTTTTAAATCAGCAACAACGTGGTCTACAGTCACTTGTGGTTGTGCTACAGCATTCATTGATCAATCCTTTTATATTCAATTGATAACGCCCACCCGCAGCACAGCAGCAGCTTCGCTCACACCATGCCTGTTTATCAGGTGGGTGAGCGCCGTTTGTCATTTAAACGTATGAGATCTCCGAGCCTGGCCCCATCAACTGAAATACACACTCCAGCGCAAGGTCGCAACGCTCCTCGGAACAGCGTCTATTGTACTTGTTTTGTTATTTTTGAAAAAAATAGTCTGAAGATTATTCCTGCTTTCCTGCATTTCCATTTTTCCTGCACACATGAAGCCAGACCAAAATTCGCATCTGCACAATTAAACTCATTAGCCTACAAACACATTGATAGACAGATATTTCCATGGCAAAACCCGGCGTTACTTTTTGCATACGCACAACACACCACGTTTCTCTTTGCGAAACGGCGTTTCACTTTTTGCTCATGGTTTCCCCTATTTATAACTCCCCTGGCTTGGCTTCAAAATGTACCATCCGCCCGGCAAGTGCTCTGTTGAGCAAGTACAAGCCAGGCAGATCATGCTGCCAAGCCTTGGAGACAACCTTTTTATGGCTGAAGCAGTATGCAACCAGAATTGTGCTCTCATGCAGCGAAATGCAGTCTGAAGCACATTTCTATTAAAAATATTGATAACGAATAACTGAATCATCTACAGCAAAACATTGCATTGCACATAAGCGTCCTTAGCTTCACCGCTTCTGAACGCCCATGCGCATGGCATTTTATTGCTTTGTTGGACTCAGCTTATTTTTGACTAAAGAGTATTTTGATATGACAACAACCGCTCACAGCGCAGCAGAACTGAAAGCACAACAACGCGCAGAAACCAGAAAAAGCGTCAAAGCCATCGTTGCCAGTGCCACCGGCAATCTGGTCGAATGGTATGACTTTTACATCTATTCGTTTGCAGCAATCTACTTCTCATCGCAGTTTTTCCCAACGGGCAGCCAAACATCCCAATTGCTCAAAGCCGCCGCCGTATTCGGCATCGGCTTTGTCATGCGGCCAGTTGGTAGCTGGTTTTTCGGCCGTATCGCCGACCGCAAAGGCCGCAAGGCATCACTGCTGCTCTCGGTTGTTCTGATGTGTCTGGGCTCACTGGTCATTGCCATTCTTCCCACTTTCAGCACCCTGGAAAGCTGGGGAATCAACGGCCTTTGGGCAGCGGTATTCCTGACCCTGGCACGTATGCTGCAGGGCTTTTCCGCCGGTGGCGAATACGGTGCGACAGCCACCTACATGAGTGAAGTCGCCACTTCGCGCAACCGCGGTTTCCTGGCTTCGTTCCAATACGTCACGCTGATTGGCGGACAGTTGCTGGCCACACTGGTTCTGCTGGTACTGGGCCTGCTGCTGAGCAAAGAAGAAATGGTTGCCTGGGGCTGGCGTATTCCGTTCCTGATTGGTGCTGCCGCAGCACTGGTTGCACTGTATCTGCGCCGCAAGCTGCATGAAACCGCACCTTCCGACGCGCAGAAAAACAAAGAGGCTGGCACCATTAAAGGCCTGAGAAACTACAAAAAAGGCGTCATGCTGGTATTTTGCATTACCGCTGCCAGCTCGCTGTGTTTCTACACATACACCACCTACATGCAGAAGTTCCTGGTCAACACGGCTGGCATGGACCCGAATATCGTGCACATGATTTTCCCGGTTGTGCTGATTCTGTTCATGATCATGCAACCGTTTGTCGGGGCCTGGTCTGACCGTGTCGGCCGGCGCAACCACATCATCACGTTCGGTATTTTCATGGCCGTTGTCACCTATCCGGTTCTGACATTCCTGGGCCAGGGTCATTCACCCATTGTCACCACGCTGGTGCTGCTCATTCCAATGTTTGGCCTGAGTTTCTATACATCGATCAGCGGTATCTTCAAAGCAGAACTGTTCCCGCCGCACGTACGCGCTTTGGGCGTGGGCTTTCCCTATGCCATCGCCAATGCCATTTTCGGCGGTTCTGCCGAATACCTGGCGCTGCAATTCAAAGACTGGAACATCCCCAGCGTGTTCTACGTCTACGTTGTCTGCATGGCCATCATGGTCACCTTCATGGGCTTCCTGATGCCGGATTCACGTAAACGGGGTGCCAAGGGTATCGCGCAAGACTTGAGCATGCACGAACACCACCCGCAGCACAACACACCCACGCATACAGAACCCAGCACGAGCGCCGGTTTAACCCGCGCCTAAGCTGACGAACCGATTCTTCCTTCCTGATGACCACGGCATTTCACCATGCCGTGGTTTTTTTATGCCTCATCCACACAGGTTATTTTCAACCCCCAGTCCGATACAATAACGTCTTCATCACCAATACGCATTGCCAAAGCGCCTCATGGAATTACAGTTTTTAGGCACCAGTGCCGGCGTTCCCACGCTCAGGCGCAACGTCACCAGCATTGCACTCAACCTGCTCAAAGAGCAACAGGGCATCTGGCTGTTTGACTGCGGCGAAGGTACACAACACCAGATCATGCGCAGCGGGTTGAATCCGCAAAAAATTGAACAGATATTTATTACCCACATGCATGGCGACCACATCCTGGGATTGCCAGGGCTGCTGACCAGCCGTTCCATGTCCACCGGTCCGCAGCCGCTCACCGTATATGGCCCGCCAGGCATACGCCGCTATCTGGAAACGGTACTGGAAATGACCGCTTCTTACCTGACCTACCCGTTGACCATCAACGAAATACAGCCAGGCACCATCATGCAGCAGCCACAATTCACCGTGCACGCCGCACATCTGGAACACCGTGTGGAATGCTTTGGTTACCGCATTGAACAGTCTGCATTGCCTGGCGCATTGGATGCCGGCAAACTCCAGCGCGACAGTATTCCCAGCGGCCCCCATCTGCAACAGCTCAAAAACGGACAAACCATCACCCTGCCTGACGGGCGCATCATTAACGGCCAGGACTACATTCACCCGGCAACACCGGGCAAAATCATCACCATCATGGGAGATACCGCGCCAGCCCCGCAGGCCGTGACACTGGCGCGCCATGCCGACATTCTGGTACACGAAGCCACGCTGGAAGCCGCTTTTTCCGAAAAAGCCAATGAACGCGGACACGCCACCACCACGCAGGCTGCACAGTTTGCCAAAGACTGCCAGGCAAAACAACTGATCATCACGCACATCAGCGCCCGTTACCACCAGATGGACGAACCCCGTTTGCTGGAAGAATGCCGTGCCATATTCCCGGCCACGGTAATGGCGCATGATCTGGAAACATTCCCCGTCAACTGAAATCCATTCAGTTGAACACACCTCATTGCCGCACTGGCAACAGCAAGCCTTAAAACAACAAGGGGGCTTGTGGCCCCCTTGTTGTCTCTCATCTGCTCGCGTGTCTTACCACTGCCAGCCCAGCCCAAGCTGGAACTCATAACGCTCAAAGCTCTCTGAGCCTCTCTGCGCTCCCACATGGCCCCACACACTCAGCCTGTCTGTGACCTGGCCCTGTAAGCCGATCTTGACTTCCCCTACGTTCTTCCCAATGTCACTGCTGACCTGGTACCCGTTCAGGCTCACGCCGCTGTCCAGGTTGTTGTGCAGCCAGTTGGCTTCGATGAATGGGTTGACACCATGCTGCCCGGGCGCATTCTGCCCATACAGCCGCGCTCCCAGCCGGGTCTGGATGCCACTGCCTTTGTTGCTGCTGTACCAGGTGCCGTGGCTGTCGTAGAAGTCGTCTGCATCAACATGGGTGTAGATGAGCTGGGCATGGGGCTCGAGTATCCACGAGCGGCCATTCTCCTGCTGGCTGAGTTCAAACCCGTAGCCGATTTCTCCTGACAGCGCATACCCGGTGCTGTCGTATTTGGTGGTGCTGTATTGCGCTGCGCCACTGAGTTTGTTGTCGTACCACGCATAGTAGGCCCAGACGTCGGCAAACAGGCCTACGTTGTTGTCGGGCAGCCAGCTGCCATAAACACCTACCTGATAGCCGTTGACTTTGCCGTCGGCACTGGTGCCGGTTTGTCTGGATTTGTTGTCGATGTCACTATGCCCATAGCCGGCGTATACGCCTGCCACCAGGTTGTCCTGCTGGATCAGGTCAGCACCGATTTGCAGCAGTCCGGTTTTGATGGTGACTTCCTGTTTGCCGTTCAGGATGTCGCTTTGGGCACGGTTGTAGTTGCTGCGCATCCAGATGGTCTGGTCGGGCGAGCGGGTGCTGTCGCGACGGTCCAGGATGTTCTGGTTGAACATGGTGGCTGCTGCATACTGGTTGCCCAGGTAGGAGCCGATGTTAGGGTTCCACAGGGCGCGGTTGGCCCAGTCCCACCACCAGTTGTTGTTGCTGCTGGTGGTGTCGTAGTTTTGCAGGTGCCAGTGGCTTTCGTTGCCGGGCAGTGTGCCTTGTACGAGGATGTATTCAAAGGCGCCGTAGGTAACCGGTGCATCGAGTACGAAGCTGCCGGCATCCTGGGTGCCCATGACTTCGACGATTTTGATGCCGTCATCAATGGTGAGGCCTCCGGTGCTGCCGATCATGGGGTTGACGATGATGCGGGTGGCACCACTGCCCATTTGTACGTTGTCTACCACCAGAACGTCGCTTAAGCTGTTAACACCACCTTCGTTGAGGTGGGTGTCGACAATGAGGCTGCCGCCATTGGAGATGTAGAGGCCGCCGCCATCGGTGCCGGGGGTGGTGCCCCCGGTGATGACGAGTACATCACCTGCCAGTCCATTGGCGCTGAGGTCAATGGTGCCGGCGTTCTCGAAGCGGTTGAGGTTAAGCAACTGCCCGTGCACAATACCTGCATTGCTGCTGCTGAGGGCACCTGCCGGTATGTATTCACCGGTGGTCACGGTGGTGGTTTCACCGCTGACAGCAGCCAGCCGCAGGGTGCCGGTGGCGGTGTTGATGTAGGTGTCATTGCCAGCGCCAAAGTCGCTGACGGCAACGGCTTTGGTGTCGCGTACGCCATCTCCATCGGTGTCGGCAAAGTTCCTCAGGTTCCAGCTGTTGGAGCTGTTGTTGGTGAAGGTGGTGTCTTCTGCACCGCCTCTGAGGTAGCCGGTGATGGTGCCGTCGTTGGTGATGCTCAGGGTGCTGCCCGCAGGTGCTGAGGAGAGGACAGCAAGGTCACTCATCGCATCGATTTCGCCGGCATTGTTCAGGGTGTAGCTGCCTATGCCGGTGCCGGTTCCGGTGAGTTGTACGCCGCCCAGCAGGCCGCCATGGACTTGCGCTCCTGAGGCAATGTCGATTTGCCCGGTGCCGTTGCTTCTGATTTGCAGGCCCAGGACGCCTTCGGTGGCGTCAACAATGGCGCCAGAGCCCAGGTTGATGTAGGCCTGTACGCTGCTGTTGGTGCTGCCTCTGTCCCATGCGGCGATGCCGATGGCGTTGCCGCCACCCGTGTTGGTGCCTACCACCTTGATGGTGCCGTTGCTGAACTCGACTTCTGTCTTGCCGCTGTTGCTGCCCGCATCAATACCATGGTTGTGCGTGGTGGCCGTGGCCTGGCCGGTAGTAATGTTACCGCTGGCGGTTACCAATACGTCTCCCGTATTGGCCGCAACATAAATCCCGCGCCCATCTGCCGCAGTGATATCGCCGGTGTTGGTAATGGTGATATCTCCGGTCCCAACACTTCCACCATATATGCCGTTTGCATTTGTCCCCTGAGTGGACAATGTGCCGGAGTTAAAAATTTCAATATTGCCCGACGAAGCGGCATTATCAGAAAATGCCGCATGAATGGCCGTTGAATTTGTAGAAGTACCGTCCGCAGCCAGCCCAGTACTGATGTTGGTACCGTTATTGGTAATGGTGATATTCCCTGAGGAAGCCCCATAGCGTTGCAAAACCACAATACCATAGTTGGCACCCGCCGTGGCTGCCACTGCCGGGTCCACCAGGTTGATTTCTCCGCCATTGGTCGTCACATTGATATTGACATTGGATGCGCCTGTGTACTGGCTCTGAATATCGATACCGTCACTGTTACCGTTTTTCAGCGTCATCACTGTATCGGTCATCGTCACATCAATATCGCCCGACGCTGCATTGGTTAGTGCGAAGATGCCATGGCTGTCATAGCCTGCGGTTTCAAAAGTGCCGCCGGTCTGCTCAATGAGCATGCCGTCGCTGGCAACCCCGGCATTGTTGATACGAGCATAAACGGCGTGTGCTGATTGCCCGGACGTGGTAATAGCACTGTCCGTATTAGAAACAGTGATCTTCCCCTGTGCGGAGGTGGCATAAATGCCATGCGCGCCGGTACCTGTTGTGGTAATCGTGCCATCCAGGTTCGTTGCTGAAGCCGTTCCCCCTGCCGTTGTGGTATTGCTGACATACATGCCATGGCTGCCAGTGCCGCTGGTTGTCAGCGTTCCGGCATTATTTTCCACCAGTGCATTGCCACTGGCACCCGAACTGGCCGCATAAAGCGCAACCGCATTATCACCACCTGTGGTCACCGTGCCGGTTTCATAACTCACCGTCGCATTGCCATTGGCTCCCGCACTGGTCAAAGCAACCATGCCATGGCTGTAAACACTGGTACCTGCATTGTTGGTGGCCGTTGTTGTGATATTGCCTGAGCCGCCTACAAACACATCCCCATCGCCCAGATGTGCCGCATGAACACCTGTCGCGCGGTTGGCGCCATCGGTTGTGATATCTCCATTGGCAATCACCGTAATGTCACCGGTTGCCCCGGCACTTTTCACGACATAAATGGCATCTGTCCGCTCAGTGTCACTGTCGGCCGTATTGGTCCCTTCGGATGTAATCGAAGCCCCCGCTTCGTGACGCACCAGAATATCACCGCTTCCGGTAGAGTTCACCCGGATGCCTGAGGTATCGTTGCCTCTTACCGTGATATTGCCGCTGTTCACCACCTCAATCGCATTGGCGTTATTTTGCACATTGACAAATACGCCATGCGCTTTCACACCAAAAGTGTTAATGCTGCCAGCCACCAAAACGCCAACATCTCCGACAGATGCAGAAACACCGCCATCTGTACCCGTTCCCCCTGTGCCAACCTCAATCCCATAGGCATTGTTGCCGGCAGTTTGAATATTGTCACCCAGGTGTCTGACAATGACGTCACCAGAACCATACTGCCTGGCCAAAATACCGCGGTTCCCCGAACCGCCCGTGCCTGTCGTCTGTATCGTGCCGCCTAACGTAATATCCACATTACCAGTAGCCTGTGAATGCGTGATGGCGCCATAAATACCTTCTGCCAACGTATTGCCATGCGTTGTAATGCGTCCCCCCGCGTTCACAATCACATTGCCGCTGCTGGCCACACCACCGTATGATTCGCTGCCCATATAGGCATGAATGCCTTCGGCCTGAACACCATTGGAGATAATCGTGCTGTTCGTGCCGGTTGTCACAATGATATCGCCGGTGGTCGCCCCTGATGCCTGCTCAGCGCGAATACCGGCAGCATCATAACCCGCAGCCTCGATCGTGCTGTTGTTGACGTTCACATTAACTTCACCGTTATTGCCTCTGGCAAATATGCCATTGGCACTTGTACCTGAGGTCGTAATCGACGTGTTGGAAATATCCACAACCGCTTCTTGCGAGCTCACCTTAATGCCATTGTTGCTGTCGCCCGAAACAACCAGGTCAACAGAGGAACCATCAATAATCACCTCTGCTCTGTTGCTTGCATCTGCCCAAATGGCATTGCCGCCATTGGTCTCAATACGCCCTTGTCCATGGTGAATGATGCTGCTGTTCACACCATGCGTTTCCAAACCATCGGCAGTGGTCATACCGGCATGGTTGACATTGATATCCAACCGGTCATTCACAACGATGGATGCATCACCACCACTGCCATAGTTACCCATCACCAATATGGCTGTGTCGTTGGCTGTATTATTCAGCGTGACCGAGTTTGTACCATTAAGCACCAATGAAGCGCCTTCACCACGCACAAGAATGCCATGCCCACTCGCTGCGCCTGTTATGCTGCTGTCATTCAACGTCAGTGTGGCTTGCGCCTCTCCACCTGCAATTGAAGTCCCCTGAACATAGATAGGCACCGTCAGGCCCGTTTCATCATAGTTCAATACTTCATTGGCGGTACTTTGCTCACAATAACGTATCCCACCGGAAGTTGTGCAGGTTGCCGCAAATGCCGGTGCCAGGCTCAATGCCAGGCCAGCGCCAACAACCAACCCGCCCAGATACTTGAAAGTGCCATGCGCACTTTCCTTCTCTTTGATTGTTGCCGTTACTTTCAGCGTCTTACTTTTTGATTGACCTTTTACCAGCTCCGAGGCTACGACCCACTGCCCTAACGTCTGGTTCCATACTGTTTTATGCACTTTGTTCATTTATGCCCTCATTCTTTATTGCACTTCTTATTTACATCATTCAGGCACCCAAAGTGCCCCTCCCGAACCATATCAAGGGGGTCTCCGAACTGTCTATTCAGAGTTCGTTAAAAATTTCACACTTTCTGTTTTTATTCGCCTCTCAGTTGTAGCTAACAAACACGGCTCATCACAACTTGATTTTTTAATTTATTTATGGTCTAAAAAACTCATCCCCTTTGCGACTGATCTGCACCCACTTAACGGCATCCAACCAATCCGGCAGTTAAAAAAGAACAAGGGGGCTTGTGGCCCCCTTGTTGTTACTCTCTCATCTGCTCGCGTGTCTTACCACTGCCAGCCCAGCCCAAGCTGGAACTCATAACGCTCAAAGCTCTCTGAGCCTCTCTGCGCTCCCACATGGCCCCACACACTCAGCCTGTCTGTGACCTGGCCCTGTAAGCCGATCTTGACTTCCCCTACGTTCTTCCCAATGTCACTGCTGACCTGGTACCCGTTCAGGCTCACGCCGCTGTCCAGGTTGTTGTGCAGCCAGTTGGCTTCGATGAATGGGTTGACACCATGCTGCCCGGGCGCATTCTGCCCATACAGCCGCGCTCCCAGCCGGGTCTGGATGCCACTGCCTTTGTTGCTGCTGTACCAGGTGCCGTGGCTGTCGTAGAAGTCGTCTGCATCAACATGGGTGTAGATGAGCTGGGCATGGGGCTCGAGTATCCACGAGCGGCCATTCTCCTGCTGGCTGAGTTCAAACCCGTAGCCGATTTCTCCTGACAGCGCATACCCGGTGCTGTCGTATTTGGTGGTGCTGTATTGCGCTGCGCCACTGAGTTTGTTGTCGTACCACGCATAGTAGGCCCAGACGTCGGCAAACAGGCCTACGTTGTTGTCGGGCAGCCAGCTGCCATAAACACCTACCTGATAGCCGTTGACTTTGCCGTCGGCACTGGTGCCGGTTTGTCTGGATTTGTTGTCGATGTCACTATGCCCATAGCCGGCGTATACGCCTGCCACCAGGTTGTCCTGCTGGATCAGGTCAGCACCGATTTGCAGCAGTCCGGTTTTGATGGTGACTTCCTGTTTGCCGTTCAGGATGTCGCTTTGGGCACGGTTGTAGTTGCTGCGCATCCAGATGGTCTGGTCGGGCGAGCGGGTGCTGTCGCGACGGTCCAGGATGTTCTGGTTGAACATGGTGGCTGCTGCATACTGGTTGCCCAGGTAGGAGCCGATGTTAGGGTTCCACAGGGCGCGGTTGGCCCAGTCCCACCACCAGTTGTTGTTGCTGCTGGTGGTGTCGTAGTTTTGCAGGTGCCAGTGGCTTTCGTTGCCGGGCAGTGTGCCTTGTACGAGGATGTATTCAAAGGCGCCGTAGGTAACCGGTGCATCGAGTACGAAGCTGCCGGCATCCTGGGTGCCCATGACTTCGACGATTTTGATGCCGTCATCAATGGTGAGGCCTCCGGTGCTGCCGATCATGGGGTTGACGATGATGCGGGTGGCACCACTGCCCATTTGTACGTTGTCTACCACCAGAACGTCGCTTAAGCTGTTAACACCACCTTCGTTGAGGTGGGTGTCGACAATGAGGCTGCCGCCATTGGAGATGTAGAGGCCGCCGCCATCGGTGCCGGGGGTGGTGCCCCCGGTGATGACGAGTACATCACCTGCCAGTCCATTGGCGCTGAGGTCAATGGTGCCGGCGTTCTCGAAGCGGTTGAGGTTAAGCAACTGCCCGTGCACAATACCTGCATTGCTGCTGCTGAGGGCACCTGCCGGTATGTATTCACCGGTGGTCACGGTGGTGGTTTCACCGCTGACAGCAGCCAGCCGCAGGGTGCCGGTGGCGGTGTTGATGTAGGTGTCGTTGCCAGCGCCAAAGTCGCTGACGGCAACGGCTTTGGTGTCGCGTACGCCATCTCCATCGGTGTCGGCAAAGTTTCTCAGGTTCCAGCTGTTGGAGCTGTTGTTGGTGAAGGTGGTGTCTTCTGCACCGCCTCTGAGGTAGCCGGTGATGGTGCCGTCGTTGGTGATGCTCAGGGTGCTGCCCGCAGGCGCTGAGGAGAGGACAGCAAGGTCACTCATCGCATCGATTTCGCCGGCATTGTTCAGGGTGTAGGTGCCTATGCCGGTGCCGGTGCCGGTGAGTTGTACGCCGCCCAGCAGGCCGCCATGGACTTGCGCTCCTGAGGCAATGTCGATTTGCCCGGTGCCGTTGCTTCTGATTTGCAGCCCCAGTACGCCTTCGGTGGCGTCAACAATGGCGCCAGCACCCAGGTTGATGTAGGCTTGTACACTGCTGTTGGTGCTGCCTCTGTCCCATGCAGCGATGCCGATGGCGTTGCCGCCACCCGTGTTGGTGCCCACCACCTTGATGGTGCCGTTGCTGAACTCGACTTCTGTCTGACCACTGTTGCTGCCTGCATCAATACCATGGTTGTGCGTGGTGGCGGTGGCCTGGCCGGTAGTAATGTTACCGCTGGCCGTTACCAGTACGTCTCCCGTATCAGCCGTGACATGAATGCCTCTGGCATCCAACGTGGTGATATTTCCGGTAGCACCTTGAAGCACTTTAAGCTCATCGGTTCCCACAGAATTCACACGAATACCGTCAGCGTCGGCACCGTCAGTTTGAATGGATCCGGTATTGCTCACTTCAACCGCCCCACCCGTGCCTGACAGGGGACTGGCCGAAACATAAATGCCCCGTGAAGTGCTTCCTGTCGTTGTAATCTGACCGGCATTGCTGACTTGAGTCAGACCCGAACTGCGGGCATCTGCAAAAATGCCATGTGCTTCATTGCCCTGTGTTTCAATCACCCCTGTACTGCTGCTGGTCACATCGATGGTGCTGTTCGCATTGTCCCTTTGGTATATATAAACAGCATGAGCGCCGGTTCCAAGTGTATTGATCTCATCGTTATTCATCACCGTTACAGCGCTGTCTGCAGCGTTTGTTTGTCTGGCATATATTCCGTAAGAATAACTACCTTGCGTTTCAACCTGCGCATTGTTGGTGACACCCATCGTACCGTTATCTACCAACTGATTCACACCAATGCCATAAGCATTCCCACCGCCTGTAGTCTTGATATCACCCTGATTCTGTACTGTAATTGAGCCACTTGCAGTACTGACCATCTGCGAAACATCAATACCAAAAGAAACCAGCCCGCTGGTTGTAATTTTGCCGCTGTTAATAACGGTTGCGGTATTTGTGACACTCCCTGCTTGATCAGTCCTAATCCCATCCGATTCAAAACTGGTGGTGACAATATCCGCACTGTTGCTAATCCAGGACTCACTGCTCGTCCCGGTCTGCTGGTTGGTATAAATACCATAGCTGTTCGGGCCTGATATCGTGATATTACCCGTATTGGTAATTTCAGCTTTAGGCGATTCAATCAATATGGCATGGCCATTGTACCCGTTGGTCTGAATCGTTCCCCCATTGTTAATGACGGCCTGGGCAGAACCACTTCCCACATGGATACCGTAAATTTTGCCACCAGAAGTGGAAGTACTGCCAATCACCTGAATGAAAGTGCCAGCGTCAGTCGTGATGGTCACCCCCTTGACACCAACCACTCTGGCTCCGGCACCATTCCCGCTTGTGCTGTTCACCAGAATCTGGCTGCTGGTGCCACTCCCGGCCTGTAAATGCAGAGAGCTGTAGCCATTGAATGACTCCAGCAAAATACCTTCGGTACGCCCCGCTGTTCCTGTCAGCGTAATCTGTGCGTTACTGGTGATTGTACCGGTAGCATCCGTTGTATCGGTACGCAAGTACAATCCGCTGGTATTGACCGATGCCCCGGTTTTGGTCATCGTTACATTGTCCACATTCAAGGTAACAGAACCATAATCCTGCGGCGTAATCCCTCCGTTATTACCTGCCATACTGATCATCGAAGGCCAGTCTATTGGCAATGTGGCCGCATCACCATTAATGGTCACATTAGACACATTGAGCGTTTTGGGACCGGTTGCCCCTGCACCACTGACTTCAATGATCGGCGCATTAATCGTCGTATTGGCTCCGTCGCACGTTGACACTGCCCCTACAGTTGTACAAATACCAGCAGGCGTTGCAGCCCATGCAACAGCCGAAGGCAACAACGCCAATGCACTCAGCGCCAGTATGCTGACAGCACTTTTACTCTTTCTATGCCCCTTAACCAATTCAGAAACAACCACCCACTGTCCTGAAGCCTGATTCCATACCGTTTTATGGACTTTATTCATTATGATGCTCCTCGGTTTGCCGCTCTCTTGTTCAAATAGCCCGGTGCATAAAGCAAGCACCTATTTGCACAATATCAATGGCTTGGGAGATCTGTCCAATGGGAAAGTGTGAAATAATTCACACTTTTAAAATTTATCAACTTTACTATTGTGGTTATTACAACGAACCTCAGCTAAACAAAATCATCTAAATAAGTTGGCGGTTTATTTATTACAGAGCCTGCAGTTCAAGCGAGTTGGCAGCAGCTTTCTCTTACTTAGCTGAAGCGTGGATAGA